>DIUS01000094.1 GCA_002423075.1 Microbacteriaceae bacterium UBA6152
TGATGATCGTCTCGATCGGCCTCTCGCTGGCGGTTCGCTACATCTTCCAGCTGTTCGTGGGTGGTGACACGCAGCAGCTTCCGGGAGCTACCGACACAACCTTCTCGATCGGAGTCTTCGGCCTGTCGTGGATCGATGTCGGCAGCATGTCGATCAGTGTCGTCGTGCTGCTGGGCATCGGGTACTTCCTCTTGCGCACGCGCATCGGCAAGGCGACTCGCGCCGTGAGCGACAACCCCTCACTGGCGGCGGCGAGCGGCATCGACGTCGACCGGGTCATCCGCATCGTCTGGATCATGGCGGGTGCACTCGCGGGCCTCTCGGGAATCCTGTGGGCGTACTTCCGACCGGGTGTCAGCTGGGACATGGGCTTCCAGATCCTGCTCCTGACGTTCGCGGCCGTGACACTCGGCGGGCTCGGAACGGCCTTCGGCGCTCTCGTCGGTGCGCTGATCGTCGGCATGTTCGTCGAGCTGTCGACCCTGATCATCCCCTCCGACATGAAGTACGTCGGAGCGTTGCTGATCCTCATCCTGGTGCTGCTCGTGCGGCCCCAGGGAATCCTCGGACGCAAAGAACGAATCGGCTAGGGGCAGACCATGATCGACTGGATCCTTCTCATCTCCAACGCCGCGCAGGAGATCATCTCTCCGACGACAGCGGCCTACGCCCTCGCCGCTCTCGGCCTGGCGATCCACTTCGGCTTCACGGGCCTGCTGAACTTCGGTCAGGCGGGCTTTATGGCCCTGGGTGCGTACGGCTTCGCCATCGCGACGCTGACCTTCGGCTGGCCGGTCTGGGCCGCGATCCTGACCGGGGTCGTCGCGTCGATCATCTTCGCGCTCATCCTCGGCATACCCACTCTGCGATTGCGCGCGGACTATCTCGCGATCGTGACGATCGCCGCCGCCGAGATCGTGCGGTTGCTGTTCACCACCAACACCTTCGTGGCGGTGACCGGCTCGGCCAACGGTCTGCAGGGATACAAGGGAGGCTTCGCGGCCCTCAACCCGTTGTTGTTGTTTTTCGACGAGCGGGATCTGCTGGGCTTTGGCCCGTGGGTGTACAACCCTTACGACTGGTGGGTGCGTATCTTCGGCTGGGGTCTCGTCGCGCTGGCCGCCTTCATCACGTGGCGCCTGTTCAAGAGCCCCTGGGGTCGCGTGATCAAGGGCATCCGTGAAGACGAGGATGCTGTGCGCGCGCTCGGCAAGAACGTCTACTTCTACAAGATGCAGTCGCTCGTCATCGGCGGCGTGTTCGGCGCCCTGGCAGGCATGATCTTCATCCTGCCTCGCGCAGTGGTGCCGTCGAATTATCAGACGTCGCTGACCTTCTTCATCTACGCCATCCTGCTGCTCGGCGGTGCCGCGACGGTGTTCGGCCCGATCATCGGCTCGGTCATCTTCTGGGTGCTGCTCTCGTTCTTCTCGGGCTTCATCGCTCGCGCCGTCGAGGTCGGCTGGCTGCCCTTCCTGTCGAACGTTCAGGCGGGTCAGCTTCGCTTCATCCTGGTGGGTCTCGCGATCATGCTGATAGTCATCTACAGACCACAAGGAATCTTCGGGAACAAGAAGGAGCTGGCCTTTGTCAAGTAGCGCTGGCGCCAAGGGCGCCCCGATCAAGTCAGTCGACCTGCACGTCGGTGAGGCAGCTCCCGGCGTCAAGAAGGTCGACCCCATCATCGTCGCCGATCACATCAAGCGCAGCTTCGGCGGCTTGACGGCCGTCGATGTCGAGCACCTCGAGATTCCGCGGGGCGCCATCACGGCGCTCATCGGCCCCAACGGCGCCGGCAAGACGACGCTCTTCAACCTGCTGACGGGCTTCGACAAGCCCGACACCGGCGAGTGGACCTTCGACGGGCAGGGCATCTCGGGAATTCCCGCCTTCAAAGTGGCCCGCAAGGGCCAGGTGCGCACCTTCCAGCTCACCAAGGCGCTCGGGCTGCTGACCGTGCTCGACAACATGAAGCTCGGGGCGAAAGATCAGAGCGGCGAGAGTCTGGCGCGTGCGCTGTTCCCGTGGTTCTGGCGCAAGCAGGAGGCCGAGATCGAGGCCCGAGCGCTTGAGCTGCTCGCGCGTTTCAAGCTCGACGAGAAGAAAGACGACTACGCCGCCGGTCTGTCGGGCGGCCAGCGCAAGCTGCTCGAAATGGCTCGTGCGCTCATGAGCCAGCCAACGCTGGTCATGCTCGATGAGCCGATGGCCGGGGTCAACCCGGCACTCACGCAATCACTGCTCGACCACATCCTCAACCTCAAGACCGAGGGCATGACGGTGCTCTTCGTCGAGCACGACATGCACATGGTGCGGCACATCGCCGACTGGGTCGTCGTGATGGCCGAGGGCAAGGTGGTCGCCGAAGGCGACCCCCACGAGGTCATGGCGAATCCTGCGGTGATCGACGCCTACTTGGGCTCGCACCACGACAGCGACCTCGGTGATCTCGACACCGGAGTCATAACCGCGATCAAGGAGCTGGCCGATGACGACGCCGACGACATCAAGCACTGAGGCCGCCGTGCCCGATGAGACGCGCGATGTCGTCGTGCATGTCGACAAGGTGACCGCTGGCTACCTTCCGGGTATCAACATTCTCGAAGACTGCTCGCTGACCGCCTACGACGGCGAGCTCATCGGCATCATCGGCCCGAACGGCGCCGGCAAGTCGACGCTGCTGAAGGCCATCTTCGGTCTCGTCAAGGTGCGCGAGGGCTCCATCTCGCTCTACGGCGACGACATCACCAACCTGAAGGCCAACAAGCTCGTGGCCAAGGGCGTGGGCTTCGTGCCGCAGACCAACAATGTGTTCCCGACGTTGACGATCAAGGAGAACCTCGAGATGGGGCTCTTCCAGAAGCCGAAGGAGCTCGACGATCGTCTCGCCTTCGTGGTCAACATCTTCCCCGAGCTGGGCAAGCGGCTCGCCCAGAGGGCCGGCTCGTTGTCTGGCGGTGAGCGTCAGATGGTGGCCATGAGCCGCGCGCTCATGATGAGCCCCGAAGTGATTCTGCTCGACGAGCCGAGCGCGGGTCTGTCGCCAGTGCGTCAAGACGAAGCGTTCCTGCGCGTCAAAGAGATCAACAGGGCGGGAGTGACGACCATCATGGTCGAGCAGAACGCCCGACGCTGCCTGCAGATCTGCGACCGCGGCTACGTGCTCGACCAGGGCACCGACGCCTACACCGGCACCGGTCGCGAGCTGCTGAACGATCCGAAGGTCATCGGCCTCTACCTCGGCACCCTCGGGCAGGAATAGCCCGCCAGACGGCCGCACAGGGCCCCGCAGAGCCACACGGCTCGGCGGGGCCCTTGTCGTGGATGCACGGGATGCTCGCAGCGCGATGACCGCGCGCCGAGCATCCGGCACAGCACGTCTGCGCCGCGGGCGTGCTGCCGCGCAACGGGGAAGGGCCCCGACCGAAGTCGGGGCCCTTCCGAGTACTCACGAGTGTTAGTTGATGCGGACGAACGTGTTGTCCGCCTGGTACTCGAAGATGCCGATGGTCGCCTCGGTCGGGTCGCCGTTCTCGTCGAACGTGATCGGACCGGAAGCGCCGTCGTAGTCGACGACTCCGCCGTCAGCGATGATCTGCGCGCACGACGCGAAGTCGGTGCACTTCTCACCATCGCCCGAACCACCGGAGACCTCCTGCAGCTTCGACGCGATGTCCGCGCCCTCGACAGAGCCGGCGGCGAGTGCCGCGATCGCGAGCAGGATGACCGCGTCGTACGACTCAGCCGCGTAGCTGAACTCCGTGAGGTCGGGGTCAACCTCGAGCAGACGGTCCTGGAAGTTGCCCAGGCTCGAGATGTCGAGACCCGGCAGGGTTCCCTTGGCGCCCTCGATGAGACCGGCCTCGAAGTCAGCGCTGTAGTCGGCGAGGTTTCCGTCGACGAAGTAGAGCTGGCCTCCGGGGTAGCCGGCACCCACGAGCGCGGGAACGACAACCTTGGCCTGGTCGAACGTGATGACGGCGATCGCGTCGGGAGCGGCTGCGGTCAGCGCGGAGACCTGAGCGTCGAAGCTCGTGTCGCCCTCGTTGAACAGTTCCTCAGCGACGACCTCGCCACCAGCGGCCTCGAACGTGGCCGCGAGCGCGCCGGCGAGGCCGGTGCCGTAGGCGTCGTTGAAGACGAGCATGCCGAGCGTCGCGGCACCCTCTTCAGCGATCAGGTTGCCGAGCACCTCGCCCTGCAGCAGGTCGCTGGGGGCGTTGCGCCAGTACAGTCCGTCGTCGTCGTACGTGGTGAACGTCGGCGAGGTGTTGGCGGGCGAGAACTGCACGACGCCCGCGGCGACGATCTGGTCGATGACCGTGAGCGAGACACCCGACGATGCGGCACCGACGATGGCCGAGACGTCCTGCGAGAGCAGGTCGGTCACCGAGACGGTCGCGGTGTCGGTCGTGGTGTCGCCCGAGTCGCGGTAGATGGCCTCGACCGTGATGCCGAGGTCGGCTTCGTTGATCTCTTGCACAGCAAGAGCAACGCCCGCCTCCTCCGGCGGGCCGAGGAACGCCAGCGCGCCACTCTGCGGGAGGATGGTGCCGATCTTGAGAGTCAGTGCCTCGGCGGGACCTGCCGGCTCTTCGGGCTCTGTCGTCGCGCAGCCACTCAGAACGAGTGCGCTGGCTCCCACGATGGCAATGCCACCGAGGAAGGACGAGAGAGAACGAGAGCGGCGGCCTGAGCCGGAAGTGAATACGCTCATGTTGCTCCTTGCGTTGGAAAGGTGTTCAGGAAGAGGCCGCGCAGAAGCACGGCCTGCTAGTCACCGTACGGTGCTCAGACTCCATTCACAACTCATTCGGGTTACATCCCTGTAACACCAGGAAATGAACGATCGGCGTCGCGCAGACGACGGTTTCCGCGCACGCAGCCCAGAAACCACGACGAAATCCGTCGCCGCCTGCCGCAACCTACTACTCCGTGAGCGAGACGATGCCGACAGGCTGCGGTCGATTCTCAGCGTCGTACTGCAGGAGGCTCAACGAGGCGGCGACAACGTCGCCGGCGTCATCGAGACCGAGCTCTCCCGAGTAGCCGTCAAAGTCGATCGTGCGCCCCTGGGCGAGCGCGTCGAGGCAGAGTCCGACACTGTCGCACGCGACCTCGCCGCTGGCGACCTGCGTGACGGCACGGGCGATGGACGTGCCGCCGTCATCGCCCGCCACCGTCGCCGCGAGGGCGGCAAGCACCACCGCGTCATAGGTCTCAGGGGCGAATCGCTGAGTCCGCAGCCGCGGGTCTGACTGCAGCAACCGGCCGGCCAGCAGCTCGTCGACCTCGGCACCGGCGCGCACCGCCGTCGCCCCCTCGAGCACGCCGGATTCGAGAGACGAGAAGTCGACGACCGCCGCGGAGGTGAACCACAGTTGATCTCCCCGCACCCCTCGCGTCAGCAGTGCGTCGACGATCTCGGCGACCTGCGGGGCGGCGAGCCCCGTCGTGGCGAGCACGACGGCGTCGGGCGCGCCAGCGGCGAGGCTGAACGAGAGCCGCGCGCTGCTCGTGGCCGAGTCGGCCCGCTCGACGGCGGCGATGACGGTCGAGCTCGAGACCACCGCAGCGCGGGCGTCGTCGACGACCGACTGGCCTTGAGCATCCGACGCCGCGACGAGCGCGACCGTCTCGACGCCCTCGTCGACGAGCGCCTGCATAATGGCGACAGCCTCGCGGTCGACAGCGGGCACCGTGCGCAGAAGTACGCCCTCCGGCTCGGCAGCACGCACCGTCGGGCTCGACGCGGCCGTCGCGACCACGGCGACTCCGGCGGCGTCGGCCAACGGCAGCAGTCGCTTCAGAAGTGCGGGCGACGACGGCCCGACCACCACGTCGACCCCGCGCTCCACGAGCTCGGCGAAGCCCGACTCGAGACGGTCGTCGTCGACGGCGCCCGCGTCGCGGTAGAACGTCTCGACCGGCACGCCGAGCACACCGCCGGCGGTGTTGATGTCTCGCACGGCGACCTCGACCGCCGCGATCATGCCGGCACTGATGCCCGAGGTGTCTCCGCGCGTCGTCAGCAGCGCCCCGATGCGCAGCACGCCGTCGCCGGTCGGTCCGAGAGTCTCGGTCGCGGTCGGCGTCGGCGTTGGCAGCGGTCGCGGCTCGGCGCACCCAGTCACGACGAGCAGGAAGGTCGCGGCGAGCGTCGACGCGACAACGAACCTCTTCATGACGGTGTTCCTCCCGAGACCAGTGGACAGGGGCACACTATCCCTTCGGCAATAGGCTGTGACCGTGACCGCGCCGTCGTCGATGCAACTGACTGCCGAGTACGTGCCGCTCACCGAAGGCGCCGCCGCGGCACTCATCGCCCGCAGTCACGGTCTCGACATCGTGCAGATCGAGCGCCTCGCGACAGAGCGCGATGACACGTTCCGCCTGCAGACGTCGACCGGTCGCCTCATCGCGAAGTTCGCGCACCCGCTCGACGAATGGTCGGTGCTGCACGACCAGGTCGCCGTGCTGCACGGTCTTGCGCGCACCGCTCCAGAACTGCCCGTGCAGCGCGTCGTGCCCTCGCTCAGCACCGAGCCCCTCGTACGCGTGCGTGATGAGTCGGGCGCACCTCGATTGCTGCGCGTTCTCACCTTTCTCGACGGTGAGATGCTCGGCGCACGGCCAAGGCCCCTCGACGCCATCGAGAAGCTCGGCGCTCTGCATGCGCGGCTCGGTGCCGCGATCGACGCGGTAGGCGACGAGGCGCAGCCCCCGCTGCGGGGCGCGTCGACCCCCTGGAACCTGCTGAGCTTCGACGAGTTCGCACCGCGGATCGACGCCATCGCCGACCCCGCAGTGCGCCGCGAGGTGGCGAGCGTGCTCGCCCGCACCGAGCTCGACGGGCTCGCCCACCTTCGAACCTTGCCGACGCTACTCGCACACAACGACCTGCACGGTGACAACATCCTCGTGCGCGCCGAGCCCTTCACGGTGACGGGCATTCTCGACTTCGGCGACATGTGCCGCACTCCTCGAGTCGCCGACCTCGCGGTGGCCGCCTCGTACGCGCGCGGCAGCGCTCGGGCCACGGCCGAACCATGGGGGGCTGCGCGAGCCTACGCCGCCGGGTTCGAACGAGTGCAGCCTCTCACCGACGTCGAGCGCGCGCTGCTGCCCCAGCTCGTGCTGCTGCGATTGGCCCAGCGGGCCATCCTGAACTCGGCCATCGCAGCATCGAACCCGGCGGTACGGGGCTACGCGAGCCGCAACTTGCGGGTCATAGCCCGCGATCTGCGCGAGCTCGGCGCCAGCATCCCGACCATGATCGGAGACCCGAGATGATCGGACCGGCCACCTACTTCAGACCCGAGCACCGCGCCGGCCTCGACCACCGCACGCGCGAGCTCATCGACCGCCGCGAACGAGTGCTCTCTCCCGGCTACCGCTTGTTCTACGATCAGCCGCTCGAATTCGTCAGGGGATCAGGCACCAAGCTCTACACGCGCGAGGGCCACGAGTATCTCGATGTGTACAACAACGTGCCCTCCGTCGGCCACGCGCACCCCCGGGTCACCGCAGCGATCGCAGAGCAGGCGGCCCTGATCAACACCCACACGCGCTATCTGCATGAGGGGCTGATCGACTACGCCGAACTGCTGCTCGCGTCGTTCCCGCCTGCGCTTGACACCCTCACGCTCGTCTGCACCGGCTCAGAGGCCAACGATCTCGCCCTGCGTGTGGCGAAGCGCGCGACGGGCCACCGCGGCATCATCGTCACCGAGAACGCCTACCACGGGGTGACGAGCGAGATCGCGGCCATCTCACCATCGCTCGGCGGAATCGATTCGCTGGCCGACTGGGTGCGCACGGTGCGCCCCCCGACCGACGACGGAACGGCGATGCTGCAGGATGTCCGCACCGCGATCGCCGAGGTGCAGGCCACCGGGCACGGTGTCGCGGCCATGATCGTCGACACCGCGTTCGCGAGCGACGGCTTCATCGCCCCCTCGCCGGGCACTCGCGCCGCATTGGCGCAGGTGCAGGCACTCGTGCACGCCGCTGGCGGCCTCGTGATCGCCGACGAGGTACAGCCCGGCTTCGGGCGGCTCGGAGCGACCGAAGCTGAACCTGGGCTCTGGGGATTCCTGCGGCACGGCCTGGATCCGGACCTGGTGACGATCGGCAAACCCATGGCCAATGGGCTGCCTGTCGCGGGCGTGGTCGCCCGACGCGACCTCATGGCTGCCTTCGGCGAGCGCGAACGCTACTTCAACACGTTCGCAGGAACCCCTGTCTCGGTCGCCGCGGCGCGCGCGACGTGGGACGTTCTGCACGACGAGCAGCTTCCCCAGCATGCGGCGCGGATCGGCGCCGAACTGCGCGCCTCGCTGCGTGAGCTCGCTGCGCGCCACGATCGGTTGCGCGCTCCGCGCGGAAGCGGCCTGTATCTGGCCGTCGACATCGTCGATGCGACCAGCGGCGCCCCCGACTCTCGCACCGCGGTGGCCCTCGTGAGCGCGCTGCGGCAACGGCGCATCCTGATCAGTGCGTCGGGCCGCGAGAACGCCTCGCTCAAGCTCCGCCCGCCGCTGCCGTTCTCGAGTGCCGATGCCGCGCGTTTCGCGAGCGAACTCGACGCGGCTCTGGGCGAGGTCGGCCCGCCTGACTAGAGGGTCTGGATCGGCGCCGTGTCGAGCGGGAGGGCGCGCCGCTCGCGGATCGCCTTGCGGCGCTGCACGACCGCCTCGGTGCTCAGCACGATGAGCGCGAGCCAGACGAGGGCGAAGCCGATCCAGCGCTCGAGCGGCATGGGCTCCTGCAGCACGACGACGCCGAAAACGAATTGCAGCAGCGGTGCGAAGTACTGGATGAAGCCCATCACGCTGAGCGGCAGTCGCCGTGCGGCCGCCGCGAAGAGCAGCAGCGGCACGGCGGTGACAACTCCGGCGAGGCTCAGCAGCACGCCGTGCGCGAGGCCCTCTGAACCGGCCGTCAGCCCGCCCCCGGCGAGCTGCACCCACAGCAGGGCGCCGATCGCCGCGGGCACCAGCCAGGCCGTTTCGAGCGTGAGTCCGCCGACCGCCGAGACGCGCCCGCCCATGCGGTTCTTGAGAAAGCCGTAGAGGCCGAACGAGAAGGCGAGAGCGAGCGAGATGTAGGGCGGCTGGCCGTAGCCGATGGCGAGCACCAGAACAGCCACGACACTGATGCCGACGGCCACCCACTGACCGATGCGCAGCCGCTCACGCAAGAAGAGCACTCCGAGGGCGATCGACACGATCGGGTTGATGAAGTAGCCGAGGGCCGCCTCGACCACGAAGCCGTTGGTCGACGCATAGACGTAGACGAGCCAGTTGATGGCGATGAGGATGCCGGCGATGAGACTCAGCAGCATGATGCGCCGGTCGCGCAGCAGTGCGGCGAAGGCCGGGAACGCTCGCGTGAGCGCCAGCAGCACGAGGCAGAACACGAGGGAGAGCACGACTCGCCACGCGACGATCTCGATCGCGCCGCTCGGGCTCAGCAGCAAGAAGTAGATCGGCAGAAAGCCCCACAGCCCGTAGGCAGACACAGCGAGGGCGAGCCCCGACGACGACAGACGGTTCTCGGGCACAGGCTCACTGTAGCCCGGTGGCGGAGTGCT
>DIUS01000066.1 GCA_002423075.1 Microbacteriaceae bacterium UBA6152
ATGAACGTGCTGCTGGCCGAGGCGAATGTGCCCTACGAGGTGCTCGCCGAGATGGACGAGGTCAACCCGCAGTTCAAGAACGCCGACGTCGCCCTCGTGGTGGGTGCGAACGACGTCGTGAACCCCGCAGCCAAGACGAGCCCCGGCTCGCCGATCTACGGCATGCCGATTCTCGATGTCGCCGCGGCCCGCCAGGTGGTCTTTCTCAAGCGGTCGATGCGCCCCGGCTTCGCGGGCATCGAGAACGACCTGCTCTACGAATCCCAAACGACGCTGCTGTTCGGCGACGCGAAAGACTCGCTCACGAAAGTGCTGACGGCCGTCAAGAACCTCTAGCGCCGGATGCCCTGCCGACCGCCGCGCTCAGCCCTCGGGTGCGCGCGGCGGCGGCCCCTAGACCTTGTCGTGCCAGCTGCCGGTCGGTTCGTCGTCGCCCTCGACGATCTCGATCTCGCTCGTCTCGAGCGGAGGCAGTGAGAGGGTCTCGGTCGGCGGAGCGATGACCGTCGCCTCGTCGCGTCGGTGCCGCAGCACGGTGTCGATGTACGAGCTCAGCGCTTCAGCGAGCGGGATCGACCGCGCCTCGTTCTGCGACAGGTACCAACGGTGCTCAAGCAGCTGATGGAACATCTCCGGCGTCTCGAGCTTGCCGCGCAGGTCTTTCGGAATCGCGCGCACGACGGGCTCGAACACGCGCGCGAGCCATTCGTGGGCGACCTCTTCCTCGTCCATCTCCCTTCCCGGGTAGGTGGATGCCGCGTAGGCGTCGAGGTCGTTGAGCAGGCGCCGAGCCTGGTTCTCGCCCGCGTCGATGCCCGTGAGGCGGATGAGCCGCCGCGTGTGGTGCCCGGCGTCGACGACCTTCGGACGAATGCGCACCTCGGTGCTCGCACCGTCGGTCGTGATCGCGAGCTCTTCGATGTCGAAGCCGAGGGCGTTGAGCCGCTCGACGCGCTGGTTGATGCGCCAGCGTTCCGACCGGTCGAACGACTCCCACCCGGTGAGCTCTTTCCAGAGCGAGCGATACGACTCGATGATGCCGTTGCTCGTCTCGATCGCGTCGACGCTCTCGTCGAGGCGCCCGCCAGCCTCGAGGTCGAGCAGTTCGCCGGCAATGTTGACGCGCGCGATCTCGAGATCATTCTCACGCTGCCCGTTCGAGAGCCCACCCTCGTAGAGCTGGCCCGTCTCGGCATCGACAAGGTAGGCCGCGAACGCGCCAGCGTCGCGGCGAAAGAGCGTGTTCGAGAGCGAGACGTCGCCCCAGAAGAAGCCGATGATGTGCAGGCGAACGAGAAGCAGAGCGAGAGCATCCACCAGCCGCGTCGCCGTGTCGGGGCGCAGGGTTTGCGAATAGAGCGCCCGGTAGGGCAACGAGAACCGCAAGTGGCGCGTGACGAGCACAGGCATGAGCTCTTCGCCGTCAGCACTGACGCGACCGGTGATCACGGCCACCGGCTCGACGCACGGAATGTCGAGCCGCTGCAGGGTGCGCAGCATGTCGTACTCGCGGCGCGCCATCTCTTCGGTGGTCTCTTTCACCGCGACGACGAAGTCGCTCATGTGTACGAAGCGCACGAGGTGGCGCGAGATGCCCTTCGGCAGCGAGGCGATCGAATCGTCGGGCCAGAGCTCGAGCGGCAGGTGCCACGGCAGGTCGAGCAGGGCGGTGTCGGTCACGGCCGAGGTGATGGTGAGAGACGCGGTCATCTGGCGTGCTCCAGTCGACGGGAAAGATTCGGGATGCGGAGAGGGCGGGTGCGCTTCATCAGCACACCCGCCCTCTCCGTCGAACGGTGAAGAGTCTCAGCGCGAGACCGGCTCCTTGTTGAGGCGCAGGCCCGACGCCGTGTCGAAGACGTGCACATGCTTCGGCTCGGGCGTGATGTAGACCGTGTCACCGCTGTTCGGGTGGATGCGGCCGTCGACGCGCGCGACGATGTCGACGCGCTGGCCGTCGACCTCGGTGTTGCCGTAGAGATAGCCGTCGGCGCCGAGCTCTTCGACGATGTCGACCGTGACCGGCAGGCCTTTGCCCTCGGTCATGACGATCAGGTCTTCGGGGCGCACGCCGACCGTGACGATCTTCTCGCTCGTCGACGAGAGCACGTCGCGCGCGACCGGCGCGATCGCGGTGCCGAACTTCACGCCGCCGTCAGCGACCTCGGCCGGGAACAGGTTCATCGCGGGCGAGCCGATGAAGCCAGCCACGAAGACGTTGTTCGGGGTCTCGTAGAGGTCGCGCGGGGTGCCGACCTGCTGCAGCACGCCGTCTTTCAGCACGCAAATGCGGTCGCCCATCGTGAGGGCCTCGGTCTGGTCGTGCGTGACGTAGACCGTCGTGACGCCGAGGCGGCGCTGCAGCGAGGCGATCTGGGTGCGAGTCTGCACGCGCAGCTTGGCGTCGAGGTTCGACAGCGGCTCGTCCATGAGGAACACCTGGGGCTGACGCACGATGGCGCGGCCCATGGCGACGCGCTGACGCTGGCCGCCCGAGAGCGCCTTCGGCTTGCGGTCGAGGTAGGGCTCGAGGTCGAGGAGCTTGGCCGCCTCGAGCACGCGGGTGGCCCGCTCGTCTTTGTTGATGCCGGCGATCTTGAGGGCGAAGCCCATGTTCTCGGCAACCGTCATGTGCGGGTAGAGCGCGTAGTTCTGGAAGACCATGGCGATGTCGCGGTCTTTCGGCGGCACGTCGGTGACGTTGCGCTCACCGATGAAGATGTCGCCGGCGTTGACCTCTTCGAGGCCCGCGAGCATGCGCAGCGACGTCGACTTTCCGCAGCCCGAAGGGCCGACGAGAACGAGGAACTCGCCATCGCCCACGTGCAGGTCGAGAGAGTCGACCGCGGGAACAGTGGAGCCCGGGTAGAGACGGGTGGCTTTGTCAAACGTGACAGTGGCCATAGTGATCTTCTCCTTCACCGGCAGGTACGTGCCGGACGATCCGTAGTGAATGGAAATGCCGAAAGGCAGAATGCGCGTCATCGAACATCCGAAGTCAGTATGCCACCCTGCAGGGCCGCACGCCGATCCGATCATCGAGCGACGGCCGCGGATCGGAACCGTGGAGGCCGATCGAGGTAAGGCCGGGTAAGATTCTGCGGGGCGCTTCGGGCGCCCTTGATTGTGTCGGGAAGAGAACGCACCCGAATGAATGAGGTTTCATGAGCGACAACTGGTCGACGAGCGATCGTCCGTCGAAGAACGAACGGCGCGCAGAAGCCCGTGACAAGGCTCGTCAGCTGCGCGAAGAACAGCAGAAGAAAGAGCGGCGCACGCGACTGTTGCTGCAGGGCGGCGCCGCCCTCGCGACGGTCGCCATCATCGCCGTGATCGCCCTTGTGCTCGTCAACTCGGTGCGCCCTGATGGGCCGGGCCCGCGCAACATGGCGAGCGACGGCATCCGCATCGGCCAAGGTCTTGTCGCCGTGCCGACTCCGGC
>DIUS01000135.1 GCA_002423075.1 Microbacteriaceae bacterium UBA6152
ACGCCTTGTTCAGCGGTCTCCTAGCGCCTCGCTACCGGCTCAGGCCAGTCCGACCCAGAGCACGAGGGCGATGAGGGCCACTTGCATCGCGAGCCGCGGCCAGAACGGCACAGCGACGGCGCCGAACCGATCGCGGTGCTGCGCGGCGTAAGCGTTGGCCGGAAAGACGCACACTAAGAAGACCGCGAGCGCGATGCCCGCCGCGGCGCGGGTCGGCTCGACGAGCAGGCCGAGTCCGCCGGCGATCTCGGCGACGCCCGTCACCCAGACCCACTGCACGGGCGAGAACGGCCTGCCGTGGAACGCCCGGGGCACGATGGCGGCCATGCCCCGCACGACCGGCGGCACGAAGTGGGTGATGCCGATCGCGACGAAGACGACGGCCGTGATGACCCGGGCCAGGTCGACCGGCGACCCTCCGAGGGGCACGAGCAGAGCATCCTGGGGCATGTCCGCCATTCTGCCCGTGCGGCCTGCGATACCCTGTGTGCACGGTCGCCCCCACTGCCGCAGGCCACCGTCTACCACCGCGTCTCCTGCTGGTACCTCTCTGCGTTAGGACCTCTCACCGTGCCCAAACCGGTCGTGCTCATTGCCGAAGAACTGTCTCCCGCCACGGTCGACGCACTCGGACCCGACTTCGACATCAGGCAGGTCGACGGCACCGACCGGCCGGCCCTGCTCGCGGCCCTCGCCGAGGCCCACGCAGTGCTCATCCGGTCGGCGACGCAGATGGATGCTGAGGCCATCGCCGCGGGCAAGAACCTCACGGTCATCGCGCGCGCCGGTGTGGGTCTCGACAACGTCGACGTGCCCGCCGCGACGAGTGCGGGCGTCATGGTCGTCAACGCTCCGACGAGCAACATCATCAGCGCCGCCGAGCTCGCCATCGCCCACTTGCTGTCGCTCGCCCGCTACGTGCCCGACGCGAACGCCTCGATGAAGGCGGGGGAGTGGAAGCGCTCGAAGTACACGGGCGTCGAGCTCTACGAGAAGACGGTGGGCGTCGTCGGCCTGGGCCGCATCGGCGTTCTCGTCGCACAGCGCCTCGCCGCGTTCGGCGTCGAGCTCATCGCCTACGACCCCTACGTGCCGCCCGCCCGTGCGCAGCAGCTGGGCGTGACGCTCGTCACTCTCGATGAGCTCATGCAGCGCAGCGACTTCATCACGATCCACATTCCGAAGACGCCCGAGACGACGAACCTCATCAGCACGGCCCAGTTCGCACTCGCGAAGCCGTCTCTGCGCATCGTCAACGCCAGTCGGGGCGGCATCATCGACGAGGATGCCCTCCGCGAGGTGCTCGCTACCGGCCGCATAGCCGGCGCCGGTCTTGACGTGTTCGTGAACGAGCCGCCCGTCGGCTCGCCGCTGCTCGACCTGCCCACCATCCAGCTCACACCGCACCTCGGCGCTTCGACCGATGAAGCGCAAGAGAAGGCGGGCGTCTCGGTCGCGAAGTCGGTGCGGCTCGCGCTCGACGGAGAGCTCGTCCCCGATGCCGTCAACGTGGCGGGCGGCGTCATCGACCCGACCGTGCGCCCGGGCATTCCGCTCATGGAGAAGCTCGGGCAGGTCTTCGCCGCGCTCGCCGATGTCTCTTTCGCGAGCATCGACGTCGAGGTGCGCGGCGAGATTGTCGAGCACGACGTCAACGTGCTCAAGCTCGCGGCGCTCAAGGGTATCTTCAGCGCCATCTCGAGCGAGCAGGTGAGCTACGTCAACGCTCCGCTACTCGCTGAGCAGCGCGGAGTCGCGGTGAGGCTGCTGACCGAGGCCGACAGCCCCGAGTACCGCAATCTGCTGACGATTCGCGGGTCTCTGAGCGACGGTACGCAGTTGAGCGTTTCCGGCACCCTCGTCGGGGCGAAGCAGGTGCAAAAGATCGTCGAGATCAACGGCTATGACGTCGAGGTGCCGATGGCCGAGCACTTCATCGTCATGCTCTACACCGACCGCCCCGGCATCGTGGCGATCTACGGCAAAGAGTTCGGCGAGGCGAACATCAACATCGCGGGCATGCAGATCGCGCGTCACACGGTCGGCGGTCAGGCGCTGAGCGTGCTGACGGTCGACTCGCGCGTGCCCGACGAACTTCTCGAGCGGCTGCGCACGGCGATCGACGCGAGCGTCATGCGCGAGATCACCATCGTCGAGCAGTAGGGCGGGTCCTCCGCTACCGCGCGCAGCATCCTCGCCGACGCGTGACCCATGCGCGACTCCAGGGCGGCCTCCACACGAAAGGACCCCGTCCGAAGACGGGGCCCTCTCAGAAGCTGTTTGACCGTGTCTACTCGACCGGGTCGCTCGCAATCGACTCACGGCGCGTGACCTGCTCGCCGCTGTTGGGGTCGACCTGCGTGCGCTGGGTCGTGACCGACGAGCGCTTGCGTGCCATGAGTACGGCCCCTATGACGACCATGACCACTCCGGCAACCATGAGGATGTATCCCACAGTCGTCAGAGCGATCCATTCGACGCTCACTTGCACGGCGAAGGCGAGGATGGCCCCGACCGCGACGAGAAAAATTCCGAATCCCATGCTCATAGTGTGAGCTCCTTTCGATCCGGGAGGTGACTCTATGGTCTGCCAGCACTCAGCCGCACCCCCTTGACAAACGCCGCACGGGTACCCGGCTACGCTAGAACGACGCGCATCCCTGTGTTCACGGGGGCATTGGTCACGACTCTGGGAGGTTGCTGTGAGCCGCACGCTCGATCTGGCCGTCATCGGAGGGGATGGCATT
The DNA here is from genome assembly GCA_002423075.1 of Microbacteriaceae bacterium UBA6152. Classification (GTDB taxonomy): domain Bacteria; phylum Actinomycetota; class Actinomycetes; order Actinomycetales; family Microbacteriaceae; genus Microcella. Next base: position 2,748 of record DIUS01000135.1, read on the forward strand.
GGCCCCGAGGTGACGGCAGAGGCTCTCAAAGTGCTGCACGCAGCTCTCGGCGATGACGCCGTCGTGCGTGAGACCACCTACGACCTCGGTGCCGAGCACTACCTGGCGACGGGCGAGATCCTCTCTGACGAGACCCTCGAAGCCCTGTCGAGGCATGATGCGATCGTCTTCGGCGCCGTCGGCGGAGACCCCCGTGACCCGCGACTCGCGGGCGGCATCATCGAGCGCGGGCTGCTGCTCACATTGCGCTTTGCGTTCGACCACTACGTCAACCTGCGCCCGACCCTGCTAGCGCCGGGCATCGCGTCGCCGCTCAGCGATCCCGGCGCGGTCGATTTCGTGGTCGTGCGCGAGGGCACCGAAGGGCCTTACGTCGGCAACGGCGGTCGCTTTCGACAGGGCACCCCGCACGAGGTCGCCACCGAGGTCTCGCTCAACACCGCGTACGGCGTCGAACGGGTCGTGCGGTTCGCGTTCGCGCACGCCGCGGCGCGCCGCCAGAAGCTCACGCTCGTGCACAAGACCAATGTGCTCGTGCACGCCGGGTCGTTGTGGCAGAGCACGGTCGACCGCGTCGCGACCGAGTTCGCCGATGTCGCGGTCGACTACTTGCACGTCGACGCCGCGACCATTTTCATGGTCACCGACCCCGCGCGTTTCGACGTTATCGTCACCGACAACCTGTTTGGCGACATTCTCACCGACCTCGCTGCGGCGATCGGCGGCGGCATCGGTCTCGCGGCCTCGGGCAATCTGAATCCCGACGGGGCCTTCCCGAGCATGGTCGAGCCCGTGCACGGCTCGGCTCCCGACATCGCGGGGCAGCAGAAGGCCGACCCGACGGCGGCGATTCTCTCGATCGCGATTCTGCTCGAGCAGCAGGCATTGACGGATGCCGCAGCGCGCGTGCGCGCCGCGGTGCTCGCCGATCTTGCCAATCGCCCGAGCTCGGCGCGCTCGACCTCTGAGGTCGGAGACGCCATCGCTGCCCGGCTGCCCTAGAGCGCTCGGCGTTCCTGCCACCCGACGGTGCTGACCCACCGCGCCAGTCCTCCATCATTGGCCTGAGCGCCCCCACCAGCGTGCAGAGTACGCTGAACTCACGTGCTCCCGGCGCCAGCGTGCCGCCGACGACCCTGCGAGGATCCACCATGACGAACCTGCTCCCGATGGCCACGCGCGACCTGACCTGGTCCGTGACGACGAACGACGCTGCGCGCTCGGTCGACGAGCGCGAGGCTGTGCTGGCCGACCCGGGCTTCGGCAAGCACTTCACCGACCACATGGTCGACATCTGCTGGAGCGAGCACGGTGGCTGGCACCGTCCTCGAGTGCAGCCCTATGGCCCGATCGCGCTCGACCCCGCGGCGTCGGTGCTGCACTACGGGCAAGAGATCTTCGAGGGGCTCAAGGCCTACCGGCACGCCGACGGATCGATCTGGTCGTTCCGCCCCGACGCCAATGCACGTCGGCTGCAGCGTTCAGCGAAGCGGTTGGCCTTGCCCGAACTGCCCGAGCAGTACTTCATCGAGTCGCTGAAACAGCTCATCGCCGTCGACGGTTATTGGGTTCCGAGTGCGCCCGAGACGAGCCTCTACCTGCGGCCGTTCATGTTTGCGAAAGAGGCGTTCCTCGGCGTGCGGTCTGCCCACAAGGTGGCCTACTACGTCATCGCGTCGCCCGCGGGCGCCTACTTCCACGGTGGAGTCACCCCCGTGTCGATCTGGCTCTCGACCGACTACGCTCGCGCGGGCAAGGGTGGCACGGGTGCGGCCAAGACCGGCGGCAACTACGCTTCGTCGCTCATCGCGCAGGCCGAGGCGACCGAGCACGGGTGCGCCCAGGTGCTCTTCCTCGACGCCGTCGAGGGTCGCTACCTCGAAGAGCTTGGCGGCATGAACGTCGTGCTGGTCTACAAGAACGGCACACTCGTCACCCCCTTGAGCGACTCGATTCTCGAGGGCATCACGCGCGACTCGATTCTGCAGCTCGCCGAAGACCGCGGCCACACGGTCGAGCGCCGTCGGGTCAGCATCGACGAGTGGCGCGAGGGCGCCGAGTCGGGCGAGATCGTCGAGGCCTTCGCGTGCGGTACGGCGGCGGTCGTGACGCCGATCGCGATGCTCAAGGCGAAAGACTTCTCCATCGGTAGCCCCGACGCCCCCGCGGGCGAACTGACGATGTCGCTGCGCGCCGAACTCACCGACATTCAGTACGGGCGTCGGACCGACCCGCACGGCTGGATGCTGCGGCTGGATGCCTGAGCCCGACTTCGCCCGCATGCCGCTGCCCTGGCGGGTGGGCATCGCGGCGCTGTGCCTCGGTGGAGGAGCCGTGCTCGGTCTCATCGGTACGTTCGCCCACCAGTCATTGCCACCGGTCGGCGTGGGCATCGCCCTCGTGACGATCGGCCTCTACATCGTCGGGCTGCGGGCGTGGGGCGGGGTGCGCACGCCGTCTGCCGCAGGCTCGATCGGGGTCGCGGCCATCGTCGGGCCACTCGCGACGGGCGGCGGCAGCACCGTGCTCGTGCCCGCCAATACGGCGGGCTACGTGTGGCTCGGTGGGGTGACGGCTATCGTCTTCTTCGCGCTTGCCTGGCCGCACATCCAGCAGGCTCCTCGCCGCACAGCGGATACGATGGAGCAGTACCCCGACGTCGACTCGCCCGCCGACTCGACGTCTCGCTGAGCAGTGAGGTAGAACCGCCGCCGTGACCTACGTGATCGCCCTTCCGTGCGTTGACCTCAAAGACCGTGCCTGCATCGACGAGTGCCCGGTCGACTGCATCTACGAGGGCGACCGCATGCTCTACATCCACCCCGATGAGTGCGTCGACTGCGGCGCCTGCGAGCCGGTGTGCCCCGTCGAGGCGATCTTCTACGAAGACGACCTGCCCGACAAGTGGTCGGACTACTACACCGCCAACGTCGAGTTCTTCAGCGAGATCGGATCGCCTGGCGGAGCAGCCAAGGTCGGCGTGATCCCGGGCGATCACCCCGTCGTCGCCGCGGTGCCGC
>DIUS01000050.1 GCA_002423075.1 Microbacteriaceae bacterium UBA6152
GGTACGCGCCTGGCCCGACATTCTCGGGTTCGGCGCGCAACACGTGCAGTGACTCGTGTTCGAGTGCCGCTGGGGAGGAGTCTACGTGAAACACGAACATATGTTCGAAAACTCCACTGTGCGGCGTGTCGCGGAGCGAGAAGCTAGTCGCGCTTCGGCTCGGGGCGGCCTGCGCCGTACCAGCGCTCGCGCGGAACATCCATCGCGGCGCACAGCGCCAGCCAGACTTCGCGAGGCGCGAGACCGGCCGTGAGCGCCTCGTCGGCCGTGCGCTCACCGAGCGCCGAGACCACCAAGTCGCGCACGAGACTGCGGCCGTAAGCGTCGCCGAACTCATCGACAATCGCGCGCGCGAACTCGCTGCGAGTCAGAGTGACAACCGTTCGTCGCGCGCGGCTCAGCGCATCGCGAGGTCAGCGTCGAACTCGGCCACGAGCTCGTCGGGCAGCGTGTCGGGCACAGTGCTCAGACCCTCGACGATAGCCAGGCGGTCGCCCACTTCACGCATAATGACCGAGATGGGAGTGTCGAGCGCATCGGCGACCGACGCGAGAATCTCGCTCGAGGCCTCTTTCTGGCCGCGCTCAACCTCACTGAGGTAGCCGAGCGCCACACTGGCACGGCTCGCCACCTGTCGCAGCGTGCGGCCCTTCTGCAGGCGCACGTCGCGGAGGACCTCACCGATTTCTTGTCGAACCAGAACCATGGGGACCCCCTTTCACTGAACTCGCGTTCGTCGCCGCACCGGGAACGAAACACTACCCGATGCAGATGTCTTCACTCTAATCGCCGGCACCTGTGGAATGGTTGTCAGCTTGCTGTCTGTAACACGACTGTCACCCACGGCATTCCCCAGAATCGACGACGGCTTCTGTCACTCCTTCTAAGCGCAGCGGGCCAGTCGATCGGTCACGAGCTCGAGCGCAGCATCCACCGCCTGTGCGCGGATCTCAGCGCGATCACCCGCGAGTCGCAGCTCGCGCACCTCGACTCCTGCGTCATCAGCGACAGCCACAAAGACGAGGCCAACCGGAGCGTCGCCCTGCGGGTCGGGGCCGGCGACCCCCGTCGTCGCGACGCCGATATCGGCGGGATGCCCTCCGACCGTCGCGACGCCCCGCACTCCCTCGGCCATGAGAGCTGCCACGTCGGCGTGCACGGGCCCGTGCTGAACAAGTAGCGCGGCTGGTACCCCCAGCAGGCTGCTCTTGAGGGCGGTGTCGTAGGCGACGACGGCGCCGCGCAACACGATCGACGCGCCGGGCACGCTCACGAGTTCAGCCGCGACCGCTCCCCCGGTGAGCGACTCGGCGACCGCGAGCGTCAGACCGGCGCGGGTCAGCTCAGCGATGAGCGCCTCGGCCCGGGTCACGCCTTCTGTGCCCGATTCAGCCGCCACGCCTGCACCAGGTAGTCGATGCCCGTGTTGACCGTGAGCACGACCGCGGCCGACATGAGCACGGTGTTGACGATGTGCACCCACTCGCCGAACCACTGCCAGAACGGCACGAGGGCGAACGAGATCGCGACAGCCTGCACGACAGTCTTGAGCTTGCCCCCGCGCGAGGCCGGCACGACGCGATCACGCAGCACCATGAAGCGATAGAGAGTGATGCCCCCCTCGCGCACGAGAATCACGATGACAACCCACCACGCTAGCTCGGCGAGCACCGCGAGCATGACAAGCGCGGCGCCCGTGAGCAGCTTGTCGGCAATCGGGTCGAGCAGAATTCCGAGATCGGTCACGAGGTTGCGACGTCGGGCGAGCATGCCGTCAACCCCGTCGGTGGCGATCGCCACGATGAACAGCGCAGCGGCTGCGATGCGCAACGGGCCATCTGCTCCCCCATCGAGCACGAGTAGCACGACGAACAGCGGCGCGAGCAGGATGCGCACCACGGTGATGATGTTGGCGAGGTTGCCGCTGCTCGCGGGTGTCTCGCCAGCCTTCACGACTCGACCGCGCATCGAGTACATCCGGTCGGTGCTCTCAGCCACTGAACTCTCCGGCTCATCGGCGGCTCTACCCGGGTGGGCGTCAGTCGCGGTCGGTCAGCTTCCAGGCGTCCTCGTCGGCACCGCCCTCGACTTCAGAATACCCCTCGGTCATGCGCTCGACAGGGTCGGCGGCAGCGCTCGGCGCGGCGGGAGCATCCTCACCCCGAAGCCGGGCGAGCACGTCGGTGAGCTGATCAGGGCTCACGAGAACGTCGCGCGCTTTCGAGCCCTCGGAGGGGCCGACGATCTCGCGCGATTCGAGCAGGTCCATGAGGCGACCGGCCTTGGCGAAGCCCACGCGCAGCTTGCGCTGCAGCATCGACGTCGAGCCGAACTGCGTGCTGATGACGAGCTCGGCGGCCGCGAGTAGCACCTCGAGGTCATCCCCGATGTCGGCGTCGATCTCGCGCTTCGTCGTCTCAGCGGCCACGTCGTCGCGGTACTCGGGCTGCGCTTGCTTCTTGACGTGGTCGACGACGGCTGCAATCTCTGCCTCGGTGACCCACGCGCCCTGCACGCGAATCGCTTTCGAGGCGCCCATGGGCAAGAAGAGCGCGTCGCCCTGGCCGATGAGCTTGTCGGCACCGGGCTGGTCGAGGATGACGCGGCTGTCGGTCATGCTCGAGACCGCGAACGCGAGGCGGCTGGGCACGTTTGCCTTGATGAGGCCCGTCACGACGTCGACGCTCGGACGCTGCGTGGCGAGAACGAGGTGGATGCCCGACGCGCGAGCCAATTGGGTGATGCGCACGATCGAGTCTTCGACATCGCGCGGAGCGACCATCATGAGGTCGGCGAGCTCGTCGACGACCACGAGCA
>DIUS01000145.1 GCA_002423075.1 Microbacteriaceae bacterium UBA6152
CCGACGGGGATCATGGCGTCGATCGCCTTGATGCCGGTCTGCAGGGGCTCGTGCACGCTCTTGCGCTGCATGACACCGGGAGCCTGCAGTTCGAGGGCACGGCGACCCTCAGTAGCGATCTCGCCGAGGCCGTCGATCGGGGCTCCGAGCGGGTCGACGACGCGGCCGAGGTAGCCATCACCGATCGGCACCGACAGCACCTCGCCCGTGCGAGTGACCTCCATACCCTCGACGATGCCGGTGAACTCGCCGAGCACGACGACACCGATCTCGTTCTCGTCGAGGTTCTGGGCGAGGCCCAGCGTGCCGTCGGCAAAGCGAATGAGCTCGTTGGCCATGACGCCGGGAAGCCCCTCGACGTGCGCGATGCCGTCGGCCGCGTCGATGACGTGGCCNNCGCGTCGCGGATCTCGTCCGGGCTGATCGTCAGTTCTGCCATGTTCTTCCCTTTTCGTTCGAGGGCCCGTGCGGGCTCTCGGCTGGTTGTCGTGAGCCGGACCTAACCGGCCAGCTGAAGCTTCACGTCGTTGAGTCGTGCGGCGATGCTGCCGTCGGTGACCTCATCGCCCACCTGCACACGCACGCCGCCGATGAGCGACGGGTCGACGATCTGGTTGATGACGTGCTCGCGGCCGTAGCGAGTTGCGATCGACTCGGCGACGTTCTGTCGCTGCGCGGCCGTGAGCGGCGCAGCGACGGTGACGGTCGCGATGCCCTTGCCCGCGGTGTCGGCGGCGGTGGTCGCGGCACTGCGCACGAGCTCGCCGATGCGACGACCCCGAGGCTGCTGCACGAGGTGGCCCGCGATCGCGCGGCTGTGCGCCGAGGCGCGCGAGCCGAGCAGGTCGGTGACGAGCGCGAGCTTCGAGGCTGCGGTGCCGCGCTTGCTGCTGATGGCGAGCTCGAGCTCAGGATGTGACGTGACCGCACGACCGAACTCGAACAGTTCGGCCTCGATGGCGCCGTCAGACGGCGCGTTCGCGGCGATCGCACGGATGCCGATCTCTTCGATGCCGGCCAGCAGGTCGTCCCCGCTCGACCAGCGGCTCGCGACCATCGACTGCAGCAGGCCACGCGCTGGGGCACCGAGCTCCGAGAACACGGTGTCGACGAGCGCCGTCGTGCCGTCCGAGTTGGCCGAGGGGTTCGAGAGAGCGTTCAGCAGCTGCGGCGACGAGCCGATCGTGCGCGCGGCGGCGAGCAGCTGCTCTCCGGCGGCGAGGTCGATGCCCTTCGCCGCCGAGAGAGCCGTGCGCGCCGACTCGAGCGCGCTGCGCGTCGCAGAACCCATCGTTACTTGGCCGCCTTCGTGGATGAGGCCGAGTCGCTCTCGAGGTCGGCCAAGAAGCGGTCGACGAGCGAGGTGGCGCGCTTGTCATCGGCGAGGCTCTCGCCGATGACGCCGCTGGCCAGGTCGAGGGCGAGCGTGCCGACCTCGGCACGCAGCGAGACGAGAGCCGCCTGGCGCTCGGCCTCGATCTGCTGCTGAGCCGTCGCCGTGACACGAGCCGCTTCGGCCTGCGCCTGCTCTTTGAGCTCGGCGAGGATCACGCCGCCTTCAGCGCGGGCCTTCTCGCGGATCGTCGCGGCCTCGGCGCGCGCCTCGGCGAGCAGCGTGTTGTACTCCTCAAGCGCAGCCTTCGCCTCGGCTTGAGCCGACTCGGCCTTCTCGATGCCGCCCTCGATGAGCGCGGCGCGCTCGTCGAGCGTCTTCTGCATGCGCGGCAGCACGACGCGCCAGAACAGCAGCAGAACGAGGATGAACGGAATGAGCGAGTAGACGATGTCGTACCACGCCGGAACCAGCGGGTTCGGCGCCTCGTCAGCCGCGATGATGAGCTCTGCGAGCATGAGGGGCTCTCTTAGTTGGTGAAGATGAAGTACGTCGCGATACCGATGAACGCGAGTGCTTCGGTGAAGGCGATACCGATGTACATGAGCACCGTGAGGCGGCCCTGCAGCTCGGGCTGGCGGGCGACCGACTCGATCGTCTTGCCGACGACGAGACCGACACCGATACCGGCACCGATGGCCGAGAGGCCGTAGCCGACGGTCGCGATGTTGCCGTTGATCTCGGCGAGAACCGTGTTTGCGTCCACGAGGGGTGTTTCCTTCCGTTGCGAAGTGAGCCGAGCGGCTGCCCGGCTCCGGGTCGTTAGTGCTCGTCTGCCAGCGCGAGCTGGATGTAGACAGTGGTCAAGAGGGCAAAGACGTAGGCCTGTAGCACCGAGACGAGAATCTCGAAGAAGGTGAAGGCGGTGCCGAAGGCGAGGGTCACGGCGCTCGCGGCGATCCACCATCCGCCGAGCTCAACCATGAAGAACGCGGTGGCCGAGAAGAACAGCACGAGCAGCAGGTGGCCGACGATCATGTTCATGAGCAGTCGAAGGGTGAGCGTGACGGGCCGCAGCACGAACATCGAAATGAACTCGATCGGGGTCACGATCGGGTAGAGGTACCAGGGAACCCCGGGCGGAAAAAGCGAGTTGCGGATGAAGGTCCATGGGTGCTTGCGCAGACCGGCCCAGATGAAAGCGATGTACGCGGCTACGGCGAGCACGAGGGGCAGGCCGATGACCGAGGTGCCGGCGATGTTGATACCCGGCACGATGCCGGTGAGGTTCATGAACAGCACGAGGAAGAACATCGTCGTGATGAGCGGCAAGAAGCGCTTGCCGTCTTTCTGGCCGAGCAGGTCTTCGACGATGCTCTTGCGCACGAACTCGAGGCCGAGCTCGATCGTGCCCTGGAACCGCCCGGGCACGAGCTGCATCTTGCGGGTGCCGAGCCAGAAGAGCACGAAGATCAGGGAGACGATCACGAGCCGCAGCAGCATGATGCGGTTCATCTCGAAGAATTCGTTGCCGTCGAAGAAGATGGCAGGCGGGAAGAAGTCGAGGATCGACGGACCCTTGAACTCCGGAGCGTCTGTCGCCGGAGCGGTCGCGAAAGCGAGGATGGGGATCAAGGCAACAGCGCTCAGGGGAGTCTCCAGCATCGGGGCGACGCGAGTGGCATCGCGGCGATTGGCGGCGGTGGTTCCACCCTACCAAGAGAACTGGCGATCGATGAACCGTGCCTCAGGCGTCGAGCGGCCCGAGAAGCTTGATCGACGGGGTATCGATCAGAGGTCGGGAATCTCGTCTTTGCTCGGCAGCCGCACGTCGCTCACGTAGGGCACGCGCGACCGCGTGACGGCGATGATGTCGGTCACGAGCCCGCCGACGACAGCGACGACGAGCGTCACGAAGAGCACTGTCGGCTCGACGAAGGGCGCGTCACGCAGCGTGATCACGAGCGCCAGGAACGCGATGAACTTGAGCATCCACGACCCGATCACGATGCCGAAGTAGGCGGGTGACAGCAGGTCGCTGCCGGTCACGCGATCGGCGACGAGGATGCTCGCAGCGGTGAGTCCGAGAAACACAAACGCCATAGCGGCACCGATGAGGGCGCTCAATAGACCGGGCAGGTCGGCGACGAGCGCCCCCACCACACTGCCGATGATCGCGATCGCAAAGGTCAGGGCTCCCCCGTAGATGAGCGAGAGGCGCAGCGCGGGGGCGGCGCTCGAGGGGCGCGGTGCGGTCGAGCTCGTCATCGGGTCTCCTCCTGGTGGGGAACGGTCAGCTCATCGGAGAGGTCGCTGTCATCGAGGTCATCGGGGGAAGCGGCATCCAGCGGATCGAACCGGGCGAGCGTCATCTCGCTGTCGGGTGCCGACTGGGCGACCGCCTCAATGCGCTTGCGGCGGCTGAGGGGCGCGAGGGTGAACGCCGTGCAGACGATGAGCCCGATGACGATCGCCGTGAGCGCCCACCACCACGCCACGAAGAGGAACATGAGGGTGCCGACGGCGACGACGGTCGTCCAACCGTAGAAAATCAACACGGCATGGAAGTGCGAGTGGCCCATATCGAGCAACCGGTGATGCAGGTGCTTTCGGTCAGCGCTAAACGGAGACTTGCCCGCCCGCAGGCGGCGCAGCACGGCGAGCCCGAAGTCGAGCAGCGGCACGACGAGCACGGCGAAGGGCAGCATGAGCGGCAAGAAGGCCGTGACGAGCTGACTGGGGTCGAAATTGGGAGTGATCTGCCCGGTGACCGAGATCGTCGAGACCGCCATGAGCATGCCGACGACGAGGGCTCCCCCGTCGCCCATGAAGATCTTTGCGGGGTGCCAGTTGAACGGCAGGAAGCCCGCCGTGGCGCCCAGCAGAACGGCCATGACGAGCGAGGCGAGGTTGAAGGCTGTCTGCGCCGTGTCGATCGAGAGCAGATAGCTGTAGATGAAGAAGACGGTGCCGGCGATGATTGTAACGCCCGCGACGAGGCCGTCGAGGCCGTCGATGAAGTTGACGGCGTTCATCACGAGCACGACGGCGAGCACCGTGATCATGAGCGACATCGTCGGCGACAGCACGGTGATGCCGCGCCCCGGGCCGATCGGCAAGGAGGTCAGCTGCAGGCTCGACCAAGCGAGGAACCCGGCGACGAGCAACTGACCGGCGAGCTTCGTCATCCAGTTGAGGTCGTAGAGATCGTCGATGACGCCGATGGTCAGCATGACGAGCGCGGCGAGCACGATCGCGATGATGGGGAACGGGTCGGCGAAGACGAGATTGAACCAACTGATCTGCGAGGCGATGGCGAGGGCGACGACGATGCCCACCACGATCGCGATGCCACCGAGGCGCGGCGTGGGCGAGGTGTGCACATCGCGATCGCGGATGCCCGGGTACAGCTTGTAGCGGTGGCCGAGACGCAGCACGGCCCACGACGCCGCGAAGCTCACCAGACCGGCGATGAGCGCGACGAGCAGGTAGAACGTCACGCCACGAGCTCCGCGCCGACGACGCGGGCGATCTCGTCGGCGGGGATGACGCCCTGCCGCACGATGCGCAACTTGCCCTCGGGCAGGTGCAAGTTCGTGGCGTCGACGATCGTGGAGGCCTGGTCGCTGCCCGGCTCAACCTCGACGCCGACGGTGCCACCGTCGAGGTACACACTCACCCGGTCGCCGAGCATCGCGAGCGCGTCAGCCGCGGTGCGAGCGGCGGGCATCCCGCTGATGTTGGCGCTCGAGACGGCGAGGGGGCCGGTGTCGGCGAGCAGGTGCAGGGCGTGGCGGTTNNCGACGGTGCCCTTGGTCTCGCCGAGGTCCCACAACAAAGACTCGCGGGCTTCGACGATGACGGTGAGCCCGCCGGGCCAGAACTCTTTCACGAGCTTCTCGACCGCCTCGGGCACGTTCTCGGCGAGCGCGTTGAGGGTCGGGATGCCCGGAATGAGTACGGGCGGCGGCGCATCGCGGCTCCGCTCTTTGGCATCGAGCAGGCGCTGCACGGCTTGGGCGCGGAAGGCGTCGGCCGCGAGCCCGTAGACGGTGTCGGTCGGCAGCACGACGAGCTCGCCCCGACCGATGGCGCCGCGTGCGGCCCGCAGACCTTCGAGCAGCTCGCTCTCGACGGAGCAGTCGTACACGGCGGTCATGATGCGTTCATCGTACTGGGGCAGACTGAGGGGCGTGACCCTGCTCTTCGTGTTCGACATGGACGACGTGCTCTACGACTACGACTGGCGTTCCCGCATGGCCGAGTTGACCGTCATCACCGGGCATGACCTGCACGAACTGCGCCGCCGGTGGTGGATCAGCGGCATGGAGTGGGAGGCCGAGGCGGGCGACCCCAGCGACCCCGAGGAGTACCTCGCTCGAGTGTCGGGCGTGATCGGTGCTGAGATCTCGCGCGACGAGTGGGTGCGCATCCGCTCGCAGGCCACGCGCGCCCGACCCGCCGCCCTCGACGCCGTGCGCCGCGCCGCCGAGCTCGGGCAGGTCGCGCTGCTGACGAACAACGGCATCCTCATCCACCACCACCTGCACGAGGTCGCCGCGGAACTCGTGCCCATCATGGGGCGCGAGAACCTGCACGCCTCGGCGTCGTTCGGGGCGCGCAAGCCCGACCCGCTCGTCTACGAGCGCGTACTTGCGCACTATGGAGCCGCGGCCGCCGACACGTTCTTCGCCGACGACCTCGTCGAGAACGTCGCGGGGGCTGAGTCGATCGGCATCACCGGCCACCTCTACGTCAACGAGGCGTCGTTGCTCGCCGCGATCGAGGCCTTCGCGGGCGAAGCACGGGCTGCCTGATGCTGCGCCTCGGCGTCATGGCGACGTCGCGCAAGCCCGACGAGCGGCGCCTGCCGATCCATCCCGGCCACCTCGAGCGCATCGACCCCGATCTGCGGGCTCACATGACGCTCGAGCGCGGTTACGGCGCCCGATTCGGCATCGCGGATGCTGAGCTCGAGCCTCTCGTGGCCGGCATGGCCGACCGCGCCGAGGTCATCGCCCGTTCCGACGTCGTACTGCTGCCCAAGCCGCAGGCCAGCGACCTCGAGGATCTGCGCGATGGCCAAACTCTCTGGGGCTGGCCGCACTGCGTACAAGACCGTGCCATCACGCAGCTCGCGATCGACAAGAGTCTGACCCTCATCGCGTGGGAAGCCATGAACCACTGGCGCGACGACGGCAGCTTCGGGCTGCACGTCTTCCACAAGAACAACGAACTGGCCGGCTATTGCTCCGTGATCCACGGCCTCGAGCTGTGCGGCTCGACGGGCGACTACGGCCGCCGCCTGACCGCGGTCGTGATCGGGTTTGGGGCGACCGCGCGCGGTGCGGTGACGGCGCTGAATGCGCACGGCATCCACGATGTTCGCGTGCTCACGAACCGCGACATCGCCGCCGTCAGCGCGCCCATCCCCTCCGTCGACATCGTGCAGTTCGAGCACGACGACGATCCCGCGATCGGCAGCACGGTCAACACCGACGACGGGCCGGTCGCCCTCGCCGCGTATCTCGCAGAGAACGACATCGTCGTCAACTGCACGCTACAAGACCCGAACGCTCCCCTGACCTATCTGGAGCTCCACGACCTCGACGCTTTTCGCCCAGGGAGCCTCATCATCGACGTGTCGATCGACGAAGGCATGGGCTTCAGCTGGGCGCGCCCGACCTCGTTCGCCGATCCGATGTTCACGGTCGGCAACTCGACGAACTACTACGCCGTCGACCACAGCCCCTCCCTTCTGTGGAACTCGACGACGTGGGAGATCAGTGAGGCGCTCATGCCGTTCCTCCGCACCGTCATGGAGGGCCCAGCGTCGTGGGATGCGTCCGACACGATCACGCGCGCGATCGAGATCGAGGATGGGCGCGTACGCAACGCGGCGATCCTGACGTTCCAGGGGCGTTCGAGGGAGTACCCGCACGTGTCAGCCTGACCCCCGGGACCCCGCCTCCGGGATTCGCGACGAATAATCACACAGAATCGGACAACTCGCACTGTCTCAGGCGTACGACGTGTCCGAATCAGTGTGAGTTGGCAGGGGCGCGCACGAGCAGGCGGACCAAACTCAGACTCTCTCGGGGAGGCGCGTCACCTGTGGTCACCCGGCACAACCCGACGGTGAAGCAGGACGGTCACAGAGAGAAGGATCAGGCACACGACGAGTGCCAAAAGCCAACGACCGACCTCTCCCCACGCGCCCACAGGCACGATCAGAAGGAGTGATGCGGGAGTCACCACGAGAATGCATGCCACATATGCCGCTAGAACTCGCCAGCCAGCCGCATTGCGTTCACGTCTCGAGTCCGTCATGGTGAGCGCCTGTCGAGCAGGCGATGCACGATCTCGGGGATGCGAGCAGTGACTGCCGCCCAGAAGAGGTCGTCGTTCATGCCGACGTAGCCCGCGTGCGCGGCGATGTTGCGGGTCGCTTTGATCGCCGTGATCTCTTCTGCCGTCAGCCGCTCGGCGAGGGGCGCGAACTCGGGCCGCTCGAGCAGCGCCGCGAGGCGGATGACGACCATGCTCGCCACGTCATAGTGGGGCGCGCCCTCCCCGAAGGACTCGCGACCTTCCTCACTGACGGAATCGCATCGATGCAGGATGCGCTCCAGCTCGTCGCGGATGTTCTGAGCGTCTGTGCGCACACGTCGATTGGTGTCGCTCCGGGGCCGTGGCTCAAAGCGGCGCGCGCCGCCAGCTTCGGTCACAGCGCAACAGCCTCGAGCGCCGCCTCTGCAGCCTGAGGGGAGTCGGCCGTGTCCGTGACCACGTCTACCGGGAACCCGGTCAAGTCGCGCACCTCCTCGGCAAACAGAGCCAGGTCGAAGAGGTCGACCTGTGGACCAGGGGACACGATGAGATCAATGTCGCTGTCGAAGTGGTCTTCGCCGCGAATGGTCGAACCGAACACCCGAACTCGCTCGATCCCCCGCTGTGCCGCCAGCGCGGTGATCTGATCGGCGAAATCGGCAAGCGGAAGCGACGGTCGATAGTCGGCGGCGCGCAGCACCCGCTCGAGCATCTCGTCTGAGGCACTGCGCGTGCCCTTCTCCATCTGCGCGAGGCTCGGCTGGCTGATTCCGGCCCGGCGCGCCAGTTCGCTCTGGGTGAGTCCAGCGTCGAGTCGAGCCCGGCGGAGGAGTTCGCCAGGCAGCGTCGTCATGAAGCGAGCCATGCAATGAATATATCACCGCGCTATATCTCAGATAGAGGGATGCGGCGTTAGCGGGTGGCAGTGGTTGCGCGGTCGCGACCGAGCAGGTCGCGGTGCGAGGCGACCGCGGTGAAGCCGCCCGCGCGCACGAAGGCGGCGATGACCTCGGCCTGCAGCTCGCCGTGCTCGATGACGAGGGTGCCGCCGGGTCGCAGCAGGCGGTGGGCCGTGACGACGAGCGCGCGCACGGCGTCCAGTCCGTCGACACCCGAGTAGAGAGCGTGCTCGGGGTCGAAGAGGCGCACCTCGGGGTCGCGCGGAACCGCGCCCACGGGAATGTAGGGCGGGTTGGAGGCGACGACGTCGACGGTTCCGTCGAGCTCGGGGAGAGCATCCGCGAAATCGGCGAAGACGAGCCGCACGCGGTCGTCGCCGTAGCGACGCACGTTGCGGGTCGTCCAGACGAAGGCCTGCGGAGAATTCTCGACCGCGACGACGTGCGAGTGCGGCACCTCGACCGCCATCGCGAGGGCGATAGCGCCGCTGCCGCTGCCAAGGTCGACGGCGAGGGGCTGCGGGCTCGCGACGGCCGCGAGGGCGTCGATCGCGAACTGCACGACGAGCTCGGTCTCGGGCCGCGGCACGAAGACTCCGGGGCCGACGGCGAGCTCGAGCGTGCGGAACGGTGCGACGCCGGTGATGTGCTGCACGGGCTCGCGCAGCGCGCGGCGCTCGATGAACTCGGTAACGGTCATGACTTGCTCGGCGTCGAGGGGAGCACCGACGAGCGCCTTGGCCTGCACCTGGCCGCGGCTCATGCCGAGCACGTGCCCGATAAGCAGATCGCTATCGGCCTCGGGGGTCGTGATGCCCGCCTGGGCGAGCACGCGGATGGCGTGGTCGCGCAGCGCGGCGAGGTCGGGGATGCTCACGGGAGGGTCGAAGCCGCTCAGGCTTCAGTGTCGCCGAGGGCGTCGAGGCGCGCCTCTTCGTCGGCCTGGATGCACGACTCGATGACGGGGCCGAGCGCGCCGTTCATGACGGTGTCGAGGTTGTAGGCCTTGTACCCCGTGCGGTGGTCGGCGATGCGGTTCTCGGGGAAGTTGTACGTGCGGATGCGCTCCGAGCGGTCCATGCCGCGAATCTGACTCTTGCGGGCGTCGCTGGCGACAGCATCCCGTTCCTCCTGCTGCTTCGCGAGAATGCGGGCCCGCAGCACGCGCATGGCGGCCTCGCGGTTCTGCAGCTGGCTCTTCTCGTTTTGCATCGACACGACAATGCCGGTCGGCAAGTGAGTGATGCGCACGGCCGAGTCGGTCGTGTTGACCGACTGCCCGCCAGGGCCGCTCGAGCGGTAGACGTCGATCTTGAGGTCGTTCTGGTTGATGTCGACCTCTTCGGGCTCGTCGACCTCCGGAAAGACGAGCACGCCCGTCGTCGAGGTGTGGATGCGCCCCTGGGACTCGGTCGCCGGCACGCGCTGCACGCGGTGCACGCCGCCTTCGTACTTCAGGTTCGCCCACGGACCTTGAGCGGGATCACTCGAGGTGCCCTTGATGGCGACCTGCACGTCTTTGTAGCCGCCCATGTCGCTGCGGGTCGCGTCGAGCAGCTCGATCTTCCAGCCCTTCGACTCGGCGTAGTAGCCGTACATGCGCAGCAGGTCGGCCGCGAATAGCGCGGACTCTTCGCCGCCCTCGCCGCCTTTGATCTCCATGATCACGTCGCGCCCGTCGTCGGGGTCGCGAGGAATCAGCAGTCGGCGTAGCTTCTCGGCGCGCTCGGTGAGTGCCTGCTCGAGCGAGGGCACCTCGTCAGCGAAGGCCTCGTCGTCTTTCGCGAGCTCGCGCGCCGCGATGAGGTCTTCATCGGCCTGCTGCCAGTTCTCGTAGGCCGCGACGATCTGGCTCAGCTCGGCGTAGCGCCGGTTGAGTTTCTTGGCGCGCGCCGCATCGGCGTGCACGGCGGGGTCGCCGAGCTGCTCTTGCAGTGCTTCGTGCTCGGCGATGAGTGAGTCGACCGACTCGAACATGGAGTACTCCCTCGGGTCACACGCGCCGGAGCGCGCATGACGGCATCAGTCGGTGTGCGCGGCGCTGGCCTGCGGCAGCGACTTCTGCACCGCGACCAAGAACTCGACGTTGGAGCCGGTCTCTTTGAGCTTGCCGAGCACGAGCTCGAGCGCCTGCTGGGTGTCGAGGCTCGCGAGCGCACGGCGCAGCTGCCACGTGACGCGTACTTCGTCAGCACCGAGCAGCATCTCTTCGCGTCGCGTACCCGAGGCCGAGATGTCGACGGCGGGGAAGATGCGCTTGTCGGCGAGCTGGCGCGAGAGGCGAAGCTCCATGTTGCCGGTGCCCTTGAACTCTTCGAAGATCACCTCGTCCATCTTCGAGCCGGTCTCGACGAGCGCCGTGGCGAGAATCGTGAGTGAGCCGCCGTCTTCGATGTTGCGCGCCGCACCGAAGAAGCGCTTCGGCGGGTACAGCGCGGCCGAGTCGACTCCGCCCGACAAGATGCGCCCGCTCGTCGGAGCCGTCACGTTATACGCGCGGCCGAGGCGGGTGATCGAGTCGAGCAGCACGACGACGTCGTGCCCGAGCTCGACGAGGCGCTTCGCGCGCTCGATGGCGAGCTCAGCAACGGTCGTGTGGTCTTCTGCCGGGCGATCAAAAGTTGAGGCGATGACCTCACCCTTGACCGAGCGCTGCATGTCAGTGACCTCTTCGGGGCGCTCGTCGACGAGCACGACCATGAGGTGCACCTCGGGGTTGTTCTTCGCGATCGCGTCGGCGATGGCTTGCAGCACGAGCGTCTTGCCCGCCTTGGGAGGCGAGACGATGAGGCCGCGCTGGCCCTTGCCGATCGGGGCGGCGAGGTCGATGATGCGCGTGGAGAGCGTGCCGGGGTCGGTCTCGAGACGCAGGCGCTCGGTCGGGTAGAGCGGCGTGAGCGCGCTGAACTCGACGCGGGCTCCGGCTTCGTCGAGAGTCTGGCCGTTGATCGAGTCGACCCGGACGAGGGCGTTGTACTTCTGGCGACCCTGGTTCTCGCCCTCGCGCGGCTGGCGAATAGCGCCAACGACGGCGTCGCCCTTGCGCAGCGCGTACTTCTTGACCTGGCCGAGCGAGACGTAGACGTCGCTCGGGCCGGGCAGGTAGCCGGTGGTTCGAACGAAGGCGTAGTTGTCGAGCACGTCGAGGATGCCCGCCACGGGAATCAGCACGTCATCGTCGCTGATCTCGGGCTCGATCTCGTCGCCGCCGGGGCCGCGCTTGCGGTCACGCCCACGGCCGCGGTTGCGGTTGCGGCCATCGGCGTCTTGATCGGCGCGCTCGCTCTGCGGGCCGCGGTTGCCGCCCTGACGGTTGTCGTTCGGCTGGCTGTCGTTGCCGGCATCGTCAGCGCGTTGCTCTGAACGGTTGTCGTTGCGGTTGCCGCCCCGAGCCGATGCAGCGCCCTGCTGGCCGTTGCGCTGGTTGCCCTGATGGGCGTTCTGCTGGTTGCCCTGCTGACCGTTGCCCTGCTGGGCGTTGCCCTCGCCGTTCTCGGCGCGGTCGCCGCCGCGACGGTTGCGGCTGCGGCTACGGTTGCGGCCCGAGGGCGCGCCGTTGTCGCCGTCGCCGGAATCGGCCGACTGCTCGGGGCTTGACTCGGTGTCGTGAAACTCTGCGGACTTCTCGCCGGTGTCGGCGTTCTTCTCGCCCTCGGTGGCGTCGGCAGCAGGCGCCTCGGCGGACGGCGACGGCGTGAGCGTGTCGCTCGAGACCCGACGCGAGCCACGGCGGCGCGGGCCGGCGTCAGCCGCGGGCTCGCCTGCCGGGCTGTCGCTGGCAACCGACTCGGCGGGCGTCTCGCTCTCGGCGTCGGGCGCCGCAACCTCGGGTGCCTGCTCAGCGCTCGCGGGGTTCTGGTTCTGGGTGATGGCGTCCACAAGCTCTCCCTTGCGAAGTTTCGATGCGCCGGGCACGCCGAGCTCAAGCGCGAGCTGCTGCAGCTGCGCAAGCTTGAGGGTGCTCAGGTTGGTGGGAATCTCCGCGCTCGAAGCACGGACGATGGGGTCAGTCACGGGATGTTTTCCTTTCGGCTCCGGGCGAGATACGCCACGGAGGATGCCCGGTGCTTCTGAATCGATCTGCCGATGTCGTGCGAGAGACCGGTGCCGGTGTCGTGAGCACAGTTGCAGCGAGATGCGGGTGGAAGCAGCGGAGCTGCTGGTGATGCTCGGGGAGTCTGCGGGCTATGCCGCGGCCTCGGCCGGATGCGTAACCACTGTAGCACCCTTGAAATCGACGGCCAGCATGTGCGATTCCCACGGCGTGGTGGCGTGCTTCTCGATGAGTTCGGCCGCGAGCAGCCGCTGCGAAGGGTCGCTGCAGAGCACGAGCACCGAGGGTCCGGCTCCCGAGACGACCGCGGCGAGGCCGTGCTCGCGCAACACCTGAATGAGCGCGTTGGTCTCGGGCATGGCACTGGCTCGGTAGCTCTGGTGCAGCTTGTCTTCGGTAGCGGCGTGCAGCAGCTCGGGGCTCTGAATGAGCGCGGCTATGAGTAGCGCCGAGCGCGAGACGTTGAAGATCGCGTCTTGGTGGGGCACCGATTCGGGCTGCAGCGAGCGCGCCAGCGCTGTCGACATGGTGCTCTCGCGCGGCACGGCGACGAGCAGCGAGACGCCGCGGTGCACGGTGAGCCGCTTGTGCTTCGGGCCTTCCGGAGTGACCCATGCGATCGTGAGCCCGCCGAACAGAGCAGGCGCGACATTGTCGGGGTGCCCCTCGAGTTCGGTCGCGCGCGCGAGCAGGTCATCCGGCCCGAGATCGACGATCCCCTCGAGCAGGCCCTTGGCCGCCATGACGCCGGCGACGATGGCCGCGCCTGACGAGCCCATGCCGCGTCCGTGCGGAATGACGTTACGGGCGACGAGGTGCAAGCCGGGGGCCGTGACGCCGTGCATCTCGAAGGTGTGCAGAATCGAGCGCACCACGAGGTTCGACGCGTCGGTGGGCACTTCGCCCTCGCCGACGCCGTGCACCTCGACGAGAGCGCCCGGCTCGTCGCGCACACTCACCTCGAGCTCGTCGTAGACCGAGAGGGCGAGACCTAGCGTGTCGAAGCCCGGGCCGAGGTTGGCGGTCGTCGCCGGAACCTTCACGAGCACGCGACGACCGACGAGGCGCGGGTCGATCGTGGTCGAAGCTGCGCCGCTCACGCGCCGACCTTCTTCAGCCCCAGCACCGAGGCGACCTCGGCGGTATCGACAGGCACCACCGTCGGCGAAACGTCGACGCCGTCGGCGCCCTTGAGCGCCCACTGCGGGTCTTTCAGCCCGTGGCCGGTGACCGTGAGCACGACTGTGGAGCCCGCGGGGATCATCCCGGCCTCTGAGCGCTCGAGCAGTCCGGCGACCGAGATCGCCGACGCGGGCTCGACGAAGATGCCGACCTCTTGTGAGAGCAGCCGGTGGGCGATGAGGATGTGCTCGTCAGAGATCGCACCGAAGTAGCCGTTGCTGTCGTCGCGGGCGGCGAGCGCGAGCTCCCACGACGCGGGATTGCCGATGCGGATCGCGCTCGCGATCGTCTCGGGCTTCTTGACCGGCTCGCCGAGCACGATCGGTGCGCTGCCGGCCGCCTGGAAGCCCAGCATGCGCGGCATGCGCGTCGTCGCGCCGCGGTCGAGCTCCTCGCGGTAGCCGCGGTGGTAGGCGGTGTAATTGCCGGCATTGCCCACGGGAACGATGTGGAAGTCGGGGGCGTCGGTCAGCACCTCGACGACCTCGAAGGCCGCCGTCTTCTGGCCCTCGATACGGTCGGGGTTGACCGAGTTGACGAGGTGCACGGGGTAGTTCGCAGACAGGTCGCGGGCGATGTCGAGGCAGTCGTCGAAATTTCCCTCGATTTGAATGAGCTCAGCCTTGTGGGCGATCGCTTGGCTGAGCTTGCCGAGCGCGATCTTGCCCTCGGGCACGAGCACGGCGGCGGTGATGCCCGCGTGCGTGGCATAGGCCGCAGCCGAGGCCGAGGTGTTGCCGGTCGAGGCGCAAATGACGGCCTTGGCACCGTGTTCGACAGCCTTCGAGATCGCCATCGTCATGCCGCGGTCTTTGAACGAACCGGTCGGGTTCATGCCCTCGTACTTGACGAATACGCGCGCGCCCGTGCGCTCTGAGAGATACGAGGCGGGAATGAGCGGTGTGCCGCCCTCACCCAGGGTGATGATCGGCGTCGCGTCGGAGATGTCGAGGCGATCGGCGTATTCGTGCAGGAGTCCCCGCCATTGCGTGGCCATTCAGAGTCCTTCTACTCGCAGCACGCTCGTCACCGAGTGGACGACGCTGCTGGTGGTCAGTGCCGCGACCGTTGCGGCGAGGTCGGCCTCCGACGCTGCGTGAGTGCCGATTACCAGGGTAGCCGCGTCTGAGGCTTCGGGTTGTCCGGCCGCGTCTCGACTCGCCACCGACTGCTGCACGGTCTCGACCGAGACGCCGTGGTTCTGGAAGAGCGCCGCGATGCCGGCAAGCACCCCCGGCTCGTCGACGACGACGAGGGTGATCTGATACCGCGTGGTCACCGCGCTCATCGGCAGCACAAGCAGATCGGCGTGGGTGCTCTCGGCAACACCGGGGCCGCCGACAACGTGCCGACGCGCGGCCGAGACGACGTCGCCGAGCACGGCCGAGGCAGTCTGAATACCCCCCGCACCGGCGCCGTAAAACATCAGCGGGCCAGCTGCCTCTGCCTCGACGAAGACCGCGTTGTTGGCCCCATGCACGGCCGCGAGCGGGTGCGTGTCAGGAATCAGCGCGGGGTGCACGCGGGCGCTCACGCCTTCGACGCCCGTCGCCGGGTCGGTGAGGCGCTCGCAGATCGCGAGCAGCTTCACGACATAGCCCGCCTTGCGTGCCGCGACGACCTGCTCGAGCGTGACGTCGGTAATGCCCTCGCGGTAGACGGCGTCGGCCGGCACGAGGGTATGGAAGGCGAGGCTCGCGAGAATGCCCGCCTTCTGCGCCGCGTCGTAGCCGCCGATGTCGGCAGTCGGGTCGGCCTCGGCGTACCCGAGCTCGGTCGCGATGGCGAGCGCGTTCTCCATGGTCTCGCCGCGCGTATCCATGAGGTCGAGGATGAAGTTGGTCGTGCCGTTGACGATGCCCAGGATGCGCTCGACCCGGTCACCGGCGAGCGAATCGCGCAGCGGCCGGATGATGGGAATCGCGCCGCCCACGGCCGCCTCGTAGTACAACTGCGCGCCGACCTGCTCGGCGGCGTCGAACAGCTCAGGCCCGTGCGTGGCGAGCAGCGCCTTGTTGGCGGTGATCACGTCTGCGCCCGAGTTCAGGGCCTGCAGGATGAGCGTGCGCGCCGGCTCCAACCCACCCATGAGCTCGACGACGATGTCGGAACCGAGGATGAGCGATTCGGCGTCGGTGGTGAGCAGCTCGCGCGGGAAGACGGTGTCGCGTGGAGCATCCACATTGCGCACCGCGACGCCGACCAGTTCGATGCCGGCGCCGATGCGCGCGGCGAGCTCGTCGCGGTGCCTGAGTAGCTGATCGGCCACCTGGGCGCCGACGCTGCCGGCGCCCAGCAGGGCGACCCGGAGGTTGCGGTACTCGATCACTGAGGACTCCTTTGAGGGTGAAGTACTGCGTCTCGGCGCAGCAAGTCGTCGACGGTCTCGCCGTGCACGATGACGCGGTGCTCGCCGTCGCGCACGGCGACGACCGCGGCGCGGGTCACATAGTTGTAGTTGCTCGCGAGCGAGAAACAGTACGCGCCCGTCGCGGGCACGGCGACGAGATCGTCGGGCGCGACGTCGCCGGGCAGATAGTCGGCCTGCACGACAATGTCGCCGCTCTCACAGTGCTTGCCGGCGAGACGCACGAGCACGGGCTCGGCGTTCGAGACGCGCCCGGCGAGGCGCACGCTGTAGTCGGCGCCGTAGAGCGCTGGCCGCGCGTTGTCGCTCATGCCTCCATCGATGCTCACGTAACGACGCACAGCGGTCTGCTCGCCGCTGTCATCGAGGCTCACCACAACGTCTTTCGTCGTGCCGACCGTGTAGAGCGTGACGCCCGCGGGCCCGATGATCGACCGGCCCGGCTCGACCGCGAGGTGGGGCATCGGGATACCCAGCTCGCGCCGCACCTCGTCGACAGCCGCGACGAGCGCATCGGCAACCTGCTCGATCGCGGGCGCCTCGTCACTGTCGACATAGGCGATGCCGAAGCCGCCGCCCAGGTTGAGCTCGGGCACGTCTCCCCCGGCGAGCAGCTCGGTGTGCAGGGCGAGCAGGCGTCGCGCTGCCTCGAGAAAGCCGTCGACGACGAGAATCTGCGAGCCGATGTGCGAGTGCAGGCCGAGAAAGCGCAGGCTCTGGTGCGAGCGGATGCGTGCGACCGCGGCGGGCGCCTCAGCGAGCGGGATGCCGAACTTCTGGTCTTCGCGCGCCGTCGCGAGGTACTCATGCGTGTGCGCGTGCACGCCCGAGTTGATGCGCAGGCGCACCGCCTGCACGCGCCCGTGTTCGCGGGCCGCTGCCGCGACGCGCTCGATCTCGATCAGCGAGTCGATGACGATCGCACCGACGCCGGCCGAGACGGCCCGATCGATCTCGGCGAGAGACTTGTTGTTGCCGTGCAGTCCGAGGCGGGCGGGGTCGGCGCCAGCGGCGAGGGCAACCGAGAGCTCACCGCCGCTGGCCACGTCGATGTTGAGGCCCGCCGCTGTCATCCAGCGGGCGACCTCTGCGCTCAGGAACGCCTTCCCCGCGTAGTAGACGGTCGCCGTCGTGCCGTGACGCTCAGCGGCGGCGGAGAAGGCGGCCAGGGTGCGGGATGCTCGGGCGCGAGCATCCGCCTCATCCACCACGTAGAGAGGCGTGCCGTAGTGGGCCGCGAGATCTCTCGTCGAGACTCCCCCGATGCTGAGCGCCCCCGAGTCATCGCGCCGCGCCGTCGCCGGCCACAACTGCGGCGCGAGGTCGTGCGCGTCGGCGGGATCGCCGAGCGACGACGGAGCGAGCGGGTTGACGGACACGAGCACCTCACGGGGGTCTGTAGCAGAGTGAGGCGAGCGAACCCGGATTGGTCCCTGAAGCCGATTCCAGTGTACCGACGCAGAATCGGGACTCTCGACCCTGGTGGCGACGTGATCGACGCGCGACACTGAAGTCGGCGGAATCGTCGACGAGACCGTCGAGATGAGGCGCGACATGTCTGAGCCGATGCGAGTGCAGTTCTGGGGTGCCGTCGGCACCGTCACGGGGTCGAGAACGATCGTCGAGGTCGATGGTCGACGCGTGCTGGTCGACTGCGGGCTCTTTCAGGGCTACAAGCAGCTGCGGCTGCGCAACCGTGCGCCGTTTCCGGTGCCGCCGGCGAGCATCGATGCCGTCGTGCTCACCCATGCGCACCTCGACCACACGGGCTACCTGCCCGCACTCGTGCGCGATGGCTTTCCTGGCCCGGTGTTCTGCACGCCCGGCACCGCGGAGCTGCTCAGTCTGCTGCTGCCCGACTCGGGCTATCTGCTCGAAGAAGAGGCTCGATTCACCCAGCGCAATAACTACTCGAAGCACGAGAAGCCCACGCCGCTCTACACCGTCGCTGACGCGGAGCGCGCGCTGAAGTCGCTCGTGCCCCGCCCCTTCGACACCGAGATCGACCTCGCGGCAGGCCACGCGGGTAGCGGCATCAGCGCACGATTCGTTCCTGCCGGTCACATTCTGGGGGCGGCGCAGGTTCGCCTGACGAGTCGCGAGCGCACGGTGCACTTCTCGGGAGACCTCGGCCGCGACGACGATGCCCTCATGCGGGCACCCGCGGCTCTCGAACCTGCTGAGCTCGTAGTCGCCGAATCGACCTACGGCGACCGGCAGCACCCCCGTGCGAACCCCGAAGACGAGCTCGGCGAGGTGGTGGCGCGGGTCACCAGGCGGGGAGGCGTCGTGATCATTCCGGCGTTCGCGGTCGGCCGCGCGCAGGCTCTGCTGCTGCACCTGGCTCGCCTGCGTCGACGGGGTGCGATCGGCGCGGTGCCGATCTTTCTCAACAGCCCGATGGCGGTCGACGCCACCGCGCTGTATCGCGCCCACCCCGAAGAGCACCGCATCGATGAGCGCGACTACGCCGAGATGTACGAGCTCGCGACCATGGTGAGCACGGTTGACGACTCGAAGCTGTTGAACCTGCGCGGCGGCCCCATGATCATCATCTCGGCGAGCGGCATGCTGACGGGCGGTCGAGTGCTGCACCACATCGCCGCCTACGGCGACGACCCGCGCAACGCGATTCTGCTCACCGGCTATCAGGCTCCCGGTACACGCGGGGGAACGTTGGCGGCTGGCGCTGACGAGCTGCGCATCTTCGGGCGGGACGTGCCCATTCGGGCAGAAGTCGTGCAGCTGCAAAGCATGTCGGCCCACGCCGATGCCGACGGCATCATGCGCTGGCTGGCCCCCGTGACGACCACCGGCAGCCGCATTGTGCTCAACCACGGCGAGCCCGGCTCGGCCGACGCGCTGCGCCTGCGCATCGAGCGCGAGTTCAGAGCGACCGCCATTGTTGCTGAGCAGGGCCAGCAGTTCGACGTCTGAGCGGTTACCGCCGCGACAGCTATCAGCAGGTGCCGCGCGTCGAGAACTCGTCGCCGCCCAGGGCGACCTCCTCGGCGGTGAACACGACGAGCAGCTGGTCGTCGCCGACCTGCACCGCGGTGAGCTCGAGAGCTTCGGGCAGGTATTGCGCGACGCACACGCGCTGGGTGACGAGCAGCGGCTCGACGAGCCCGCCGAACTGGCTCTGCAGGTCG
>DIUS01000072.1:0-9149 GCA_002423075.1 Microbacteriaceae bacterium UBA6152
CGGCGCATGATCTTGCCCGAGCGGGTCTTGGGCAGCTCGGCGACGACGAAGACCTGACGCGGGCGGGCGATCGCGCCGATCTGCTTCGACACGTGTGCGCGCAGCAGGTCGCTCGCCTCGGTCGCCGTGACCGTGCCCTCTGTACGCGACTTGAGAATGACGAACGCCACGACCGCCTGCCCGGTGGTCTCATCATTCGCACCCACGACGGCGGCCTCGGCGACGAGGTCGTGCGAGACGAGCGCCGACTCGATCTCCATGGTCGAGAGACGGTGGCCCGACACGTTCATGACGTCGTCGACGCGTCCGAGCAACCAGACGTCGCCGTCTTCGTCGAGGTGCGCGCCGTCGCCCGCGAAGTAGAGCGGCCCGTTCGGCGCATCGGCGAACTTCGACCAGTAGGTCTCGCGAAAGCGCTCGGGGTCGCCCCAGATGCCGCGCAGCATGCTCGGCCAGGGCTCGGTGACGACGAGCAGCCCGCCCGCCTCCTTGCCGACGTGCACTCCGTCGTCATCGAGCACGTCGACGCTGATGCCCGGAATCGGCACCTGGGCCGAGCCCGGCTTCGTGGTGGTGACCCCGGGCAGAGCGCTGATCATGATGCCGCCGGTCTCGGTCTGCCACCAGGTGTCGACGATGGGCGTCGTGCCGCCGCCGATGATCTCGCGATACCAGACCCACGCCTCGGGGTTGATGGGCTCGCCGACCGAGCCGAGCACGCGCAGGCTCGTCAGGTCGAACTCGTGGGGCACATCCCGGCCGATCTTCATGAACGAACGGATCGCCGTCGGGGCCGTGTAGAAGATCGAGACCTTGTACTTCTGGATGATCTCCCACCAGCGCCCCGCGTGCGGGGTATCGGGCGTGCCCTCGTAGATGACCTGCGTGGCACCGTTGGCGAGAGGGGCGTAGACGACGTAGCTGTGGCCCGTGATCCAGCCGACATCGGCCGTGCACCAATAGACGTCGGTCTCGGGGTGCAGGTCGAAGACGTTCTTGTGCGTGAAGGTCGTCTGCGTCAGGTAGCCGCCCGAGGTGTGCAGAATGCCCTTCGGCTTTCCGGTCGTGCCCGAGGTGTACAGGATGAAGAGCGGGTTCTCGGCGGGGAACGCCTGCGCCTCGTGTTCGTCGCTCGCCTCCGCCAGCTCGTCGTGCCACCAGAGATCGCGGTCGTCGACCCAGGGCACGACGTTCTCACCGCGGCGCACGACGAGCACGTGCTCGACCGTGCCGGCATTCGTCGCGAGCGCCTCGTCGACCGTGGTCTTGAGCGGAAAGACCTTGCCCTTGCGCCAGCCGCCGTCGGCGGTGATGACGAGCTTGGCATCAGCATCCTCGATGCGGGCCCGCAGCGATTCGGCGCTGAAGCCGCCGAACACCACCGAGTGCACCGCGCCCAGCCGGGCGATCGCGAGCATCGCGATGATCGCTTCGGGAATCTGCGGCAGGTAGAGGGCCACACGGTCGCCCTGGCCGATGCCGAGCTTCGTCAGCACGTTCGCAGCGCGCTTAACCTCGCGGGTCAGCTCGGCGTAGGTCAGGCTGCGCGAGTCACCAGGCTCGCCTTCCCAGTGCAGCGCGACACGGTCGCCGTTGCCGGCGAGCACGTGGCGGTCAAGGCAGTTGTACGCCACGTTGAGCTCACCGTCACCGAACCATCGCGCGAACGGCGCGTTCGACCAGTCGAGCGTTTCGGTGAAGGGCGTGTGCCAGTGCAGTTCGCGTGCCTGCTTCGCCCAGAAGGCGAGGCGGTCGGTGCTCGCTTCGTCGTAGAGTTCGGGGCCGGCAACGGCGTTCGCGGCGAACGCGGGGTCGGGCGCGAAGCGGCGGTTTTCGTGCAGGAGGCTGTCGATCGAGGTCGTGGACATCGTCATCCTTGGTCGAAGTGAAGCGGACTGGCCTGGTCTGCCGCGTTCGGAACGGGGAACACCGGTGAGTCTAGAGGTCGCCATCAACTTGGTGNNAAATGTCTTGACCTGTCGGTGCAGCGCCCTACACTGATAGTCGTCAGCAGCAAGCCTGACGTTCGCAACGCGATCGATTCCCCCCAATCCCGTGTTGCTGTGGCGGCGCCCAATTCCCCCCAATGTGGGCGCCGCCCAACTCTTTCACGAAGGCCCCTCCTCACCGAGGGGCCTTCGGTGTTGTGTGCACGGATGCTCGCAGCAGCCCGCACGATCGACCGAGCGCCGGCAGCCTCGAGTCGTGCAGCCCTTTCTGCCGCGAGACCCGCGCGTGCCTCCGCCCGTCACCGAGCCCGCAGCCGAGTTGATGAGCGGGGCCCGCGTCAGCCAGGTGAGGGGTGAGCGCGTCTTCACCCCCGCGGTGCGCACGGCATTGGGCGTGCTCGCCGCTCCCGCGGCCGACCCGAGCACCACCGACGTCTTTCTCGCGCCCGACGGCACGGTGTGGAGTGATCGCGGCACCGGCGCCGAGCGCGTGCCGGGAGTGCGGCTCGAGCCGGCGGCCGCACGTGAGCTCGCGGTCGGCCTCATCAACGCGGGTGGCAGGCACGTCGACGAAGCCACCCCCTGTACCGATGTGAGACTCGGAGACGGCATGCGCGTGCATGTGGCGCTGCCACCGATCTCGTGGGCTGGCACCGCCGTTTCGGTGCGGCTGCCGCGCGTGCAGCGCGTCACTCTCGGCGCGAGCGGCGTCGACGACGCCACGGTCGCCGCGCTGAGTACGGCGCTCGTCGAGCGCCGTACTGTGCTGTTCACGGGCGCGACCGGCAGCGGCAAGACGACCCTGCTCGCCGCGTGGCTCAGCGAGGCCGACCCGGCTGACCGCATCGTGATCATCGAGGATGTCGCCGAGGCCCCGCTCGCGCACCCGCATGTCGTCGCGCTCGAGTGCCGCCAGCCGAACATGGAGGGCGCGGGCGGGGTCGATCTTGCGCAGCTCGTCCGCGAGGCGCTGCGCATGAGACCCGATCGGCTCGTGGTGGGCGAGTGCCGTGGCGCCGAAATCCGCGAGTTCCTCGCTGCACTCAACACGGGGCATCGCGGGGGCGCCGGCACGCTACACGCCAATTCGCTCACCGACGTCGCCGCGCGACTCGAGGCGGTCGGCATGATCGCGGGCTTGAGCCCGGAGGCCTTGGCGCGCCAGGCCTTGAGCGGCATCGACCTGGTCGTGCACCTTGAGCGCGACCGCGACGGCTCTCGGCGGGCGAGTCTTGGCCGATTCGCGCTCGATGCCCGCGAGCGTCTCGCGGTGGTCGAGGTGTCGTGAGCAGCCCCGGCCAGCTGGCGCAGCACCTGCAGCGGCTCGCTGTGCTCGTGGCGGCCGGGCTGAGCCCTCCAGCCGCATGGGCGCACGTGGCAGACGCGGCTGCACCGGCTGACCCAGTGCTCACAGCCGTGTCGACTGCGGCGTCGAGCGGCGTCGAGGTGTCGACGGCGATCGAGCAGTCTGCCGACGCGGGAGCACGCGACAGCTCGTGGCGTGCGCTCGGCGCGGCGTGGCGCGTCGCCACGATCTGCGGGGCACCGCTCGCGGGGGCGCTGCGGGCATTCGCCGAGGCCCTGCGTGATCGCGAGGCCGCGCGGCGCGACATCGAGGTGGCACTGTCGGGCCCGCACGCGACCGCGCGCATCGTCATGCTGCTGCCGCTCATCGCCGTGCTGCTCGGCCTGCTCATGGGGGTCGATCTCGTGGCGACCATCTCGACGCCGATCGGTGCAGCGTGCATCGTGTCGGGCGGCCTGCTGATCGTTGCAGCGCGGCGCTGGATGCGGCGACTGCTACACGCCGCCGAACCGATCGAGTCGAGCGACGGACTCGCGCTCGATCTGCTCGCGGTCGCGGCGATCGGAGGGGGCTCGCCCGAGGCGGCCGCGGAGCTCGTGACGGCCGAGCTCGAGCGGGCAGGACTGCCGGTCGAGTCGGGAGGTCTCGACGCTCTCGTGCGGCTCTCGCGCCGCACGGGTGCTCCGCTTGGCGAGCTCGCCCGCACCGAGGCCGCCGAGGTGCGCGCCCGCGAGCGTGCCGACGCGCGGGCCGGGGCCGAGCGGCTCGCGGTGCGGCTCATGCTGCCGCTCGGGGTGTGCGTGTTGCCGAGCTTCCTGCTGCTCGGCGTCGTGCCCATGCTGCTCGGTCTGCTCTCCTCCACAGCACGCGTATTTTGACCTCGCCGGGACCGCATCGCACCGGTTGGCTCGACAGCGCGTCGCTCGAGTTCAGACTGTGGGGGTTCGTGCCGCTGAACCGCCCTCGCAGGCCGACCGAACGGACGACATCATGACCTCAAAAACGCCACCGCCCACCACCACTCGGGCGATGCCCCTGGGCTCGACACCGCTCCGCGCCGCTCTGCGGCGCCGACTTGCTGCCCGCTGGAGCGACGATCGTGGTGCTGCCACGGCCGAATACGCGATCGCCACGATGGCGGCAGTCGGCTTCGCGAGTCTGCTCGTCGTCATCATGCAGAGCGACGAAGTGCGCGGCATTCTCACCGACATGGTGCGTACGGCCCTCACGGTCGGCGGGTGACCGCAGTCGGCGATCCCCGAGATCGGGGGGCGGTCACGGCAGAGATCGCGGTCGCCCTCCCGGTCATCGTGCTTGTGCTGGCAGCGTGCCTCGGCGGACTCGGGCTCGCCGCAGCGCATCTGCGAGCCCACGACGCGGCCGCCGACGCCGCTCGTCTTTTGGGTCGCGGTGAGTCGATCAGCACCGCCCAGCAGCATGTGGCGCGAACGGTGCCGAGCGCTCGGCTCTCTGTGTCGCGACCGAGCGGACTCGTCTGCGCGAGCGTGCAGCTCGAGCAGCGGGTCATGCTCGTTCCGATCGTGCTGACGGCCTCATCATGCGCTCTCGACGGCGGACGGTGACGGCGTGCACTGGGGTCGCGTCGAAGTCGGCACGCGCGACACTGGCGCGGGCAGCGTTCTCGTCATCAGCATGATCGCTGTCGTCTCGATCGCCGGCGCCACACTGCTCGGTGCTGGCCACGCGCTTGTGCGCGGCCAGCAGGTTTCGGCGGCCGCCGACGCCGCGGCGCTCGCCGCGGCAGACGTGCAACTGGGGTGGGCTTCCGGCGACCCGTGCGCGGTCGCCGAGCGCGTGGCCGCGGCTCACGAGGTGCGGCTGTCGGCGTGCGCCGCTGAGGGCCTGAGCATGATCGTACGGGTCGAGACGAGCATCCTCGGCCTCGTCGTTTCGCGGTCGGCGCGCGCAGGGCCGTCGGACGGCTGGAGATAGCGATCAGCGAAAGGGTGTGTATGGTGTGCCTGATTGCGGCACCGTGCTTCGGCACGTGCCGCGACCTCGCCCGGGGCGCGGAGAGCATCCCCCCGGGCGCACCGTCACGACAGTAAAGAGGAACCCCGTGTCAGCACCCAAGAAGCTCGTCATCGTCGAGTCGCCCGCCAAGGCGAAGACGATTGGCAAGTACCTCGGTGACGACTACGAGGTGCAGGCCTCGGTCGGGCACATTCGCGACCTCGTCGAGCCCAAGAACCTTCCGGCAGAGCTCAAGAAAGGGCCGCTCGGCAAGTTCTCGATCGACGTCGACAACGACTTCGAGCCCTACTACGTCGTCTCTGACTCGAAGAAGAAGACGGTCGCCGATCTCAAGCGCGCACTGAAAGACGCCGACGAGCTGTGGCTTGCGACTGATGAAGACCGCGAAGGTGAGGCCATCGCGTGGCACCTGCTCGAGGTGCTCAAGCCCAAGGTGCCGGTCAAGCGCATGGTCTTTCACGAGATCACGAAAGAGGCCATTCAGCGCGCCGTCGACGGCACACGCGACCTCGACACCGCGCTCGTCGACGCGCAAGAGACGCGTCGCATTCTCGACCGCCTCTACGGCTACGAGGTCAGCCCCGTGCTGTGGCGCAAAGTCGGCCCCGGCCTGAGCGCCGGCCGCGTGCAGTCCGCCGCCACCCGGCTCGTCGTCGACCGCGAGCGCGAGCGCCTCGCTTTCGTCACGGCGAGCTACTGGGATCTCGACACGATCCTGAGCCCTGCCGATGCGAGCACCCCGTTCACCGCGCGCCTCAACCGACTCGACGGCAAGAAGGTGGCCACGGGCCGCGACTTCACCGATCGCGGCGAGCTCAAGGGCGCCGACACGGTGGCGCTCGATGAAACCGTGACGACCACGCTCGCCGAGGCACTGCGCGACCCCGCACTCGCGGTGACCGTCACGGGTGTCGAGTCGAAGCCCTACACGCGCAGGCCCGCAGCCCCGTTCACGACCTCGACGCTGCAACAAGAAGCGGGCCGCAAGCTGCGCTTCACCGCGCGGCAGACCATGTCGGTGGCTCAGTCGCTCTACGAGAACGGCTACATCACCTATATGCGCACCGACTCGACGACGCTGTCGCAGCAGGCCGTCAACGCTGCGCGCTCGCAGGCGGCGGCGCTCTACGGAGCCGACTGCGTGCCCGAGCAGGCTCGCGTCTACGCGAGCAAGTCGAAGAACGCGCAAGAGGCACACGAAGCGGTGCGCCCGGCCGGTGACGTGTTCCGCACGCCGAGCGAACTGGAGGGCGTGCTGCGGGGCAACGATTGGAAGCTCTACGACCTCATCTGGAAGCGCACGGTCGCAAGCCAGATGGCCGATGCCCGCGGCCAGACCGCGTCGGTGACGATCGCGGCGGGGCCGACCCCCGCATCCGCCACCCCTGCCGGCGTCATCGCCGAGTTCGCGGCGAGCGGCACGGTCATCACGTTCCGCGGCTTCCTGGCCGCCTACGAAGAGAGCAATGACGACGAGCGCGAGGCAACCGAGAAGGCCGAGCCCGCCGAGGCCAAGCTGCCGCCGCTCACCGTCGGCCAGCAGTTGAGCGTCGTCGACGTCGAGGCGAAGGGCCACGAGACCAGCCCTCCCGCGCGCTACACCGAGGCGAGTCTCGTGAAGGCGCTCGAAGAGCGCGGCATCGGCCGACCGAGCACCTATGCGGCGATCATCTCGACGATCATCGACCGTGGCTACGTGACCCCACGGGGCACGGCCCTCGTGCCGAACTGGGTGGCCTTCTCGGTCGTGCGCCTGCTCGAAGAGAACTTCGCCGACCTCGTCGAATACGACTTCACCGCCGAGATGGAGNNGAGATCGACGCCAAGGCCCTCAACTCGGTGACGATCACCGACACCATCACTCTGCGGGTCGGCAAGTACGGTCCCTACCTCGAAGTGGTCGAAGAGGGCTCGGAGACGCCTCGCCGCGTGAGCCTGCCGACCGAGATGGCGCCCGATGAGCTCACGCCCGCGCGAGCGCAAGAGCTCATCGACGCACCCATCGCGGGCGACCGTGTGCTCGGCGTCAACCCCGAGACCGGCAAGCAGGTCGTAGCGAAAGACGGACGCTTCGGCCCTTACGTAACCGAGCTCGACCCCGAGCCCGAGATCGCGCCTGAAGAGGCGGCGGCGATCGCCGCTGCCGAGGCCGCGGCGGCGGCCACGGCAGCCGCGCCCGTCGTCGACCCCGCGACCGGTGAAGTGCTCGAGGCGAAGCCCAAGCGCAAGGCACCGTCCAAGAAGAAGCCCGCGGGCGAGAAG
Organism: Microbacteriaceae bacterium UBA6152; assembly: GCA_002423075.1. Classification (GTDB taxonomy): domain Bacteria; phylum Actinomycetota; class Actinomycetes; order Actinomycetales; family Microbacteriaceae; genus Microcella. The sequence goes on from DIUS01000072.1 coordinate 7,513, forward strand.
CCGCGCACTGCCTCGCTCTTCAAGAGCATGGACCCCGCGACCGTTGACCTCGAGACCGCGCTCATGCTGCTGAGCCTTCCGCGCGTCGTCGGCACCGACCCCGAGTCGAGCGAGCCGATCACCGCCCAGAACGGGCGGTACGGGCCCTACTTGAAGAGGGGCACTGACACGCGCTCGCTCGACACCGAAGAGCAGATTCTCGAGATCGACCTCGACGGTGCTCTCGCCAAGTTCGCCGAGCCCAAGTACGGGGCACGCAAGGCGTCGAGCGCTCTCAAAGAGTTCGACGCCGACCCCGTCAGTGGAAAGCCGATCAAGCTCAAAGACGGCCGATTCGGCCCGTACGTGACCGATGGCGAGACGAATGCGACCGTGCCTCGCGGCGAAGACCCGATGCAGATCGACTTCGATCGCGCCGTCGAGCTCATCGCCGACAAGCGTGCGAAGGGTCCGGCTAAGAAGCCCGTCAAGCGCGCCGCGAGCGCCGGTGCCAAGAAGGCCCCCGCGAAGCGCGCCGCGAAGAAGTGACCATGCCTGGCCTGTTCATCACGCTCGAGGGCGGCGACGGCTCGGGCAAGAGCACTCAGATGGATGCCCTCGCTGAGTGGCTGCAGCAGCAGGGCCGCACCGTCGTGCAGACGCGCGAGCCAGGCGGCACCGACCTCGGCGTCGAGGTACGCGAGATCGTGCTGCACAGCCGGGGCGAGGTCACGCCCCGGGCTGAAGCGCTGCTCTACGCCGCCGACCGGGCGCACCACGTGGCGAGCGTCGTGCGCCCGGCGCTCGCGCGCGGCGAGGTCGTGATCCAAGATCGCTACCTCGACTCGTCGGTCGCCTACCAGGGAGCCGGTCGGGTTCTCGACCCCGTCGAGGTGCGCGACCTCTCGCTCTGGGCGACCGAGGGTCTTCTGCCGCACTTGACGGTGCTCCTCGACCTCGACCCCGCCGTCGGCCGCGAGCGCCTCGAGGCGAGCCGCACGCGCTACGACCGCCTCGAAGCGGCACCCGACGACTTCCACGAACGCGTGCGGCAGGCCTACCTCGCCCTCGCCGCCGCCGAGCCCGAGCGGTATCTCGTGCTCGACGCGACTCGGCCGGTCGACGAGCTGCAGCAGAGCATCCGCGATCGCGTGTCGCACCTGCTCGGCTAGGGTGACCGCATGAGCGCCTGGGACGAGCTGACCGGTCAGCAGGCCGCGATCGACTCGTTGCGCGAGGCGGCCGCGGATCCGCAGGCGATGACGCACTCGTGGCTCATCACGGGCCCGCCCGGCTCGGGGCGCTCGAATCTCGCGTTCGCCTTCGCGACGACTCTGCTGCAGGGCACCACGACAGGCACCGAGGCCGACCACACGGCAGCGCTCGTCGCGGCGCGCACCCACCCCGATCTCGCCGTGCTCGCGACTGATCGCGTCATCATCGCCATCGAAGAGGTGCGCAGGCTCGTCACGCAGAGTCAGTTCTCGCCGAGCATCGCGCCCTACCGTGTCATCGTCATCGAAGATGCCGACCGCATGACCGAGCGCACCTCGAACGTGCTGCTCAAGGCGCTCGAAGAGCCGCCGCCGCGTACGGTCTGGATTCTCTGCGCGCCGAGCGCCGCCGACCTGATTCCGACCATCCGCTCGCGCGTACGC
>DIUS01000072.1:9188-9373 GCA_002423075.1 Microbacteriaceae bacterium UBA6152
CTGGCGACCGATGAGGATGCTCGCTCACGCCGCGCGCGCACCCTGACTCTCGCTCTCGGGGTGCAGAGCGTGAGCGGCGCGGTGCACGCCGCCGAGCAGCTGGTAGCGATCGCGACGGACGACGCCAAGGCGTTCACCGCCGAGCGCGAAGAAGAAGAGCGCGCAGAAGCTCTGCGGTCGTTGGG
>DIUS01000072.1:9392-40692 GCA_002423075.1 Microbacteriaceae bacterium UBA6152
ACCGCGACGTGCTGCTGCTGCAGCTCGGCGCGGGTCTCGAACTCGTCAACGAGGCTATTCGCGGCGAGCTCGAGGTAGCGGCCCGCGACCGCTCGCCCGAGCTCTCGCTCGAGGCTCTCGACGCCATCGCCGTCGCGCGCAGGCGCATCGAGGGCAACACCCCGCCGTTGCTCGCCCTCGAGGCCATGCTCATCACCGCGAGCGGTCGGGTGCCGGCGCTAGGCTCCCCCTCGTGACTCGAACTGCGACCCGTACGGCGACTCCGCGGCGTGTGCTTGCCGCTTCGATGCTGCTCGTTCCCGCGCTGCTGCTGAGCGGCTGCGTGCCCTCGTGGCTGCAAGGCCTCGTGTCGGGCGGCACCGTCTCGACGCCGACCGGCGAAGAGGTCGCCGACGACGTGCGCCCCTACTACTCGCAGGTGCTCATCTGGACCGGCTGCGGCGGCGGCGCCGAATGCGCCACGGCCATCGCGCCGCTCGACTGGGACAACCCGGGTGAGGGCGATGACATCGAGCTCGCCCTCGTGCGGCACGCGGCGACCGGCGGCACGTCGCAGGGTTCGCTGTTCATCAACCCGGGCGGCCCCGGAGCCTCGGGCTTCGACTTCGTGCGCGACAGCGTCGACTTCGCCGTGAGCGACGAACTGCGCGAGCAGTTCGACATCGTCGGCTGGGACCCTCGAGGAGTCGGTCGATCGAGCGCCGTCGCCTGCTACACCGACGCGGCAGACCTCGACGAGTTCATCTTCGGTATTCCCGCGGCACCGTTCGGCACGCCAGAGTGGGAGGTCGAAGTCATCGCCGGCTCGGTCGACTTCGCCGAGGCGTGTGCCGAGAACACCGGGCCTCTGCTCGGTTTCGTCGACACCACCAGCACCGTGCGCGACCTCGACATGCTGCGCGCCATCGTGGGCGACGAGCAGCTCAACTTCTTCGGCTACTCGTATGGCACCGATATTGGCGCCCGCTACGCCGACCGATTTGCCGACAAGGTCGGGCGGCTCGTGCTCGACGGCGCCACCGACCCCACGACGACGACGTTCGAGGTCGTGCTCGCGCAGTCCGAGGGTTTCGAGAACGCCCTCAGGGCCTACCTCCTCGCGTGCCCCGACCTCGGCGCCTGCCCCTTTCCGGGCAGCATCGACGAGAGCCTCACGCTCATCCGCGAACTGTACGACCGGCTAGGTGAAGAGCCGATCGAGGCCGCCGACGGCCGCTTCTTCGACGGCGCAGTGCTCGACATCGCCATCGCGACGGCGCTCTACGACGAGGGTTCGTGGTCGTTCTTGAGCCAGATGTTCACTGAGCTGCGCACGGGGGTCGTCGAGACGGGGTTCTTGCTCGCCGACTTCTACTACGGCCGCGAGAACGGCGAGTACATCGACAACTCGCTCGAGGCATTCATCGCCATCAACTGCCTCGACTACCCGGTCGAGACCGACCGTGCGGTGATCGCCGAGCAGAACGCCCAGATTCGAGCCGTTGCGCCGACAACGGCGGGGGAGGGCAACCCGCTGGGTGACGTGCTGTGTGCCAACTGGCCGTACCAGTTCGAGGGTGAGCTCGCCCCGGTGAGCGGTGCGGGTGCCGCGCCGATTCTCGTCATTGGCACGACCGGCGACCCGGCGACCCCCTACATCTGGGCCGAGGCGCTCGCTGAGCAGCTCGAGAGTGGGGTGCTGCTCACCTGGGTCGGCGAGGGACACATCGCCTACGACGAGGGAGATCCGTGCATCAACGACCTCGTTGACGCCTACTTCATCACGGGTGCGGTGCCGACAGACGGGCTCGTGTGCGACCCCGATGGTCCGTAGGCCGACAGGCCTGCCAGCGCTGAGAGTGCCCGGCGACTCCCGCACAAGAACAGCGGCGGAATCGGCTAAGCTTTCTCACCGTGCCGCGGCTTGCCGTGAGCGCCGCCTTAGCTCAGTCGGCAGAGCGTCTCACTCGTAATGAGAAGGTCGTGGGTTCGATTCCCACAGGCGGCTCCATGACCCACTTTCGTCTACCGGGGTTTTCCTGGTGCGCTGACGCTAGCGCGCCGCGGGGTTCGATTCCCACAGGCGGCTCCATGGAGGGCTACTGGCGGCGTCGCCCCGTAGCTCGTACTGATTGCGACACCTCGTATCACTTCTTGCGTGCGAGGTGTCGCAATCAGTGAGAAACGCAGGCGGATGGCCGCACCAACGCGCTCTAGTGAGCAGCAGCGACGCGCATGACGGCCGGCTTGCGGAACGCGAAACCCTGGGGCTCGGCGGCGTCGACGACGTGCAGCCGCCCAAGGCGATCCCACAGCGCCGTGATGGCTCCCGTCGTCTGGGCGCGGGCGAGGTGTAGCCCCAGGCAGGCGTGCACGCCGAACGAGAACGACAGCGAGCGCGAGGCGTTCGGGCGCGTGAGGTCGAAGCGCAATGGGTCGTCGAAGTGCGCGGGGTCGCGGTTGGCGGCGAGCACGCTCACGCCGACGAACTCGTGCGCGGGCACCTCAACACCCGCGATCGTCACGGGTTCGGCCGTCCAGCGCTCGATGAACGAGACGGGCGGAATGAGGCGCCGGGCTTCTTCTTGTGCTCCGGCAAGCAGCGAGCGGTCATCCCTCGCCGCCGCCTCTTGGTCGGGATGCTCGGCCAGCACGTACAGCGTGTTCATCACCGAGGCCTGAATCGTCTCGATGGCGCCGAACAGCACGACGCGCAACTGCGCGGCGAGCTCGTCGTCAGAGAGTCCGTGGGAGGCGTCGTTGGCGACGTGCGACGCGAGGGAGTGGCCGGGCGCGCGGCGCGCGGCGGCGAGTTCGTCGAGCAGCAGGGCCGTAAGCTCGGCACGGGCCGCGTCAGCGCGGCGCATCGGTTCGGGGTCGCCCGAGTACTCCATCGCGTTCGCGAAGTCGGCGTAGAAGCCGTCGATGCGCTCGGTGTCGTGCAGTGACAGGCCGAGCAACTCGCCCGCCATGAGCACGGCGAACGGCGAGGCGAAGTGCGCCCCCAGGTCGAACGGCTCACCAACTGCCGCACCGGGGCCGAGTTCGTCGATCAGTCGATGGGCGAGGGCGGCGATGCGCTCGCCGTAGCGCAGCTCGATGTCGCGGTTGCGAAAGGGTGCCTCGAAGGGCCGCCGCTGCGCATCGTGAGACTCGCCGTCGCTCGTGAGCATCATCGGCCCGAGCGAGTTGCGCACCATGTTCTGCTCGACCTCGACCGTCATAGCGGCGGCGGGGCTCAGCACCGCGCGCGCGGCGTCGCGGCTCGTGACGAGCCAGCCACCCAGAGCGGGCATCCACGTCACAGGCTCGTGCTCGCGAACCTCGTCGAGCACGTGCTCGCGGCCAGCGAGAGTGAGGTCGTCGAGCGTGAGGGCGGCACCTCGCGGATACTGCTCACGTCGAGCGGCATCGACCTGCTCGGCCACGTCGGCTTGCGTGATCACCCGGCGAACTCCTTCGTACGCGAACGATCTCAGGCTAGGGGCGTGGGATGCTGGGCGCAATGAAAACGAACCCCGGCACGCGCGGCCTCACAGCGATCGCGATCGTGGCCACGATCATCGCCGGCGTCGGCGTGGCCGTGCAGAGTCGCGTGAACGGTGAACTCGGGCAGAGACTCGACGACGGGTTCACCGCCGCCCTCATCTCGTTCGGCAGCGGATGGATCATCCTGGTGGCGATCCTCGTGTTCTCGCCGAAAGGTCGCAGCGGCATGCGGGAGGTTGTCGCGAGCCTGCGCGACGGTCGCCTGCAGTGGTGGATGCTGCTCGGTGGCCTCGCAGGCGGTTTCTTCGTACTTGCGCAAGGCCTCGTTGCCGGTGTCATCGGCGTCGCCATCTTCACGATCGCGATCGTGACGGGCCAGACGCTCACCGGCCTCATCGTCGATGCCACAGGGTTCGCCGGCGTGCGACGCACCGCCGTAGGTCCGGCACGACTGCTGGGTGCGGCGATCACCGTCGTGGCCGTCGCCGTTGCGGTGACACCGCGTCTCGGAGGCGACGAGTTTCCCCTCCTGGCCATCGTCATGCCGCTCATCGCAGGGCTCGCCATCGGTTTTCAGCAGGCGTTCAACGGTCGGGTGCGCGCGGAGTCGCAGTCGGCGCTCGCCGCAACGACCGTGAACTTCACCATCGGCACGGCAGCTCTCTTCGTCGCGAACGTCGTGCATGTGTCTATCTCAGGACTGCCGGAACAGCTGCCGGCGAACCCCGTGCTCTACATCGGTGGGGCCGTGGGCACGGTCTTCATCGCCATCCAGACGGTCACGGTCGCGCGCATCGGAGTGCTCGTGCTCGGGCTGTGTCTTGTCGCGGGCCAGCTCGCAGCCTCGTTGCTCTTCGACGCCGTGGCTCCGCTCGGCCCGGCGTCGACGACCGCGACCGCCATCGCCGTCGTACTGGCGTTCGCCGGTGTGCTCGTGGCGAGCATCCGCTGGCCGCGACCGCGGGCCGGCGCTACTCGCCCTCGGCCGGAGTGAAGTCGAGCGCGAGCGAGTTCATGCAGTACCGGTCGCCCGTGGGCGTGCCGAAGCCGTCAGGAAAGACGTGGCCGAGGTGCGAGCCGCAGTTCGCGCAGCGCACCTCGGTGCGCACCATGCCGAGCGAGGTGTCGTCGATAAGCTCGACGGCCTCGGGGCGCACCGACTCGTAGAAGCTCGGCCAGCCGCAGCCCGAGTCGAACTTCGTGCCCGCCACGAACAGCTCGGCATGGCAGGCGCCGCAGGTGTAGATGCCTGCGCGGCTCTCGTCGAGCAGCTCTCCCGTCCAGGCGCGCTCGGTGCCCGCCTGACGCAGCACCTGGTAGCGCTCCTCGCCGAGTTCAGCCCGCCACTCGTCGTCGGTCTTCTCGACCACGTACGCCTTGCCGCTGGTTGCCGGGTTCTCTGCCGTGCTCACGTCTGCCTCGCTCCTCGCCCTCACCGGGCGGTCATCTGCCCCCATTAAACTCGCAACCGTGACCGACTCTTCCCCGCTCTGCCGAACCTGGGCACAGTTGAGTCTTGATGAGTTCTTCGAGATCGCACGTCTGCGCACCGAGATCTTCTACCTCGAGCAGCGCATCGACGACATCGAGCTCGACGATTTCGACCGCGCGGCGTCGACCGAGCACTGGTACATCACCGACGAATCGGGGACTGCCGCGTATCTGCGGGTGCTCGTGCACGACACCCCCCAGGCGGGCGATCGGGATGCTCGCCACATCATCGGCCGCGTCGCCACCCGCGCCGACCGCCGGCGCGAGGGTCTTTCGCGGCGGCTGCTCGACGCCGTCATCCAGCGTCACGGAACCGAGCCGATGGCCCTGCACGCGCAGGTCGCGGTGCGCCAGGTTTACGCGGCCGTGGGGTTCGAGCCCTACGGCGACGAGTACGACGAGGCGGGCATTCGGCACATCGGCATGTATCGCGCCGCTCAGCCGGCCGCCGTACGCTGAGCGCACCATGATCGCCGCTCTTGCTCTCGTCGTCGTGCTCACGGCATCGCTCGGCGTCGCCGCCCCTCAACCTGCGAGTAATTCCGCCGCCACCGACGTGTGCGCGGCGCAGTCGGGGTTGGCGACGTGGGGCTTCAAAGAGTCGTTCCGTGCGTACATCAGCGGGTCGATCGCGAACGGCGAGTGGATGACGAGCGGTGATATCAGCTATTCGACTCCCGCGTTCACGCTGAGTGCGCTGACGGGTGAGGTGCTTTTCGACGATGCGGTCGGAGAGCTCGGCGCGACGGGGTCGATTCGCTTCACGGGGCACGAGGGAATTCTCGACACGACAATCGCCGACCCCCGACTGGTCTTCGAGAATTGGGATCGTCTCGTTCTGATCGTTGATGTCATGGGAACCACGCAAGAGTTCGTCCCCGTCGATGAAGCCGACGTTGCCTTCGCCGAGGGTGATCTGGCGGCCGCATCGTGGCGCGCCGAGGGAGATCGACTCGTGATCGAGGCGATTCCGCTCACGCTGACGTCACAAGGCGCCGACGCCTTCGGCACCTACCCGGCCGGTGAGCCGCTCGATGACCTGGCGCTTTCCCTGTCGGTCGGCGCGTCGTGCGCGACCGGGATTATCGAGGCCCGGGCCTCAGCGTCCGCCCCGCTGGGGCCACTCGTCATCGCCGCAATCGTTCTCGCGGCCGTCGTCGCGGTCGCCGGCTTCGTCGTCGTGCGCGCACGCCGTCGACTACGGCGGTGAGACGAGCGGTTCAGCCGGCGGGCGCGTAGATCGCTCGCGCGAGCGCGTCGAGCACATCGGGCGTGCGCGGGCCGAAACTCAGCACCTCGCCGTCGGCCATGTCGACGAAGCGACGATTCTCGCCCGCGCGGGTCAGGCCGATCGCGGGCTTCTCGGTGATGAGGGCGTCGACGCCGCCGACGCTCTCGAGCCCGCCCGTCATGACAAGAATGAGGTCGGGGTTGGCCGCGACGAGCGCCTCATCGGTCATGGGTCTCAGGCCCTGCCAGCCGATCTCGCCCGCGACGTCGATGCCGCCAACGGCCTCGATGAGCTCGTCGGCGCCCGACTCCTCGCCGAACAGGTAGTAGATGCCCGAGGTGCCGCGCAAGTAGAGAAACAGGATGCGCACGCGATCGGCTGGGTCGGCCGGGCGAATCGACTCGATGTCGGCGACGACCGCAGCGAGCTCCGACTCGAGGCGCTCGGCGAGCAGCTCGCCGGTCTCGGGTGAGCCGAGCGCGGCCGCGACCTGGCGGGCGAGCTCGCCGGGGGCGGCGAGCCCCGGTTCAGCATCCACGTAGACGACGGTGATGCCGGCCTCGCGCAGTTGCAGCACCACGTCGGTCGGTCCGACGGTGCCGTCGGTGATGACGAGCGTCGGCCGCAAGGCGAGAACCGCCTCGCTGCTGATCGCGTGGCCGCTGCTTGTCACGACTGGCAGATCGGCCGCCTCGGCGAAGGTCGTCGAGATGTCTCGACCGATGACCGCGTCGCCGAAGCCGAGCGCGAACACCGTCGCGGCGATCGATCCGGCGATGTCGAGCGGCAGAATGCGGCTCGTGTCAGACACCGTGACCTCGTGATCGCCTGCGAGGTCGCGCGACGTGACGGTGGTCGGCAGGCTCTGCTGTGGCGAGTCGGTGACCGGCGCGATCGACGCGGAGTCGAGCAACGCGGTTGAGGGGCCGACGTGGTCGCGGGGGTTGTCGAGCACTGCGAGTTCACTGAGCGGCACGCGCGGGCCCGCGCTCGTTGGCTCGACAGCCGAAGGAGCCGACGACCCCGCGCACCCGCTGAGCAGAGCGAGCACGACGACGCCCGTGGCGGCACTGCGTCTGCCTCGGCGATGCGACGTGCTCACGATCGGCGTCGAACGACGCAGGGTGAGGGTCATGGTGCTCCGAAAGTGCGACGGGTGGGGCGACAATGGTTAGGCAAGCCTAACCCGCCGGGCTGAACGGTGAGTGGGCATGGACTGGGTGCCTGCCCGGGCAACGGCGCTCTCACCAGCCTGCCGCGCCCGCCGCGAGCCGCCCAGGGCCGAAGGTCCTGGCGCTCTACCCTGGAGCCACGATGGATGCTCGCTCAGACCCTCTCGACGACCGCGCGCAGCGCGTGCTCGAGTTCGAGCGCGAGTGGTGGGGCCACAGTGGTGCGAAAGAGCAGAGCATCCGCCGCGAGTTCGGATGGAGCGCGGCCCGCTACTATCAGGTGCTGAACGCCGTGATCGACACCGAGGTCGCCGTGCGCTACGACCCGGTATTCGTTGGTCGCCTGCGTTCGGTGCGCGACGATCGCGCCCAGCAGCGCCGCACCCGGCGCCCGGGCGTCACGGGCGCCGCCTGAGCGGCCGCCCCCACTACCCCGCCCGAAAGGCACTGCACCGATGGCCGAGTTCGAACCTGATCGTTTCGACGAGATACCCGCTGAGCTGGGTCGCGTCGGCGCCCACCGCGCCCCTCGTGGACGAGGTGGCACGGCGATCGCCATCGCGTGGGCAGCGCTCGCGAGCGGAGTGCTCGTCGTCGCCGGCCTCTGGGGCCTGTCGCTCATCACCGATCGTGTCACTTTCGAGATTCCCGGCTTCGACACCGCCGAGCCGATGCCGACGCCGACCGAGACGGCCTCGCCGCCCCCGCCGAGCGTCGAGCCCATCACCGACCCCGCGCTCGCCGAACTGCCGGCGGGCTTCACGATCACGATTCTCAACGGTGCGGGCGTCGACGGCTTGGGCGCTGCGGCGCGCGACCTGCTCACTGCTCCCGGCTGGCCGGTCGGCACCGTCACCTCGGCCGCTCAGGACGACCTGACCGAGACTGTCGTGTTCTACTCCGACCCGGCGCTCGAGGGAGTCGCACTCGGCATGGCTGTGCTGCTCGGCACGGGCGACATTGAGCTCTCCGACGCGTTCCCCGGCGCCCCCGTCACGATCACTCTCGGCGCCGATTTCGCCGAGCTCGTACCCTAGCGATCGCACTCGGTTTCGACGCCGGTACGCGCTTCACTTTGCCCACAGGAACCGTCGCGTGGTTCAACGCCGAGAACGCCTTCGGCTTCGTCACACTCGAGGGCGGCGACGTCTTGGTGCCTGAGCGGGCATCCGCGTGGCCACCGCCCGGTCGGATGCTCGCCGCGGCGCACCGCCGCCGCACCGCCCCGAGGCGCGGGTCGAGCACTAGGGTGACCCTCATGAGCAGGCGACTGCGCCGCGGTGCGGCGCTCTCTTCGGGCGTGATGGCGCTCGTGCTGCTCGCCGCCTGCACCGCAGAGGCACCTATGCCGACGCCAACGCCGACCCCATCGTTCGTGTCGAGCTACGAAGCGCCGCCGCCCTTCGATCTCGCGCCGCTCACGGGCGAGGTCGTGCCGGTCGGTTCGGCCACGGCACCGGCGTTCGCCGCCAAGATCGACAATCACCCGAGCGCGCGCCCGCAGGTCGGGCTCGACCGCGCCGACGTGGTGTGGGAGATCTTGGTCGAGGGCGGTTTGACGCGCTACATCGCGGTGTGGCAGTCCGACATCCCCGATGAGATCGGACCGATCCGGTCGGTGCGGCCTGTCGATCCCTCGATCGTGGCGCCGCAGGGCGGCATCATCGCCTACTCGGGAGGTCAGTACCGCTTCGTGGTGGCGATGCAGGAAGCGCCCGTCTATAACGCGATCCACGGGCAGCGCGACACCGCCGACACGATTTTTCGCGGCCAGAATGCCCCGTCGCCGCACAATGTGCTCGTGCGGGCGACGCAGATCGTCGCCGAGCAGAGCGCGCTACCCGCGCCACCGCAGCAGTTTCCGTTCGCCGAGAACCTGGCCGCCGCGACGGCGACGAAGGAGGGCACGGCCACGACGCGCATCGACCTGCGGTTCGGCGGCTCATCGACCCCGGCGTGGGTCTGGAGCGCCGATACGCAGACGTTCATCCGTTACATGACGGGCGGCTCGCCCGACCGCGCCGCCGGAGGCACACAACTCAGCGCCGTCAATGTCGTGACGCTGCGGGTGCCGGTGCAGGTGATCCAGAGCATCCCGACCGTCAACCTCATCGGCCGAGGCGAGGCCTGGGTCTCGACCGGGGGAGCGACCGTCGCTGCCACCTGGTCGAAGTCGTCTCTGACCGACCAGATCCGCATCGTCGATGCGAACGGGGTGGCGGTTCGACTGGCGCCCGGCAACACGTGGGTCGAGCTCGTGCCTCTCGCCGGCTCCGTCTCGTTCTCGCGCCCCGCTTCGTAGCCGCTCTGGCTTGCACTCGCCACCAGCGAGTGCCAGAATCAGTTAGCACTCACGCTCTGTGAGTGCCAAGAGCTACCGTACGTTCAGCGTCCGGGAGGGACGAGAGACACATGGCTAAGATCATCGCTTTTGACGAAGAGGCCCGTCGCGGCCTCGAGCGCGGCCTCAACATTCTGGCCGACGCCGTGAAGGTGACGCTGGGACCCCGCGGTCGCAACGTCGTCCTCGAAAAGAAGTGGGGCGCTCCCACGATCACCAACGACGGCGTCTCCATCGCCAAAGAGATCGAGCTCGACGACCCGTTCGAGAAGATCGGCGCGGAGCTCGTCAAAGAGGTCGCGAAGAAGACCGACGACGTCGCCGGCGACGGTACGACCACCTCGGTCGTGCTCGCTCAGGCGCTCGTGCGCGAGGGCCTGCGCAACGTCGCAGCCGGCGCCGACCCCATCAGCCTCAAGCGCGGCATCGAGAAGGCCACGCAGGCCGTCTCTGACCAGCTACTGAAGAACGCCAAAGAGGTTGAGACCAAAGAAGAGATCGCCGCGACCGCGAGCATCTCTGCCGCCGATCCCGAGATCGGCGCGCTCATTGCCGAGGCCATCGACAAGGTGGGCAAAGAGGGCGTTGTCACCGTCGAAGAGTCGAACACCTTTGGCACCGAGCTCGAGCTCACCGAGGGCATGCGCTTCGACAAGGGCTACCTCTCGGCGTACTTCGTCACCGACCCCGAGCGTCAAGAGGCGGTCTTCGAAGACCCGTACGTCTTGATCGTCAACGGCAAGATCTCGGCGATCAAAGACCTGCTGCCGGTCGTCGACAAGGTGATCCAGAGCGGCAAGCAGCTGCTCATCATCGCTGAAGACGTCGAGGGCGAGGCCCTGGCCACGCTCGTCGTCAACAAGATTCGCGGCATCTTCAAGTCGGTAGCCGTCAAGGCCCCCGGCTTCGGCGACCGCCGCAAGGCCATGCTGCAGGACATCGCGATTCTCACCGGTGGCCAGGTCATCAGCGAAGAGGTGGGTCTCAAGCTCGAGAACGCCACGCTCGACCTGCTCGGTCGCGCACGCAAGGTCGTCATCACCAAGGACGAGACCACGATCGTCGAAGGTGCCGGCGAGGCCGACGCCATCGCGGGTCGCGTGAAGCAGATCCGCTCGGAGATCGAGAACACCGACTCGGACTACGACCGCGAGAAGCTGCAGGAGCGCCTCGCCAAGCTCGCCGGCGGCGTCGCCGTCATCAAGGCGGGCGCGGCCACTGAGGTCGAACTCAAGGAGCGCAAGCACCGCATCGAAGACGCCGTGCGCAACGCCAAGGCCGCCGTCGAAGAGGGCATCGTCGCCGGTGGTGGCGTCGCCCTGATTCAGGCCGGCAAGATGGCGTTCGAGTCGAAGGCCATCACCTCACTCAAGGGCGACGAGGCTACGGGTGCGAACATCGTCAAGGTCGCCATCGATGCACCGCTCAAGCAGATCGCGCTCAACGCGGGCCTCGAGCCCGGCGTTGTCGCCGACAAGGTGCGCCACCTCGAGGTTGGTCACGGCCTCAATGCGGCCACCGGTGAGTACGTCGACATGCTGGGCGCTGGCATAGCCGACCCGGTGAAGGTCACGCGCTCGGCGCTGCTCAACGCGGCCTCGATCGCGGGACTCTTCCTCACCACCGAGGCAGTGGTTGCCGACAAGCCCGAGAAGAACCCCGCACCGATGGGCGACCCGAGCGGCGGAATGGACTTCTAAGTCCCCCACCGCTGGTCACCAGCGCGAAAGAAGGCCAGAACGGGGCGGCTCCTCACCGGAGCCGTCCCGTTTCTGCGTTCTCGAGGTGTAGGTGTCGTCGGATGCTCGCTCTCGGTTCGGCGGGCCCGACGCCCGCGTCTCAGGCGGCGATGCGACGCTCGTCGAGCTGCTCGAAGATGAGCGTGTTGTAGTCGTAGGCCCGCAGCACCTCGTCGACGACGAGCTCTTGCTCGCCCGGCGACCACTGTGCGGCGTCGAGCTGGGCGCGGTAGGAGTCTTTGAAAGCAGCAGGGTCGGCAATCTGGTCGAACAGGTAGAAGCCGATGCCGTTCGTCTCGAAGCCGAACTGGCGCGCGATGAGGCGGCCGATGTGAAGGCCGCCCGAGAGGTCGCCGAGGTAGCGCGTGTAGTGGTGGGCGATGTAGCCCGCGGGCCAGCCGGCGGCGACTTCGCGAATGCGGGCGGCATACTCGACCGTCGCGGGCACGAGTCTCAGACGCTCGCGCCAGTCGTCGCCGATCAGAAACTGCAGGTCGGTCTCGAGCGCAGGCAGTCGCGTCAAGGCTGGGGAGAGAAAGGGTGCGACGAGCGGCTCGTCGCGCATGGCGGGCTCGGCGCCTTCGAGCGCGTCGTAGATCGCCCAATGCTGCGAGACGAGAGCCACGTAGTCATCGCGGCTCGCCTCGCCTTTCAGCAGATCGCCCATGAACGACGCACCCTCGCTGCCTCGGTGGCTCGCCGAACTGCGCTCGCGCACCAGTCGAGAGAAGGGAATGATCTCGGCAGAGGCGCTGGGGGTGGTGGTCATGATTCCGGTCTCCCGCAAGGTTAGGGTGGCCTAACCTTACCGAAGTACGGTGCGCGAATCCAGGCTGGATGGGAGGGCCCGGCCGTCAGTCGTGAGCGCGGGGCTCGATACCGAGCGCGGCGCAGGCCCGGTTGTACAGCACCACGATCTCGCGGCGAATCTCGGCGCGCTCGGTGATCGGGCCTGACCACTCGACGCGCAGAGCGGTCTCGCCCTCCGCCACGACAATCTCGTCCGCTGCAGCGGCCGAATAGACCCAGTGCCCCGCATGGCCGTCGACATCGACCATGTAGGCCGTCGTCGCGCCCCGATCACCGAAAGCTCGAGCGATCAGCAGATTGTCGTCGGAGTGGTCGTCGTTCATGTGGTGCACCACGGCAGAGACAATCGCGGGGTCGAAAGAGAAGGCAGAAGAGCTCACCCCTTCACCCTACGGGCGCCCCCCGGGCTGTGCTCAACGCAAGAACATGCGTGCAGTCTGCTGTTCGACCTCGGCGTAGCCGTGCCCGGCGTGGCCGAGTGCCTCGTTGAGGGCGGTGAGCGTCTGCTCGACGCGCTGGTAGGCGGCAGTCCACTCGCCGAGCAGAGAGTGGAAGGCCGTGGCGGCCGCGCCGCTCCAGGTGCCCTGCAGGCCCGAGAGGTTGGCCTGCAACCCGGCAGCCTCTGCCTGCAGTCGCCCAATCGAGCCGCGCGTCGCTGCCGTGGCCGTGAGCACGGCGTCGCTGTCGACCTGGTATCGCGTCATGAGGGTCTCCTTCCGGCACCGGGGCACTCGCCCGATCGCCGGGAGCACCCTACGAGGCGGAGGCGGTGCTCGCCGCGGCGAGCGGCTCGGCGGGGGTATCCGGCGAGCCCGCGGCGCTGGGGAGGAGCGGAAGCGAGACGCGGAACGTCGCGCCGCCGCCCGGGGTGTCGAGAACCTCGACCCGACCGTTGTGCAGAGCGACGATCGAGGCGACGATCGCGAGTCCGAGGCCTGAGCCTCCCGTGTCGCGGGTGCGCGACGAATCGGCTCGGAAGAACCGCTCGAAGATGCGCTCTTGCAGTTGCGGCGGAATGCCGTCGCCATGGTCGACGACCGCGATCGACGCGAGCCCCGCATCGTGGTCGACGCCGACCACGAGCTCGATGGGCGTGCCGTCGGGCGAGAAGCGCAGCGCATTGCCGATGAGGTTCGTGATGACCTGACGAATCTTGTTCTCTTCGGCGAGCACGAGCGCCGCGACCTCAGTGGGCGCCGTGGCAGCGAGCGGCTCGGGGCTCGCCACAGGTGCCGAGGCGCGACGGGAACGGCGGCTGCGCAGCCGCGCGAACGCCGAACCGGCGAGCGTCGGGGCCACGAGCGGTGGGTGCGGGATGCTCGGGGCCTCGTGAAGCGTGAGCGCAGCATCCGTCGCCGGGAATTCGGTGGTGGGTATCTCTATGACGACNNACGAGATCGACGGGCGCGAGCTCGAGGGGCCGCGACTCATCGAGCCGCGCGAGCTCGAGCAAGTCACTCACGAGCGCGCTCATGCGAATGGCCTCTTTCTCGATGCGCTCCATCGCTTGGCCAACCTGCTCATCGCCGGTCAGTGCGCCCATGCGGTACAGCTCGGCGTAGCCGCGCACCGAGACCAGGGGAGTGCGCAGCTCGTGGCTCGCATCGCCGACGAAGCGGCGCATCTGCGAGATGGTGGCCGCACGGTCGGCGAAGGCGCGGTCGATGCGGCTGAGCATGGCGTTGAGCGAGCCGCTCAGGCGGCCGACCTCGGTGTTGGGGGGCGCGCCTCCGAGGCGCTGACTGAAGTCACCCCCTGCGAACCGGGCGGCGGTGGCCTCGACGTCGCGTAGCGGACGGAATGTCGATGTGACGAGCATGCGCGTGAGCGCCGCGCTCAAGATCACGACGACGAGGCCGAAGCCGAGAAAGATCGAGGCGAATGAGCCAATGATGGCGTTGGAGTCGGCGAGGTCGGCTCCGATGACGAGCGTGGCCCTCTGGGAGGTGCCGGATTCGACATCAGTCAGCGTGAGCGGGAAAGTCTCGACGCGCCACTGGGTGGTGCGATCGATGCTGGTCAGGGTAATGCCGCCGTCGAGGCTCGAAACGAAACCCAGCGTCAAACGGGAGACGTCGGGCGCTTGCTCACGGTTCGCCATCGTCATGTTGTCGTCGATGAGCTCGCCGTCGGCATCGACCGCCCCAAAATAGAACGGGTTTGAGAAGATTGACGGCGTGAGCTGGTCGAACGAGTCGAACTCGTCGACCGCGAACGTGCTCGGCAGCTCGTCGGCTGCCTGGCGCACCTGCCGATCGACCTCGTCGACGAGCGTGCGCTGCAGCACGGTGAGCGTGCCGACACCGACGACGAGCAGCCCGACCGTCACCACGAACACCGTGACGCCGGTGATCTTCGAGCGGAGGGAGATCGACTCCCACCACTGAGTCAACTGCTCATGCATGAGGTGACAAGGCTAGAGCTTGGCGGCCTTGAGCATGTAGCCGAAGCCGCGCTTGGTCTGAATCAGCGGCTCGTCGGTGTGCGGGTCGAGCTTGCGGCGCAGGTACGAGATGTAGCTCTCGACGATGCCGGCGTCGCCGTTGAAGTCGTACTCCCAGACGTGGTCGAGAATCTGCGCCTTCGACAGCACGCGGTTGGGGTTGAGCATGAGGTAGCGCAGCAGCTTGAACTCGGTGGGGCTGAGCTCGATGACCTCGTCGCCGACGGTGACCTCGTGCGTGTCTTGGTCCATCGTGAGGCCGCCAGCGCGAATGATCGCGTCGTCTTCTTCCTGCATCGTGCGACGCAGAATCGCTTTGATGCGCGCGACGATCTCGTCGAGGCTAAACGGCTTGGTGACGTAGTCGTCTCCGCCGACCGTCAGACCCATGATCTTGTCGTCGGTATCGTCTTTCGCCGTGAGGAAGAGGATGGGGCTCGTGTAGCCGCTCGAGCGCAGCCGCTTGGTGACGCCGAACCCGTTGATGTCGGGCAGCATCACGTCGAGAATGATGAGGTCGGGCTCTTCTTCGAGCACCGCCGAGATGGCCTGCGCCCCGTTGCCGACGGCGCGCACGGCAAAGCCGGCGAAGCGCAGGCTCGTGGTGAGCAGGTCGCGAATGTTGGGTTCGTCGTCAACAATGAGAATCTTGGGTCCGTCAGCCATGAGAGCATTCTCTGGGCTTTTGGTGAAAGTTTGCTGAATGCCTTGACGCTGTCGCGGTGTTCCACCACGGCACAACTCTTCACGCATGCAGATCGTGATGATTCCGGGGCCCGTGCTCCGTGTCGGCCATTCGGGCGGCTGACCGCCTCCGACCTGTCAGGCAGCCTGCGCGATCTGGTCGGCGTCGAGAATCGTGTAGCTGTAGCCCTGCTCGGCAAGAAACCGCTGGCGGTTCTGCGCGAAGTCTTGATCGACGGTGTCGCGCGCGACGAGGGTGTAGAAACTCGCCGGAATGCCGCTCTGCTTCGGTCGCAGCAGTCGGCCGAGGCGCTGCGCCTCTTCTTGCCGCGAGCCGAACGAGCCCGACACCTGAATCGCGACCGTGGCCTCGGGCAGGTCGATCGAGAAGTTGGCGACCTTCGAGACGACGAGCACCGGAGTGCGGCCATCCCGAAACTCTTGATACAGCCGTTCGCGCTCGTCGACCGAGGTCGCTCCGGTCAGTTGCGGCACGCCGAGCGCTTCGGCAAGCTCGTCGATCTGGTCGAGGTACTGCCCGATGATCAGGATGCGCTCGCCCTCGTGCTGCTTCACGAGACGCTTCACCACCCCGAGTTTGGCCGGTGCCGTCGCGGCGAGCCGGTAGCGCTGGTCGTCGGCGCTCGCCGCATACTCGAGCCGCTCGCTCGCGGGCAAGTCGATGCGCACCTCGAAGCAACTCGCGGGCGAGATGTAGCCCTGCGCCTCGATCTCTTTCCACGGGGCGTCGAAGCGCTTGGGGCCGATGAGGCTAAAGACGTCGCCCTCGCGGCCGTCTTCGCGCACCAGGGTGGCGGTGAGGCCGAGCCGACGACGCGCCTGTAGCTCGGCCGTGAGTTTGAAGACGGGAGCCGGCAGCAGGTGCACCTCGTCGTAGATGATGAGGCCCCAGTCGAGGGCGTCGAGCAGAGCGAGGTGGGCGTACTCGCCCTTCCGCTTGGCCGTGAGAATTTGGTAGGTCGCGATCGTGACCGGCTTGACCTCTTTCACCTGACCCGAGTACTCGCCGATCTCATCGTCGGTGAGGCTCGTGCGGGCGAGCAGCTCGGCCCGCCACTGCCGCGCCGAGACGGTGTTGGTCACCAGAATCAGGGTGGTCGTATCCGCCTCGGCCATGGCTCCGGCGCCCACCAGGGTCTTGCCGGCGCCGCAGGGCAGCACGACGACTCCTGAACCGCCGACGAAGAACTGGTCGATCGCCTGCTGCTGGTAGGGCCGCAGATCCCACTCGCTCGTGTCGAGGTTGATCTCGTGCGGAGTACCGGGGGTGTAGCCGGCGAGGTCTTCGGCCGGCCAGCCGATCTTCACGAGCTCTTGCTTGATCTGGCCGCGCGCCCACGGTGCGAGCTCGAAGGCCGCGTGGTCGATGCGTCGGGTGAGCAGCGGGGCCACCTTCTTGTTGGCGGCGATCTCGGTCAGCACCGCAGCATCCGTCGACCGCAACACGAGCGTGCCCTCGTCGTTGCGCACGATGATCAAACGGCCGTAGCGGCCCACCGTCTCGGTGATATCGGTCGACACCGACTGCGGCACCGGAAACTTGGCGTAGCGATCGAGCACCGCGAGCATCTCGGCAGCCTCGTGGCCGGCGGCGCGGGCGTTCCAGAGACCGAGCCGCGTGATGCGATAGGTGTGCACGTGCTCGGGTGCGCGCTCGAGTTCGGCGAACACCGCGAGAGCGTGGCGAGCCTCGTCTGCCCTCGGGTTCGCGACCTCGAGCAGCACGGTGCGGTCGCTCTGAACGATGAGGGGCCCGTCAGGATTCATAACGGGCCAGTCTAGGCGGCGCGGCTGAGAGCCCCTGTTCGCAACTCAGGCTGAGAGCGCCCCGGTGAACGGTTGATGCGACACGTACGCCGTCTCAGCCTGAGTTGCGAACGCGCAACGGGCGGGACTACTCGAGGGGCTCGATCGCGGTGATGCTCGCGACCGGCAGCGTGCGCTCGATGTCGGCAGCCCTGTCGCGTCCGCGCACGCGGCCCGCGGCAAAACCCGTGGGCTCGAGGTCGAACGAGCGCTCGCTGCCGTCGGGCAGAGTGACCGTCGCGCGCACCGAGAGCTTGCCGCGCAGAGCAAGCTCCCACTGCCGGGCCACCCACGCGCCATCGCCGTCGACGCCGACCGTCGAGCCGCTGCGGATGCGCTCGACCGCCGCCGCGACGCTCGTATCGATGGCGGGTGTCGTCGGGCGCGTGCGGGCGCGGCCCGGCCGCTCTGGGGTCGCCGTGCCCTCTTCAGCCGCGGCGGGGTAGCGGGCGTCGATGAGGGTCCAGAGCACGACGGCGGGGTCGTGACGGCTCACGAGCCGCATCGGGCCGACACGACGCAGCGCGAGAGGTGCGGTGGCCGCATCGACCAGCATCGCCTCGAGCAGCACAGGGTCGTCGCTGCGCACCGCCGTGCGTGCGCCGAGCTCGGCGGCCTCGTCGTGCTCGAGGCTGCCGACGCGAATGGCGCCATACCGACGGGCCGTCTCGTCGATGAGATAGGCGAGCGGCTGTGGAACCCCGGTGAGCGAGATCGCCGACAGGAAAGCAGTGAGCGACCTGGCCGTCTCGCCCAGGGCGATCGCGCGCGTGACGCTCTCGGCCGTGATGCGATAGCGACCCGCGAGCGAGCTGCTCTCGACGTCGGCGACCCTGCGCAGCCGTTCGTCGAGCTCGCCCTTGAGCGGTCCGGGCGACACGATCGTCAGGTCGTGCTGCAGATAGACCTGCTCGACCTCGGGCGGCACGAGAGGCGCCAGCACCGCGGTCGCGTTTGAGGCGTCGGCGGCGACGAGTGCCCGACCGATGCTGCTCGCCCGACCGCGCACGGCGATGCCGAGCCGCTCGGCCTGCACGCCCCGCCGGCGCAGACGCTCGCGCAACGGCTCGGAGCCAGCCGGAAAGAGCCACGTCGTCGCCGTACTGAGTGCAGCGCCCCACGCGGCATCCACCTGGTCACGCAGCAGCTCGGCCACCTCGGCGGGCAACGACTCGTGCCACGACCGCGCGAGGTGCGCCCAGCGTTCGGTCGGCGCACGTCGTCGCCATTCGTCTCCGGAGTCGGTCGACCGGCAGGTGCCATCGAGCTCGTCGACGAGGCCGGCGAGCGACGCCAGGTCGACCAGCGCGGCCACCTCGTCCGTCGCGCAGCCCGCTGCGGCCGCGAGTCGCTTGGAGTCGGGCAGCGCGAGACCGCCCCGCGCCAGCAGGCGACCGGGCACATCGCCCAGAGCGAGCACCACCTCGGCGACGGCCATCGTGGTGGTGAAGGCGCTCTCGGCCGCGGTGCGGTCGAGAGCGGTGCGCGCGGCGGCGTCCAGTTCGGGCGGCATCGGCAGCGCGGCTTCCGACCGCAGCTCGTCGAGACTTGGCAGGCCGCGCGCGGGCCAGGCGGCGAGCTCGGCGGTCACCGCCGGCCAGACCGTGACCCGAGCATCGGCGAGGTCGGCGAGCAGAGCATCCGTCGCCGGAGCGAGATCGAGTGCCACCCGATCGGTCGTGCGGTCGAGGCGGGCGGCCAGTTCGGTGAGGGCCGCGCCCTCGTCGAGCTGCGCCGCCGTCGCGAGGGCCGTGAGCGACGAGCGGGTCAGCGAGGCCAGCGCGAGCGCGATCGCCGCCGGGTCGAGCAGCGCTTCTGCCAGATCGAACACGTCGCGTAGCGAGCTCGGCGTGATCGAACGCTCGCGAATCACGCGGGCGACGCGCTCATCGTCGAGGTCGCGCAATCGCGCGGCGAGCGCGAGCGAGGCGGCGCTAGTTGCCGGCATCCTTCGCGGCTCGCCCCCGGCGCACAGCGCTGACGACGAGCAGCGCGATGATCAGCACAAAGCCGATCGGCAGGCCGATGAGCGGCAAGATCGTGACGATGGGCCAGATGCCGGTCGCGAACTCTTCGCGCCCGAGGCCTGCGCCGGTCGCGGCGATGAGGGCGACGAAGCTCGCCAGGCTCACCAGAATGACCGCGGCGACCATGTAGGCCAGCACGCGCTCGAGACGGTTGTTCATGACGAACGATTCTTCGGGCACACCACCAGGATAGGCGGCGGGGAGGGGCGCGACCTACCCCGCGTGCTGGGGCCAGGTGCTCGCCAGCATCCGGGCCCCGTCAGCAGGTGCAGACCGGTACCCTTGAGTCTCACGACGACTCGCAAGGAGAGCGCATGCCTACCGGCAAGGTCAAGTTTTACGACCAGGAGAAGGGTTTCGGCTTCATCGCATCAGATGAGGGCGATGAGGTCTTTCTGCATGCCTCGGCGCTGCCCGAAGGCGCGGTCGTCAAGGCCGGTACGAAGCTCGAGTTCGGCATCGCCGACGGTAAGCGCGGCGCGCAGGCGCTTTCGGTGCGCATTCTCGACGCCAAGCCGTCGCTCGCGCGGGCGAACCGCAAGTCGGCCGACGACATGTCGATCATCGTCGAAGACCTCGTCAAGCTGCTCGACGGCATCGGCGCGAACCTCAAGCGCGGGCGCTACCCCGAGGGTGAGCACGGCAAGAAGATCGCGGCCATGCTGCGCCGCGTCGCCGACGAGCTGGACGCGTAGGCCTCGTGGCGCGCGTCTCAAAGAAGGCCGCCGCTATTGATCCGGCGGTGACGGATGCTGCTGCCGACGGCGCCACCCCCGCCACGACAGACGCGGCGGTGCTCGAGCAGATCGCCCGCCAGGCGCTCGGTGAGATCACCCGCCCTGCCAACGTCGGAGGGTTGCGCGACATCGTCGTAGCCGACGACGTCGCCACCGTGCGCTTCTCGACCACCCAGGCCGGCTACCCCGGGTGGTACTGGACCGTCGCCGTAGCCGTGAACCCCGGCATGCAGCCGAGCGTGCTCGAGACCGAGCTGATTCCGGCGGAGGGCGCCCTCACCGCACCCGACTGGGTGCCGTGGACCGACCGGCTCGACGACTACCTCGCTCAGCAGGCCCACGAGCGCGCGCTCGCCGGCGATGACGAGGGCGACGACGATGACGACGACGAGCACGANNCGACGTTCACGGCGACGACGGTGACGACGTGTTCGATGGGGTCGACATCGACCTGCACTTCGACGACGAGACGCTCGCCGAGAAGTAGCCTCGCCCGGCTACGGGCGGGTGCGGCGCTGACGCAGTGAGACGAGCAGCCCCGCGAGGCCGAGCACGAGCCCGACGGCGATCGTCGCGAGTACGCGGGTCGGTTCGAACGAGACGGGGGCGGAGAGCATCCCGATGACGACGGCCGCGCCGATGATCCAGCCGCCGATACCGATCGCGAAGGCGAGGGCGTCGTTGGTGACGGCGGGCTCGGGCTGCGGGCGGCGCTCGTCGTGCGGAACGTAGAGCCTCATGCGGCCCAGTCTGACAGTGCGGCCCGCCGAAGGCGACCGCTACTCATTCGGCGAGGGCTTCGAGCACGTGGTCGATGCTGCGCGTGAGCTGCCGCACGTCGTCGGGGTCGATCGCCACGAAGGTTGCGATGCGCAGCTGGTTGCGCCCGAGTTTGCGGTAGGGCTCGGTGTCGACGATGCCGTTGGCGCGCAGTACCGCGGCCACCCGCGCCGCGTCGACCGACTCATCGAAGTCAATCGTCACGACAACCTGCGAGCGGTGGTCGGGGTCGGCGACAAACGGGGTGGCCAGCGCGTGCGCCGACGCCCACTCGTAGAGGTGGGTCGAGCTCTCGGCCGTGCGGGCGTGCGCCCAGGCGAGGCCGCCCGACTCGTTTATCCACCGCAGCTGGCTGTCGAGTAGCACGAGCGTCGCGAGGGCGGGCGTGTTGAGCGTCTGGTTGAGGCGCGAGTTGTCGATCGCCGCAGTGAGCGAGAGAAACGGCGGAATGTATCGACCTGACCCGCCGATCGCGTAGGCCCGCTCGATCGCCGCGGGGCTCATGAGGGCGAACCACAGCCCGCCGTCTCCGGCGAAGTTCTTCTGCGGCGCGAAGTAGTAGACGTCGGTCTCGGCCACATCGAAATCTATGCCGCCCGCGGCGCTCGTCGCGTCGACGACGGTGAGCGCATCCGGTGCGGTGCCGATGCGTCGCACGGGAGCCATGACGCCCGTCGAGGTCTCGTTGTGCGGGTAGGCGTAGACGTCGACGCCGTCGACGGGCTCGAGCACGCCTCGGGTGCCGCCGGGGGTCTGCACCACGTGCGGCGTCGAGAGCCAGGGCGCCGAGGCCGAGGCGACGAACTTCGACCCGAACTCGCCGAAGTCGAGGTGCGCGCTGCGGTGCGAGATGAGCCCCGCCGCCGCGAGATCCCAGAAGGCTGTTGATCCGCCGTTGCCCAGCACAACCTCGTGACCGTCGGGCAACCGGAAGAGCTCAGAGAGCCCGGCTCGCACGCTGCCCACGAGGTTCTTCACGGGTGCCTGACGATGCGACGTGCCCAGGATGCTCGCGGCGGCCAGCAGGTCGGCCAGTTGCTCGTTCCGCACCTTCGAAGGTCCGCATCCGAAGCGCCCGTCGGCGGGAAGCAGCTCGGCGGGGATCGTGATGTCAGCCATGTACCCCATCGTACTGAGCGCGTGACGGCCGTTCGGCTCGGTCGTTTAGGCTAGGCGGGCCTGGCCTGCCGCGTTGAGGCGGGCTCCGTTGCGATGAGAGAGGACGCTCATGACCGACCTCGTCGACACTACCGAGATGTATCTGCGCACGATTCTCGACCTCGAAGAAGAGCAGATCGTGCCCTTGCGCGCTCGCATCAGCGAACGTCTTGGGCATTCGGGCCCCACCGTCTCGCAGACGATCTCGCGCATGGAGCGCGACGGACTCGTGCGCGTCGAGGGCGACCGCCACCTCGAGCTCACCGACGACGGCCGGGTCAAGGCGATTTCTGTGATGCGCAAGCACCGACTGGCCGAACGACTGCTTGCCGACATCATCGGCCTCGACTGGGCCTTTGTGCACGATGAGGCGTGCCGGTGGGAGCACGTCATGAGCGAGCAGGTCGAACGCCGCATCATGGCCATCCTCGGCGAGCCCACCGAGTCGCCCTATGGCAATCCGATTCCGGGGCTCGAGCACATTGGCGGCTCCGCCGCGAACGACTTTCTCGACGGGGTCATCTCGCTCACGCATGCGGCCGCCGCGGGCGTGCGCGAGGGCACCATCCGCCGGTTGGCAGAGCCTGCCCAGGTCGACCCCGACCTGCTGCACCAGCTGCGCGAAGCGGGCGTGGTGCCCGGTGCGCACGCGAGGCTGCGCCCCGAGCCCAACGGCTACGTCAGTGTCGAGGTCGTCGGGCGCGACGAGGGCATCGATCTGCCCTCCGAGATCGCGCAGCACATCTACGTCGCAGAGTGAGGATTCACCACTAGATGATGTGGTGGCGCGTCGGTTTGTAACCGATCCGTTATCTCACGTACACTCAACCAGTTGCCGGTCACACCCAACCGATCAGCAGCTCTGACGCAGAACGCTTCGCACGCTCGTCTTNNTGACTCACGATACGAACCTCGAACTGCCAGATGCACGCCGCTCACGCCGCTCGGCCGTCGCCAAGACCGCTCGTGCGCAGGTACCCGCAGCGCCACGTGCACAGCGGTCGAAGGCCTGGAAGCGTACGGCTCTCAACATGGGGGCGATGACGGCAGCCACGGCGATCGTCGCGACTCTCGCCCTGCCCGGCACGTCGCTGCAGCCGGCCGCCAACGCCGAATCGAACCAGACCGCCGAGGCCATCGCCGAGTTGCAGGCCACGTCGTCGCAAGAGATCGAGCTCGCTGCGACCGAGCCGGTCGTTGTCGACGCGAGCCGCGGCGAGTTCACCGCGACCGACCCCGCGGCCCTGCGCCGCGCGCAGCTGGCCGCTCAGCGCGCCGCCGCTGCCGCCGCATGGTCGGGCCCGCGCGTCGGTGACTTCTTGGCCAACCCCCCCTACCCCAACTTCAGCCTCGATCAGGTCGTGCAGGTCGCCCTGCAGTACCAGGGAGTGCCGTACCGCTATGGCGGAGACACCCCGGCGGGCTTCGACTGCTCAGGCTTCGTGCAGTACGTGTACGCCCAGTTCGGCGTCGCTTTGCCTCACTCGGTGAGCGGACAAGACGCTGCGGGCGTTCGCATTTCGCGCGCCGATGCTCGCCCCGGCGACATCGTGATCATGCCCGGCCACAACGGCATCTACATGGGCAACGGCACCTTCATCGACGCGCCCCGCGCGGGCGGTGTCGTGAGCGTGCGCCCGATCTGGACTGACAACTACTGGATCGTCCGCGTCGGCATCTGATGAGCATCCGTCGCCCTGGCCGCAGGGTGAACGACCGGTGAATCGGCGCGCCTCTCAGCGAGTGCGCGCCGATTCTGGGTTAGCCTGGCTTTCTCGGTGTCATACGGGGCACGAGAGGAGAGGTCATGAGTGAGCGGAGCGACATCCAAACCGTGGATGCGCGCGCCGTCTTTCGCATAGCCGTCGCCGTTCGTTGGATCGCGCCTTGTCGTGGTTCTGTGGTACTGAGCACTGTCGTCTAACGGCAGTGCTTTTTTTGTGCCCGAACGGGCGCACGACGACCCTCGCTCCGTGAGGCACTGAGAACCGAAGGAACGCCCGCAGGCCATGCGGGCCCGTTCGACAGGAGCCTCCAGCATGCGCACACTCGTTCTCAACGCCGGCTACGAGCCGCTCGCCGTCGTGTCGTTTCGCCGAGCGCTTGTGCTCGTCATGAATGAGAAGGCGACGATTCTCGCGACCGATGGTGAACACCCCGTGTTCGGCATCGAGGGCACGTGGGATCGCCCCAGCGTCATCGTGCTGCGGCGCTATGTGCGCCTTCCGCACAGCCGCCAAGTGCCGTTGACCCGACGCGGTGTACTGCGGCGCGACGGCAACCGCTGCGCCTACTGCGGCGGCTTCGCCTCGACGATCGACCACGTCATGCCACGCTCTCGCGGGGGCGCCGACACATGGGAGAACCTCGTGGCGTGCTGCCTCAGATGCAACAACCTCAAGAGCGATCGCACACCGGCAGAGATGCGCTGGAAGCTGCGCGTGACGCCGAAGGCGCCGCACGGCACGGCCTGGCTCGTGCGCGGCATCGAGCGCCCGCTACCCGACTGGAACGAGTACCTGGCGCCCCTCGCTGCGTAGGGGCGCGCGGGCTCTGCGGTGCCGCACCTCGCTCTCGTCAGGCTGGGAGTTTCTGCTGACGCAATGTGCCGCTCGCGGCACATGCCTCGAGAGGCACACTGCCAGTGCGCACATTTAAACGGAGAGCATGGTGCGCAGCGCGTCGACCTGGCGCTGCACGAAGTCGATCGAGACTGCGGCCGTCGGCTCGGAGGCGTCGAAGCCGTGGTATGCGCCCTCGATGACGTGTAGCTCGGTGGGCACGCCCGCCTCGGTGCGGTCATCCAGCATCGGATATGCCAGCACCTGGCCGGCGAGCGTGATCTCGCCGCGGTCGCGGGCCAGCAGGGCGAGGGAGGCCGCGAGCCCGCCTCCTGCGCTGAGGCCGATGACCGCGATGCGCGTGATGAGGCCTCCGCCGTGGAGGTAGAGGATGCCCGGGCGGCGCTCGCGAGCATCCGTCGCCGGGCGGCATGAACCGCGCGCGCGTGAGGTCGGGGCGGAAGGCGGGGGAGTCGTCGTTGACCATGTGCTGACTCTAGAAGGCTCGGATCGCTACCCTGACCTCATGTCGGTGAGCCGCGTCGAAACCCTGTTGACCAGTGGGTATCCGAACTCGCTCGGCAACACGGTGAGAGTCGTCGACGAGGTGCGGCTGATCGGGCGCTGCTGCCTTGAGAATCTCGACTGCCGCCGCCTGAGCGTCAGCCGCCTGCGTCGCCCAGTCGCCGCCAGCACCCATGCCCGACAAGTCGTCGAAGGCGCCCATATCGGTACTTCCTCGTCGAGAGGACTGTCGCTTCTCGCGGTATGGCCGTGGCCCTAGCGAGCGGGTGCCGCGGCGACAATGGTCGGGCGCCCTCGGCTGAGCAGGCGCCCGCCCTCGCGGATCGCGAGGAACAAGACCGCAGCTGCCGCGACGCAGGCCCAGTCAATGAGCGTGAGTGGGGCGGTGCCGAAGAACGTGGCGACGAACGGCACGTAAACGATGACGAGCATGATGCCGATCGCGACGAGCACCGCGAGCCAATAGGTGCGATTGGCGAACTGGTAGCGGGTGAACAACCCGTGCACACTGCGCCGCTGGGCAATGCTGACGAGCTGGCACACCATGATCGTCACGTAGGTGATCGTCATGGCGGGTGTGACGAGGTCGGCGGGCACGGCTTCGCTGAAGGGGTCGACGCCCTGGCGGGTGTAGAAGAACAGGTAGTTGGCGATCGCGACCGAGCCGATGAGGGCACCCGCGATCGCGATGTCGAGCAGCGAGCGGCGGTTGAGGATGCGCGAGGCCGCATCACGCGGCTTCTGCTTCATCGTCTCGCCCTCTTCGGGGTCTCGCCCGAGGGCCGCAATCGGAAAGATCTCGCCGAGCAGGTCGATGGCGAGAATCTGCAGCACGTTGAGAGCGAGCGGCACCCCCAGCAGACTGAACAGCGCGAGGCTCATCGAGTTGACGACGAACTCGGCAATGTTCGAGGTGAGGCAGCTGAGCACTCCCTTGCGAATATTCTGGTAAATCGTGCGCCCCTGCCGCACCGCGCCGATGAGGCTGGCGAAGCTGTCATCGAGCAGAACCACTTCGGCGGCCTGTTTGGCGACGTCGGTTCCTGATGCTCCCATCGCGACCCCAATGTTGGCATGACGCAGGGCGGGCGCATCGTTGATGCCGTCGCCGGTGACGGCGACGATGCTGCCGGAGGCCTTCAATAGGTCGACGATGCGCACCTTGTCTTCTGGTGCCACGCGGCTGAACACGGTGCCGCCGTGCAGCGCGTGCGCGAGCACCTCGGCGTCAGTGAGGGCGGCGAGCTCGGCGCCGGTGATGACGGTGAGCCCGTCATCCCGCGTTACCTGCCGCTGTTCAGGCGCGCTCAGTCGTGCGTCGCGCGTGGGGGCGAGGCCCGCCTGCCGAGCGATGGCGATGGCGGTGAGCGAGAAGTCGCCTGTGATGATGTTGATGGTCACCCCGGCAGCGAGGGCCGCGGCCATGGCGTCGGGCACGGCGGTGCGGATGGGGTCGACCATCGATACCATTCCGAGCACCGTGAGCCCGGTCTCGATGACCCTCAGGTCGCCACTCTCGGCCTCGCCTTCGGTGAGCGTGCGGCGTGCGTAGAGCAGGTTGCGCAGGGCGCGGTCGGCCTTCTCGGTGTGCTGGGCGAGCAGCACGTCGAGGTCGGCGGCCGTGATGGGCCGGATGCTCGTGCCCTCGGGCGCGCTGTCGTCACTGACGCTGATGTGGGTAGCGCGCTCGAGGATGCTCTCGGGCGAGCCCTTCGAGTAGGCCGTCAGAGCGCCGGCGCCGTCGCGCCGGATCGAGGTCATCACTTTGCGCGTTGAGTCGAAGGGTAGCTCGCTGACCTCGGTATGTTCGGCCGCGAGGGCGGCGAGATCGATGCCCGCTTTGGCGGCCGCCACGAGCAGGGCGCCCTCGGTAGGGTCGCCGAAGATGCGCCAGGTGGCGGCGTCGGCCGACGGCGGCACGAGCTTCGCGTTGCTGGCGAGTACGCCCACCGAGAGAAAGTCGTGAAGTCGCGCGGTGGCACCCGCCGAGGTGGGCGCGGGGTTGATGGTGCCCGTGGGCTCGTAGCCGATGCCCGAGACGGTGCAGGGCACACCCGCGACGACGAGCTCGGTCACCGTCATCTCGTTCTTCGTGAGCGTTCCGGTCTTGTCGGTGCAGATGACGTGCGTCGACCCGAGCGTCTCGACAGCGCTGAGCTTCTTCACCAGCACCCTTTGCTTCGCGAGCGTCGAGGCCGCCGACGCGAGCGCGGTGTTGACCTCGGCAGGCAGCCCCTGCGGAATCAGCGCGCAGGCGAATCCGACGGCGAAGAGCAGGGCGACCGTGATCGGCAGGTCAGATTGCACCGCGATGACGAGCACGATGAGCGTCAGAACGGTGACGCCATAGGTCACGTAGGTCGCGATGCGGGTCATCTCGCGCTGCAGCGGGCTCGGCGCCACCGTGGCCGACTGGCTGAGCCGGGCGATCTTGCCGAGCTCGGTGTGCATGCCGCTGGCCACGACGATGCCGGTCGCCTCGCCGGTGGCGACCGTGGTCGCGGCGTAGGCCATGTTGTGCCGGTCGGCTACGGGCGCCTCGTGCGGAATCACCCGCGCGTGCTTGCGGGTCGGGTCGCTCTCTCCGGTCAGGGCGAACTCATTCGTCGCGAAGGCGACCGTTTCGATCAGCCGTACATCGGCCGGCACCGAGACGCCTTCGGTCAATCGCACCACGTCACCCACCACGAGATCGCGCGAGTCGAGTTCGCTCAGCACGCCGTCGCGATAGACCTGGCAGCTGGGGGCGACCAGGGTCTCGAGAGCCTCCATTGTCTTCTCGGCGCGGTTCTCTTGCACGAAGCCGATGAGGGTGTTGATCGCCACCAGCACGATGAGCACCGCGGCGGTGCCGACATCGCCGAGCGCGGCCGTGACGGTCGCGCTCGCCAGCAGCAGCACGATCATCCAGTCTTTGTACTGGCGCAGGTAGCGACGCAACGTTGACTCACGCTTGAGGGTGACGATCTCGTTGCTGCCGAACTGCGCCCGGTGTGCGGCCGCCTGAGCGCTCGTCAGCCCCGCCGGTGTGGTCTCGAGGCGGTCGAGCACGTCGTCGACCTCATGCCGGTAGGCGTCGGCGTCACCCGCCGATTCGCTCTCGGCTCGTGCCGTGTCGATGGTCACCGGCCACCACCACCCCCGCCGCTTCCTCCTCTGCCCGAGAACCCGCCGCCGAACGAACCGCCCGAGAGCGAGCCGCCTCCGGGCGTCGGCTCGGGCGTCAGGAAGGTGCCGGGCTCGAAGCCGATTGCGACCGTCACCGTCTCACCCGGCTCGAGGTCGGTCGAACTGGCCGTGAACGTCGCGCCGTCGGTCTCGATCGCGCACTGCTCGTCGTCGCCGAAGAAGCCGACGTAGCAGGCGGCGTTGCCCGTGAGCGCCTCGGCGACGCCGGGCGCGAGCGTCACGGTGGCGCTCACCCGGCCGAAGGGCTGCTGCCAGCCGGTGCCGTTGACATCCCAGTAGAACTCGTCTGAGGCCGTGTCGTCGAACGAGCGCACGACGTTCTGCTGCGTATAGGTGATGACGTAAGTCTGCACGCCGCGCACGAAGTCGTCGGTGCCCAGTGCGAGCTCGACGAAGCCTCCCGACGTGACAGTCTCGAAAAAGACGGGATCGCCGTTCTGGTCGGTCACGCCGCTGACGCTCGTGTTGAGCGGCACGCCGTCGTAATCGTCGGGGATCGCGCGGATGATGTCGCGGTTCTGGTCGAAGTCAGGGAAGCGCGCGACGATCGTCTCGACGACCTGCAGGGTCGCGGTGCCGTCGGCCTCACGGCTCAGCGTGTACTCGGCATCGAACGAGTCGAAGGTGAAGTCGCTCGTGTCGGCAAACGCCGCGGTCGGTGCGAGGCCCAGCGAGAACCCGGCGGAGAGCAGCAGGGAGAGCATAAGCCGAGCGGGTGTGCGCATGCGGGCAACCCTAGCGAGCATCCGTTTGATGTGGTTCGGCAAAGACGCCGCGCGCTGTGAGCGCCTCAGATGTCGAGGTCGACGCGCGTCTACTCTGCCTGGCCATGTGTTGCTCACGGACTCGCCTCCTCTTCCGTATTCGTTTGCATTTCACTTTTCGTGTCGGATCGTGAGCGCTTCGATCTCGACCAGTTGCACGATGACTGGCCGTTCGAGACCGATCACTCTGCAGGCCGATCGGATGCTACGTGGCGTCCGCGCGACTGGCGCGTACATACCGGGAGGACCGATGAACCAGCAGTTGAGCCCCGAAGAAGAGCGCGACTTCTACGCCGACCCAGCGAATCAGGTGCCCGTCGGCCCTCCTGTGCGGAGGCGGCCGCGGCTCAGCGAGCCAGTTCCTGTTCGGTTCCCTCACGAACTCCTCGAGAGAGTGCGCGCGCGGGCCGAAGCAGACGACCGCTCGGTCTCGAGCTGGATTCGGCGAGCCGTCGAGCACGAGCTAGGTCGAAACGCAGGCTGACGCTCCTACGACTCGGGGTCGTACATGAACTCGCGCAACTCTTGCGGGCAGCGGCACGCGGCGGCGACGCGACGAGCCCACTCCACGGCCTCGTCGCGCGTGGCCGCCTCGATGACGGTGTGACCCCCGTCGAGCCGCTCGAAGGCAGAATAGGTCGGCGCACTCACCGTGCCGTCTGTGGCCACCGCGACGGGCTCGACGTCTTCGTTGATGCCGCCGCCGAACACGTAGACGCCCGCCGCCTTCATGTCGCGCACGACCTGGTGCGATTCTTCGACGACCTGGTCCCACTGGCCGTCGGGAACCTCCATGACGCCGCTGGGGAAAGAAATGAGGTACTTGGTCATGATGGTGCTCCCTTTCTGGTGATGGTCAGGTCGAGCCGCAGCCACCGCGCGAGGGCGTGTAGCTCAGTCTCGACCGCGTCGCGCACGTCGGCGCTGAACGGCTCGTCTTCGGTGAGGCCGCGCACCGTGAGGGTGCCCGCTCGGTGGTCGGCGCGAGCATCCACCGAGCCGACGAGTCGCTCGCCGTGCAGAATCGGCAGCGCGATCGCGCCTCGGCGACGTTGCTTCTCGGGCTTGTACATCTCGATTCCGTAGTCGAAGTCGAAGAGCCGCAGCTGCCTTTGCTTGTCAGTCATGAGCCTGTCGAACGGCGAGAGCAGCGCGGTGCGGCCAAGGAACGGCCGGTCTAGTTGCGCGGGGTCGACGCGCCACCGTCCGGGCGCGCCCTCGATCGTTGCGGGCTCGCCCACGCGCACGACGCCGTGCAGTTCTTGCGGTGAAACGGCGATGCTGTCGCGCATGATGCCGCAGGCCGCGAGCAGGTGCTCGCTGCGCACGCGCACAGCCTCGTCGCGCGGCACCTCGGCGGCTGGCGGCAGCACGTTCGCCGCCAGATCCCACACCCGCAATCGCCCCGCGCGCCCAACCACGGCGAGTTCGCCAGCGCCGTGCAAGAACTCGAGCATCTGCGTGACGTTGCGGTTGTTCGTCCAGCCGGTCGAGGGCCACGGTGCGACCGCTTCGTCGGGAATGTCGGCTGAGGTGAGCGGGCCGAGATCGGCGATGCGGTCGAGAATGCTCTGCCGGAACTCTGCGTTCGCCTCGACCCATCCGCGCGCGCCGGAGCGGTCGAGCCACGTGCGAAAGCCCGCAGTGAAGAGCGGCAGGTGACTGAGCGGCCGCAGCATCCACGTGCGCTCCCACACCTGCCCGCTCGCGAGCGCACGTTCGGCGTCGCCCGGCCGCACCGCCTCGCCCAGCCGCGCGTAGAGCACGTGGTCGGCGGCCGGCATGACGATGTTCGTCAGTTCGACGCGCACCATTGCCAGCGCGCCCACGACCGCGTGGAGCGAGTCGAGCTCGGCTGAGCCGTCGAGCACCGCGGCGCGCACCGCGATGCGGCGCGCCTCATCGCGGCTGAGGTGCACGGCGGCGGTCACGCGAGCAGGCTATCGGCCAGCGCGGACGCTCGCTCGTTTAGAGTGGAGGCACCGCCTCTGTAGCTCAATGGAAGAGCAGTTCCGTCCTAAGGAAAGGGTTGGGGGTTCGAGTCCCTCCAGGGGCACCAACGGAAAAGACCCGGCCTCGGCCGGGTCTTTTCCGTTGACGCTCCTGGAAGCCGCGAGAAACCTTCGTGGGCCCACGCCGCGCAGTCCGCGGCGCCGCGCAGCGGTGTCGCGGCGGCATGGTGGGGATCGAGTCCCTCCAGGGGCACCACGCGGCGGCAACTACGCGCCGCTTCCGTTCCACAGCCGAAGACTGCAGTGGCGAGCGACGTGCATGAAGTCGCGGTCGGTAGTGAGGAGTTCGACGTCGTGGGTGATGCAGAGTTGCGCGGTCAGTGGAGTCCCGCATAGTGGTG
>DIUS01000088.1:0-2534 GCA_002423075.1 Microbacteriaceae bacterium UBA6152
CTCTTTCGCCCACTCGCGCTCGTGCTTGAGCATCACTGCCCACGGCAGCAGCCGCTCGATGAGCTTCAGGCGCTGTTCGGGGCTGTTCACGTCGACCGGCTCGCGCAGGGCGCCCTGCGGCGACTGGAGCACGCGCAGCCGGTCGGCCTCGGCGAGGCGGATGTAGAGCTCGAGACCCTTGATGTGGTCGGTGAGCTCAGCGCCCTCGGGCGTGAGCGGGTGCCGATAGAGGCACGTGGCCACGACGAAGAAACACAAGAAGGTGAGGGGAATCACGAGGAAGATCGAGACTCCATCGGCCCGCCCTTCGTCGGTCAGCGTGATGACGGATACAAAGGCGCCGATTGTCGACAGCACGACCGCGAGCGTCAACCATCCGGAGTGCCGGGCCGGGATCGTCCGACGCCAGCCCCGAGTGACCATCGAGCTCGAGATGCGGGCCAGTTGCTTCTGAATCTGCGTGCTGAGCGTGGTGTTCTGCGCCGTGAGAGTGTGCTCGGTGCCACCCGCGAGACCGCCGCCGAAGAAGTAGCTCAGCAGCCGCCGTTCTTCGCCCTCGACGCCCATGCCAGACTCGAGCCGCAAACGCCACGTCGAGCGCAGCGAGAACCATCCCCCGGGCACCTCGATGATCGTGAGCACGCGGCGCACCGCGAAGTCGACGAGCTGGCTCGCGACGGCGCGCGCACGGTGGCGGGTGAGAACCGAGGCCTCGAGCAGACTCATTCCCGGCGGAGGCAGATACTCGGCGACGATGACGGGCCGGCCGCGAGCATCCCGATGCACGGTCAGGCGCAGCACGATCGCGGCGATGGCCGCACCGATCGCCAGCAGCGCGCTCAGGATCAGCAGCCAGCCCCACGGCGAGGCGAAGACCGAGCTGTCGAACAGTTCGAAGGTGCCGTCGGCGAAGCCGAGCGCGACCGTGACGTTCTGGTACGGAAAGAGCGCGACGGGCTCGGTCGACACCACCGAACCCTCGACCGAGATCGCGCACTGGTCGGTCGCCCCCGCGTATCCGAGGTAGCAGAAAACTCGATCGGGCAGCAGAGCGTCGGCGAGGCCGTCGTCGAGCGTGACCGTCGCCGACACGCGAGCGAAGGGCTGCGCCCAGTCGGTGCCGTTGGTGTTCCAGTAGAACTCTTGCGCTTGCGAATTGCTGAAGAAGTCGACGACGTCGCGCTGCGTGTAGGTGATGACATAGGTCTGCACGCCGTAGGTGTAGCTGCCCTCGGGCACCGCCGAGACGATGTCGATGCGGCCCGTGTCAGAACTCACCTCGAAGGGGCGCGGCTGTCCGTTCTCGTCGGTGACCGAGACCACCTGCAGGTTCGTCGTGTGGCCCTGATACGTGGCGGGCAACGACCGACGGATGCCACGGTTCTGGTCGAAGTCAGGAAAGCGGGCGACGAGCGTCTCGGTCGTCGTCAAGGTGGCGTGCCCGGTCTCGTCGCGACCCAGCACGTAGTCGGCATGGAACGAGTCGAACGTGAAGGCGTTCACGTCGGCCCGCAGGGGTCCGTTCGAGATCGCGGCAGCAGCCGCCTGCGGGGCCGGACCGCTCGCGAGGGTGGCCGGCAGCACGCGCGGCAGCAGAACGACGGCGGAGATGATCGCGAGCACGACCATGACGGCCCCCGCGACGAGGGCGATCGGCAAACGGCGCATTCTGGCACGCTACCGGCTCTGCGGGCCCCGCCATAGGCTCAATGCATGACGGATGCTGCCGCCGACGCCCGCGCACTCGAACGGTTGCGCGCGCTCGTGCGCATCCCCACGATGTCGCGCCCGACGACCGGCCCCGGCCCGCGCGCCGATCGGGACGCGTTCGAACAGTTCATCGCCGCGCTGCCCGCGCTGTACCCGCGCGTGCACGAGGCACTGAGCGTCGAGCGCCACGGCACCGACCCCGAGGGCGACGTGCCCTACTCGCTGCTCTACCGCTGGCCCGGTAGCGAGCCCACTGGCGCGAGCACGCCAACCGTGCTCATGGCACACTACGACGTCGTCGCGGCGACCGACGAGGGCTGGCAGCACCCCGCGTTCGGCGCCGAGGTTCTCGAGCACGACGGCGAGCAGGTCGTCTGGGGCCGCGGAACCATCGACAACAAGGGCTCGCTCGTCGCGGTGCTCGAAGCCGTCGACCGCCTGCTCGAGGCCGGCTTCACCCCGCGGCACGATGTGCTTCTCGTCTTTGGCCACGACGAGGAGGTCGCCGGCACGGGTGCGCAGGCGATCGTGGCAGCGCTGCGTGAGCGCAGCATCCGTCCGTCCCTTGTCGTCGACGAGGGCGGCGCGATCGTGCGCGATGTCTTTCCGGGACTCGACGAGCCCGCGGCCCTCATCGGCGTGACGGAGAAGGGCATTACGACCTTGACTCTGCGCGTCGAGCAGCAGGGCGGTCACGCCTCGAGCCCGCCGCCCTTTGCGGCGACCGAGCGGCTCGCTCGTGCGATTCTGCGCCTGAACAACTCACCAGCGCCGGCGCGACTCGACCCGACCATGCGGTCGATGATCCGCACGCTCGGCGCGCG
>DIUS01000088.1:2575-4270 GCA_002423075.1 Microbacteriaceae bacterium UBA6152
AACATGCGTATCGCCCCCGGGTCGAGCGTGGTCGAGGCAGTCGACGAGGTGCGGCGCGCGATCGACGACGACCTGGTCGTCATCGACGTGCTGCTGCCGAGCGAGCCGTCGCCCGTCTCCCCTGCCTCGGGGCCCGCCTGGGATGATCTCGTGGGCGCGATCAACGAGGTCGTGCCCGGGCTGCTCGTGAGCCCCTACGTCATGATGCAGGCGAGCGACTCGCGCTTCTTCACGGCGATCAGCGAGCATGTCTACCGTTTCGCGCCGTTCCGTCTCAGCACCGCCGAGCGCGCGTGCCTGCACGCCAAGAACGAGCGCATCCGCGTCTCATCGTTCCTCGACGGCATCGAGCTCTACGCCGCACTCATGCGGCGTAGATAAGCACAACCGCCGCAAGCACGCAGAGGTCTGGCACAGCCGCCGCCCTTCTGCGACGCCGATAACTACCCGCGCGCCGCGGCCTGCACCTGCGCGAGCCTGCGGGGAGCATCCGTCACCACGCCGTCGACGCCGAGATCGACGGCTTGCTGCCACAGGTCGGCACGGTTCAGCGTGTAGACGATGATGGTGAGGCCCGCGGCGCGCAGGTGCTCGGCGGCCTCGGGCGCGACCTGAAACGACCGCAGGCTCGTCACCACCGTTGACGCGCCGTGCGCGGCCGCGAAGGCCACGGGGTCATCGGGCAACCGCCGCACGGCGACAGCGCGCGGCAACGACGGGGCCTCGCGCCACAGGTCGAGCAGCGTCGGCGTCTCGAAGCTCGCGAGCACGACGCGGTCTTGCACTCCGGCGCGGTAGATCGCGGAGACGACCGGTCGCAGTTCGTCGGGGGTCCAGATGCCTTTCAGCTCGATGAGCGCACGCGCTGTCGAGGCCTGCAGCAGCGGCAGGAATTCTATGAAGGTCGGGATGCTCGTGCCCGCCCACGCGCTGCCGTACCAGCTGCCCGCGTCGAGGGAGCGCAGTTCGGCGAGAGTGCGGTCGGCGATCGGGCCGCTGCCGTTCGTGGTGCGATCGAGCGTCTCGTCGTGAAAGAGCACCGCGTGGCCGTCGGCCGTCGCCTGCAGGTCGAGCTCGAGAACCTGGGCCCCGCTGCGTAGGGCGGCCTCGAAGGCCGGCATCGTGTTTTCGGGTGCTGAGGCCGGATCGCCGCGGTGGGCGATCGTGAGCGGCAGTCCGTCGTTGAGCCCGATCGAGCCGAGCGGTTGCGCGGCATGCACGGTCGCCGCAGTGTGGTCGAAGGTGAGCACGGCCACGAGGGCCAGGGTGGCGGTGAAGGCGGCCGCACTGCGGCGCACGGAGTATCGACCGGGTCGGTCAATCGTGCGCGTCACGGTCATCGCGTTCGCTTTCAGACAGTCACCGCGTCATTGCGGTGGAGCCATGCTAGCGCAGGCCGTTACCGTTCTGTGACCTGAACGCCGTTCGCTGCTGATGCGGCTGCCCATCGAGCGACCTCGCGTCGTCGCCGCCGTGGAACGGAAAGACCGCCGCTTCAGTAGAGCCGGCCGCCACGACCTCGACGTCGGCCGCCCAAGGCGCGTCTCACCAACGCACGGGGTCGCGCAGGAACACGCGCACCTCGTCGCCGGCGTCGATCAGGCGGGGCACGAGGCGTCCACCGATGCAGCGGGTGGCTCCGGTCACGAGCATCCTCACGCTCTGACGGTATGGCTGCGCGCCGAGGAGGCGCCC
>DIUS01000118.1 GCA_002423075.1 Microbacteriaceae bacterium UBA6152
GCGGTGCTCGCGTGGATCATCGGCCAGGCGTTCGTCAACATCGCCGTGGTGCTCGGGCTGCTACCCGTTCTCGGAGTTCCGCTTCCCTTCATCTCGGCGGGCGGTACCGCGCTCGTGTCGTCGCTCGTCGGTATCGGCATGGTGCTCTCGCTGGCGCGAAGCCGGCCGAGCGCCCCACGCACGGCCGGGTTGTCGTGACGACCGCCCTGCTCGCTGGCGGCGGCACGGCCGGTCATGTGAACCCGCTATTGGCCTTGGCTGAGTTCTGGACAGCCGACGAGCCCGAGGTGTCAATCATCGTGCTGGGCACAGCCGAAGGGCTCGAATCGCGACTGGTGCCCGACCGCGGATTCGAGCTGCAGACCATCGAGCGGGTTCCCTTTCCGAGGCGCATGAACCGAGATGTGCTGAGGTTTCCCCGCCGATTCCGCGATGCGGTGCGCCGCGCGCGGGCGATCATCCGCGACCGGGGCGTCGACGTCGTTGTGGGCTTCGGCGGCTACGCCTCGGCACCGGCCTACCTTGCGGCCCGTCTCGAGCGCGTGCCGACGATCGCGCACGAGGCCAACGCGCGACCGGGGATCGCCAATCGACTCGCGGCGTGGCTCGGAGCCGCCGTCGGAACGACCTTCGCCGGCACCCCGGTGCGCGGTGCGCGCGTCGTCGGCATGCCGTTGCGTCGCGAGATTGTCGAGCTTGATCGCGTCGCGACACGCCCTGAGGCGGTGCGGCACTTCGGTCTCGACCCGGCGCGCCCGGTACTGCTCGTGACCGGGGGATCGACGGGTGCACGTCGTCTGAACGAGACGATCAGTGCCGCCGCCGCTCGAGTTCTGGGTGCCGGGTGGCAGGTTGTGCACCTGACGGGCACAGGCAGAGGCGGTGCGGACCCTGACCTGGCGGGGTTCGTGAGCCTGCCGTACTGCGATCGGATGGATCTGGCATTCGCCGCCGCCGACCTCGTGCTGTGCCGGGCAGGTTCGGCCACGGTGAGCGAACTCACCGTGCTCGCTCTGCCTGCCGTGCTCGTGCCCTATGCCGCGGGCAACGGCGAGCAGCGGCTCAATGCCCGCGGCATGGTGGCTGCGGGGGCCGCGAGGCTCGTCGATGACTCCTCGGTCACGCCGCAGTGGGTGGCGGACGGTCTCGTGCCGTTGCTCATGGACCGGGCGGCGATCGCGCGGATGGCCGCGGCAGCGCAGTCGCTCGACCGGCTCGATGGCGCAGCCGAGTTGCTGGCGCTGGTGCGCGAGCACCAGGCATCGTCGAAGCGCGTAGGGTGAACGGCGATGATCAAGCCCGACCCTGAACTCGTTCTTCCTGCCTCGCTCGGGCGGGTGCACTTCGTCGGTATCGGCGGTTCGGGCATGAGCGGGATCGCCCGCATGATGCACGCGCGGGGCATGGCGGTCACGGGCTCTGATCGATCGGAGTCCGCGGCTGTGAAGACCTTGCGAGAGCTGGGCATCGAGGTGCATATCGGTCACGACGCGCGGCACGTCGGAGATGCCGACACACTCGTCGTGACGGGCGCGCTCTGGCTCGACAACCCGGAGTATCAAGAGGCGCTGAGGCGCGGCCTGCCGGTGCTGCACCGGGCCAACGCGCTCGCCTGGCTGGTGCGCGACGAACGACTGATAGCTGTGGCAGGCGCACACGGCAAGTCGACGACGACCGCGATGCTCGTGACGGCCCTGCGCTCGCTAGATCGCGACCCGAGCTTCGTGAACGGTGCGGTGATCCAGGCAGCCGGTACGAGCGCGGCCTGGGGCGAGGGCGATCTCTTCGTCGTCGAGGCCGATGAGTCAGACGGCTCGTTCCTGATGTACGACACGTCGATCGGCATCGTCACGAACATCGACACCGATCATCTCGATCACTATGGCAGCACGGATGCTCTCGCCGACGCATTCGTCGAGTTCTCGGCACGCGTGCGTGAGTTCGTGGTGCTCTCGGCCG
Source organism: Microbacteriaceae bacterium UBA6152 (assembly GCA_002423075.1). Classification (GTDB taxonomy): domain Bacteria; phylum Actinomycetota; class Actinomycetes; order Actinomycetales; family Microbacteriaceae; genus Microcella. Next base: position 1,960 of record DIUS01000118.1, read on the forward strand.
ACGACGAGGGCACTGTGCGTGTGCGCGAGCGTCTCGACGGCTCGGTGCGCGTGCTGACGTTCGGTGAGGCGCCTGACGCCGATGTGCGACTCGTCGCCGTGTCACATGAAGGCCCCGTCGCCTACACCGTTCAGGTGGGCGGTGTCCACTACGACGGAGCGCTCGGCGTGCCGGGTCGTCACAATGCGCTCAACGCTGCGGGAGTCGTCGCGATGCTCGTGGGCCTCGGAGTCGAGCCCGCGGCGGCGGTCGGTGCCCTTGACGGCTTCTCAGGCACGCATCGCCGGTTCGAGTCGCATGGTCTCGCCGATGGCGTGCGATTGTACGACGACTATGCGCATCATCCCACCGAGGTGGCAGCCGCCCTGCAGACGGCGCGCTCGGTGGCGGGCAATGGTCGCGTCATCGCCATCCATCAGCCGCATCTCTACAGTCGGACGCAGGCGATGGCCGCCGAGTTCGCCGCTGTCTACGAGCGCGATGCCGATCACACGGTCGTGCTCGATGTGCACGGCGCGCGCGAAGACCCGATTCCGGGAGTCACGGGCGCCCTCGTGGTCGACCGCTTCGCCGATTCTGCGAAGGTCGACTACCGGCCCGAGTGGACGGAAGCTGCGCATCGCATCGCGGAGATTGCCCGGCCGGGCGACATTGTTATGACGCTCAGCTGCGGAGACGTCTACCGCATCATTCCGCTCGTACGGGAGGCACTCGACCACCGGGCCACCGGAGCCGTCACGCCGTGAAACGGCCCGAAGGGCACGATCGCGCGCCGCGCGGTGAGCTCCCGGCCCCGGCGCCGCGAACGCCGCGCACCACACCTCGGTCGAGCGGCGGGGAATCGACATCGCGACGTGCGAACCCCGCGTCGGCTCCTGCTCCGCGCAAGCGATCGCTCGACCGCCGAACGACCGCCGTCGACCACAGTGATCGCGCCGCCCGTGCCGCCGCCCGAGAGCGACGTGCCGCTGAGCGTGCCGAACGTCGTCGATTCACGCGGCAAGCTCGGCGGCGTCGTCTGATCGGTGCGGGAGTCGCGCTGGCCCTGCTCGGGCTCGTCGGGGGAGTGGCGCTCGTGACGCTCTCTCCGCTGATGGCGCTGACGACGATCGTGATCGCCGGCACACAGCGTATCGACGTGAGCGAGGTCGAATCGGCGCTCGACGACCACCGTGGCACGCCGCTGGCTCTGCTCGATGAGGGGGGCATTCGTGACGATCTTGCGCAGTTCGCCCTCATCAGGTCGTACTCGACCGAGGTCGTCCCTCCGCACACGCTCGTGGTGCGAGTGGTCGAACGGCAGCCCATCGGCGCCGTCGCGCGCGGCTCGGTCTGGGATCTCGTCGACGCCGCGGGAGTGGTGGTCGAGTCGTCGCCGCAACGCCCCGCGGGCATCCCGTCGCTTGCCGTCGATGCCGCTGATCCGGATGCTCTGCCGTTTCGCAGCGTGGCCGCCGTGCTTCTCGCGCTCCCGAGCGAGCTGCGCGAACGCGTCGACGTCATCTCGGCGACGACGCGCGACGACGTGAGCTTCAGCATGATCGGGGCGGGACACCGGGTGGTCTGGGGGAGCGGAGAGCGCTCGGAGTACAAGTCGCGAGTGCTGGCAGCGGCGATCGGCGCGACAGACCAAGCGGTCGCGTGGGAATACGACGTCTCGGCACCCGACAGCCTCGTCGTGCGGCGGCTCTGAACGAGCCGTGAGCGGCGGCTGTGTGCGTGCGACACGCGGCGTGCCTGCGAGGCCGGGCCCGCTGTGACCCCTACCGTCGACTCAGCAGTACATACTGAGCATAACTTTGGCCTTCAACTCGAAGGTTAAGGTTTACCGCGGAAGGCTCCGACGTGACCTCGAACCAGAACTACCTCGCCGTGATCAAGGTCGTCGGCATCGGCGGCGGCGGCGTCAACGCCGTGAACCGCATGATCGAGCTCGGGCTGCGCGGGGTCGAGTTCATCGCGATCAATACCGATGCCCAGGCTCTGCTCATGAGCGACGCCGACGTCAAGCTCGACGTCGGTCGCGAGCTGACGCGCGGACTCGGCGCCGGCGCCGACCCCGAGGTCGGGCGCCGCGCCACCGAAGACCACGCCGAAGAGATTGAAGAAGCGCTCGCGGGCGCCGACATGGTGTTCGTGACGGCGGGCGAGGGCGGCGGCACCGGAACCGGCGGAGCCCCGGTCGTGGCGCGCATCGCGAAGTCGATCGGCGCACTCACGATCGGCGTTGTCACGAAGCCGTTCGAGTTCGAAGGCAAGCGTCGTCAAGCGCAGGCCGACTCGGGCGTGGCCTCGCTCAAGAACGAGGTTGACACGCTCATCGTCGTTCCGAACGACCGGCTACTCGAAATCTCTGATCGCGGCATTTCGATGCTCGAGGCCTTCGCGACGGCCGACCAGGTGCTGCTCGCCGGCGTGCAGGGCATCACCGACCTCATCACAACCCCTGGTCTCATCAACCTCGACTTCGCCGACGTCAAGAGCGTCATGCAGGGCGCGGGTTCGGCCCTCATGGGTATCGGCTCGGCTCGCGGCGCCGATCGCGCCATCAAGGCGGCCGAGCTCGCCGTCGCGAGCCCGCTGCTCGAGGCCAGCATCGACGGCGCCCATGGCGTGTTGCTGTCAATTCAGGGCGGCTCGAACCTCGGCATCTTCGAGATCAACGACGCTGCCCGGCTCGTGCAAGAAGCCGTGCACCCCGAGGCGAACATCATCTTCGGCGCGGTCATCGATGACACTCTCGGCGACGAAGTGCGGGTGACGGTGATTGCGGCCGGCTTCGACGGCGGCGAGCCCACAACGGTGCACCGCGACAAGCGCGCCACTTACGTGCAGTCCGACGAGCCCGCGACGGCGCCGGCATCGGCTGACCCGATGGCCCGGCTCGATCGACCGTGGGCTGATGACGCCGAGCTCGGCGCGACGGCACCGATCGATCCGATCGAGTTCGACGATGACGACGATGAGCTCGATGTTCCCGACTTCTTGCGCTGAGCATCCCCGTGCACCGCTGATGGAGACGAGCGGGTCGTGACCGACATCGATCCGCAGCTCGCCGATCGACACGCGACGGTCTCGCAGTCAATCGCTGATGCATGCCGCACTGCCGGTCGTTCGATCGACGAGATCACGACTGTCGTCGTCACCAAGTTCCATCCGGCGTCGCTCATCGAGCAGTTGGCTGCGTTGGGCGTGACCGATGTCGGTGAGAACCGGCATCAGGATGCTGCCCCGAAGGCTGCCGCTCTAGCAACCCTTCCGCTCACCTGGCACTTCGTCGGGCAGCTGCAGTCGAACAAGGCCCGGGCGGTCACTGAGTACGCGCGAGTCATCCACTCTGTCGACCGTTCGTCGCTCGTGACCGCGCTCGCGAGGGTCGACCGGCCCCTCGACGTCTTCCTTGAGGTCAACCTCACTGATGACCCCGCACGCGGTGGAGTCGAACCGGGTGAGGTGCTGCGGCTCGCCGAGACGGTGCTCGTCGTGCCGACCCTGCGCCTGCTGGGCGTCATGGCCGTCGCTCCTCTCGACGAGCCCGCTCGGGCCGCCTTCGGCAGGCTGAGGACGATCTCACACGAGGTGCGGGCACTGGCGCCGCACGCGTCGAAGATCTCGGCGGGCATGTCGGGCGACTACGCTGAGGCCATTGCCGAAGGCGCGACACACCTGCGCATCGGCGCGGCAATCACCGGAAAACGACCCGCACAGCCCTAGCCTCGTGACTGTCACGACCGGTAAGGACAGAACATGAGCAACCCGCTACGCAAGACCATGGTGTACCTCGGCCTCGCCGATGAGGAGGTCGAGTACGAGCACCCCGCCGCCTCGGCGACTTCGGCGCCCGCCACCGTCGCCGCCCAGCGCGCCCCCGTGACTCCTCTGCGTCGCGCCGCACCGGCACGTGGTGCTGCGCAGCCGGAGATGAACGAGATTCTCACCGTGCACCCGCGTGCCTACAAAGACGCGCAGGTGATCGCCGAGAGCTTCCGTGAGGGCGTACCCGTCATCATGAACCTCTCGCAGATGAGTGAGCCCGATGCCCGTCGACTCGTCGACTTCGCAAGCGGACTGTCCGAGGGCCTCTACGGGCGCATTGAGCGCGTGACGAGCAAAGTATTCCTGCTCTCGCCCGCGCATGTCGCGACAACAGGAGACTCGGTCGAGGTGGAGCCCGACGTCGACGCATCGTTCCTCACGCGAGACTGACCGCTGCCGCACTCGTTGTCAGCCTGACCTGAGAGACTAGGGCTGTGCCGCTCGCCTTCTCGATCATCCTCACTGTGATCTATCTCGCCCTGCTCGTCGTGTTCATCGCGATGTGGGCGCGCTTCGTGTTCGATTGGATTCAGGTGCTGAACCCCGGCTGGCGACCGCGTGGGGCGATCATCGTGCTCGCAGAGTCGAGCTATACGATCACCGACCCGCCGATCAAGGCGGTTCGCCGCGTGATTCCGCCCCTGCAGCTCGGCTCGATCCGGCTCGATCTCGCCTGGACCATCGTGTTGATCGTGCTGCTCATCCTGATGTCGCTCGTCAGTGGGCGATGAGGCGTGCATCGTGCAGACGGCACGCGGTACGCTGACTGACACGGATGTGACGCATGTGACGAGTTGTTGCTAGCGTTACCCCATCGTTATTCAACCGCTCCAGAAAGTATCGAGGTGACGCGCATGGCTCTCACACCCGAAGATGTCGTCAACAAGCGCTTCCAGTCGACCAAGTTCCGCGAGGGATACGACCAGGACGAGGTCGACGACTTCCTCGACGAGAT
>DIUS01000079.1:0-1385 GCA_002423075.1 Microbacteriaceae bacterium UBA6152
CCTCGAGCAGGTCGGCGCCGTGCGTCGCGGCCTCGTAGGCGTAGGCCTGCACCTCGCACAGCGCGATCGGCCCCTCGGCGAGCGAGCCGTCGCGCCACTGCACGCTGTCGCCCGAGTCTTTCCAACCCTGGTTGGCGAGCCCGTGGCCGCTGTGGTCGATGTACTCGAGCAGGCCGTCGCCGTCGGCGTCGCCGTCGTCGCGCATCCAGCCGAGCGCAGCTTCGAGGTGCGGCAGCAGCGCGCGCACCTCGTCGTCGGGCAGCCCCCACTTCCAGGCATCGTGCAGCAGGCACACGAAGAGCGGGGTCGCGTCGACCGTGCCGTAGTAGAGCGGCGGCAGCGTTAGGCGCTCGTCGATCACGAGGGCTTCGCGCCGCAGCTCGTGCATGATCTTGCCCGGCTCTTCGGCCGAGGCGTGCTGATGTTGCGTGCCCTGCAGTGCCGCGAGCACGCGCAAGGTGCTACCCGCGAGCTCGGTGCCGAGCGGCAGCATCATGCGCGCGGCCCAGATCGAATCGCGCCCGAAGAGCGTGAAGAACCACGGTGCGCCGGCTGCGACAAAGGTCTCTTCGGGATGCTGCGCCGTCGTCATGCGCAGCGCATCAAGATCATCGAGCGCCCGGTCGACCCAGCGGCTCAACCGCTGGTCGCCCGCGAGCACTTCGGGCCGGCTCCACGGTGCAGGCCGTTCATCGCCGCGCACGGCTCCGATCGCATCCTCGGCGTCGAGACGCCACGACACCGTCGTCGAGCTGGTCGGCTCGACCGTCAGCTCGGCCGTGAGTCTGATGCCGGTCGCCGTCTGCTCGATACCGAGATCTGACGACCTCACGCTCGCCGTCACGCTCTGGCCGATCCAGCGAGCGACACCGCCGTCGACGGTCACGGCCGGGGCATCGGCGGGGCCGTGACCGAGTTTGACCGACTCCATGCTCGTGGCGTCGAGGTCGAGCTCGATCACAAGTGGAGCGGTCAGCGAGTATTCGTGTCGATTGCGCACCGTGAGGGTGTCGAGCAGTCCACGGGCGTCGACCGTGCGCTCGAGGGTCAACCGCACCTCGGGGTCGGGCGTGCGGTCGTCGAGGTGGCGCAAGAGCGACTCGATGCGCACGGAGTCAGCACGGCGCACTCCGGTCGACAGGTGCTCAGCATCCCGATCGCCGATCATGACCCGCAGCGCGCGGATGACGCGCACATCGCTCACATACACGCCGTGGATGCGCGCCGAGCCCATCGCGCCCGTCGAGGTGGACCACGCTTGCGTGGGGGCCCGCAACACGACGAGTTCGTCGTTGAGCAGGGGTTGCAGCGATGCGGTCACGGGGGTCAGCCTCCTGGCCTGGTCGAGAGTGTCGACGCCGGAGGGGTTGACACCGGTGTCTGGC
>DIUS01000079.1:1503-5718 GCA_002423075.1 Microbacteriaceae bacterium UBA6152
CAAGAGGCGATCGACCGCCTCGGATACCGCCCGCACGCCTCAGCCCGTCGCTTGCGTACGCGCAAGTCGTCAACGATCGGTCTGCGCCTCGACCCGCTGCGCGACGGCATCTCGGGTGCCGTGCTCGACCGCTTCGTGCACAAGCTCGCCGAGCAGGCCGATGAGCGCGGCCTGCGCGTCATGATCTTCACCGCGAACGGGGCCGACGACGAGCTCTCGCACATCCGCCGGCTGCGGGATGGCAGCGACATCGACGCTTTCATTCTCATCGCCACCTTCCATGGCGACCCGCGCATCGCGTGGCTCATCGAGCACGACGTGCCGTTCGTGTCGTTCGGGCGGCCGTGGGGCTCGTCGCTCGACGACCCTCGGCACCGCTGGGTCGACGTCGATGGTCGCGCCGGTGTGCGCGATGCGACGGCCAAATTGCGAGCATCCGGATGCTCCCGCGTCGGCTACATCGGCTGGCCGAGCCCCTCGGGCACGGGTGACGAGCGCCGCGCGGGGTGGGAAGAGGCGAGCGGCTTCGACGCCGACGGCCTCGTGACCTACCAAGTGGTGACCGAGGATGGGGTCGACCAGGGCGCGGCGTCGGCCCGCCACCTGCTCTCACTGCGCGAGCCCTGCGACGCGATCGTGTGCGCGAGCGACTCGCTCGCCCTCGGCGCATCGATGGCCGCGACCGCTCTCGGGCAACCCGAACTGCCCGTCGTCGGGTTCGACAACACTCCGGTCGCCTCGGCGATCGGACTGTCGAGCATCGACCAGCCCCTCGACGAGGTCGTCGCAGCGGCCCTGACCATGCTCTTCGGCGAGACCGGTGACACGGCTCTGCCGAATCCAGACAGCAACGAGCAGCCGATGAATCGGCTGCTCGTGCCTCGACTTGTCGAGCGCCGGTCTACCCACCGTGCGTTCGGCGAGACCACCGGTGCCTGAGGCTCCGGCAATCACTCATCGAAAGGAATCATCGTGAGGACATCACAATGGAGCGCCGCTGCTCTCGCAGCGGGGCTCGTCGTCACTCTAGCCGCGTGCTCGTCGGGCGGCGAGAGCGGCGACGGCGACGTACAGACGGGCCAAGAGCTGACCATGCTCATCGGCTCGAGTGGCGACGCAGAGACGACCGCCGTGCAGGCTGCCGCCGACGCGTGGGCTGCCGAGACCGGCAACACGGTCGAGGTCATCGCCGCCAACGATCTAGTGCAGCAGCTCGGCCAGGGCTTTTCGGGCAACAACCCGCCCGACATCTTCTACATGCCGTGGGACCAGTTCCAGACCTACGCCGCGCAGGGGTTCATCGAGCCCTACGCCGACGAGCTAGCGAACGCGGGCGACTTCTTGCCCGCTCTGGCCGAGCAGTTCAGCTACGACGGGCAGTTCTACTGCGCGCCGAAAGACTTCTCGACCCTCGGCCTGCAGATCAACCTCGACGCGTGGGAGGCCGCCGGTCTGACCGACGCCGACATCCCCACCGACTGGGACCAGTTGGCATCGGTCGCTCAGAAGCTCACCACGGGCGAGCAGGTCGGACTCTCGATGGGTCGTGAGTACGCGCGGGTCGGCGTCTTCATGAACCAGGCGGGGGGCTCGCTCGTCGACGGCGACACCGTTGTTGCCGACAGCCCCGAGAACGCCGAAGGCCTCGCGTACCTCCAGGGACTCATCGCTGACGGTTCGCTCAAGTTCCCGCAAGAGCTCGAAGCGGGTTGGGGCGGAGAGGCCTTCGGTCTCGGCAAGGCGGCCATGGTGATCGAGGGTCCGTGGATCAACGGCGCGATGGCGAACGATTTCCCCGACCGCCGCTTCATCTCGGTCGAGCTGCCCGCCGGTCCTGCCGGTCCCTCGAACTTCGCGTTCAGCAACTGCTGGGGCATGCCGGTCGGATCGGAGACGAAGGACGCCACGCTCGACCTCATCGAGTTCCTCACGAGTGACGAGCAGCAGCTCGCGTTCGCCGAGGCCTTCGGTGTGATCCCGTCGACCGAGTCGGGGTCGGCGGCCTACGCCGAGCAGTTCCCTGAGAACGCCGCGTTCGTCGCGGGCGTCGCCTCGGCGACGAGCCCCGTCGCCTTCCAGGGCGCGTCCGCGGCACTCGCCGACTTCAACGTGCAGCTCGAGCAGATCGGCAGCGCTGACCCGTCGACACTGCTCGGCACCCTGCAGACCAACCTGCAGGCCGCGTTCGACGAGGCGAACGGATAATCACTGTGCCTCGCACAGCAGTACGGCCTCGCCGCGGCGGAGGAATCCGCCGCGGCGAGGCCCGTTCGGGGTGGCTCTTCATCGCCCCGTCCGTGATCATCACCGCTGTCTTCCTGGTTATCCCGATCGCGCTGGCGTTCTGGGTGAGCCTCAGCGACTGGAACGGCTTCCAGTCGCCGCTCAACCCGCGCGTCAACTTCGTTGGGCTCGAGAACTACGCGGCGATCACCGTCGACGAAGGACTCGATCGGCGCAACTTCGGCATCTCGGTGCGCAACAACCTCTACTACGTGCTGCTCGTCGTGCCGCTGCAGACGATCATCTCGCTACTGCTCGCTGTGCAGGTCAATCGCGCGGCGCTACGCGGCAAGGGCTTCTTCCGCACGGCCTTCTACTTCCCGTCGGTGACAAGCACCGTCGCGATCGTCATCGTCTTCCAGTTCTTGTTCACCGCTTCCGGCGCCGTGAACGCGGTGATCGGAGCCTTCGGTATCGATGGGCCAGACTGGTTCAACGACTCGACCGGTCTTGTGCACGGCGCGCTCTCGGCCTTCGGGGTCAGCGGCCCACCACCTGCTCTCGCCGAACCCGGCTTTCTCGGAATCTCGGCCTGGGAATGGCTTGCTGGCCCTTCGGTGGCGATGACCTCGCTCATCATGCTCGCGATCTTCACCACGTCAGGCACCTTCATGCTGCTGTTCCTGGCGGCCCTGCAGAGCATCGGCGCTGAGATCGACGAGGCGACGCTCATGGACGGCGCGGGCCCGGTGCGCAAATTCTTCTCGGTGACCGTGCCGATGCTGCGCCCGACCCTCTTCACCGTGCTTACACTCGGACTGATCGGGTCGTGGCAGGTCTTCGACCAGATCTACGTGCTTGGCGGGGCTTCGGCGGGCGGCACGATCTCGACCCCGGCCTTCCTCGCCTACCGCAGCTCGTTCGTCGACCTCGAGTGGGGCCAGGGCGCGGCGATCGCGTTCATCCTGTTCCTCTTCATCATTGTGCTCACGGTGCTGCAGCGCTGGCTCTTGAGAGAACGTGGTCCGAAGAAGCGGAAGAACGCTTCGTCGAAAACCGCCGATCTCGCAGCCTCAGCGACGGCGTTCACCGTGGATGGAGGACTGCGATGACCGCCATGACTCCGCAGGTGGATGCCCCGAAGCGGTCGTTCACGCGCCGTAAGAGGATCGGAACACGGGCGCGCACGAGCATGATCGTCGGCTACCTGATCCTCATCGGGCTCGCACTCATCTACATCTACCCGTTCATCATCTCGATCGCGGCGTCGTTCAAGACGGATGCGGAGGCGACGCAGAACGCGCTGGGCCTGATTCCTGAGACTGTCACGTTCGCCGCGTACGAGCGGTTGTTCGGCGAAGTTCCGTTCCCACAGTGGGCCGGCAACACCCTGCTGATCTCGACGATCGTGACCGTTGGACGCGTGTTCTTCGACTCGCTCGCCGGCTACGCGCTGTCGCGACTGCACTTCCGCGGTCGCACCGTCGTGTTCGTTGCCTTCATCGCAATCCTGTCGGTGCCGGGCGTCGTGCTGCTGATCCCCCGCTTTTTGATCCTGCAGCAGCTGGGGCTCTACGACACCTACGGGGGCATGATCATCCCGCTGCTGTCGACGGCCGCCGGGGTGTTCATCATGAAGCAGTTCTTCGACTCGATCCCCGTCAGCATCGAGGAAGCCGCACGAATAGATGGCGCGGGAACCTTCCGGGTCTACTGGACGATCGTGTTGCCCATGGCGAGGCCCGCGCTCGTGACGCTCTTCATCCTCTCGTTTCAAGGTTCGTGGAACGAGTTGGGCCACTTCATCGTGTCGCGGCAGAGTCCCGAGCTCAACACCCTCACCACGGGTGTCGCCTCACTGGTCTCGGGTCAGTTGGGCTCGGGCAATCAGTTCCCGCTGCAACTCGCGGCAGCGGTGCTCATGACCATCCCGGTCGCGGTGCTCTTCTTCATCTTCCAGAAGCGCATCATGAACACGACCGAGGGTGCCGA
>DIUS01000111.1 GCA_002423075.1 Microbacteriaceae bacterium UBA6152
TCGCCGCGCTCGGCCAGTGGCAGCTCGAACGCTCGCTCGAGACGGCCATCGTCGACGAGCGCGACACCGAGACCCCTGTGCCGCTTGACTCGATCGCCGAGCCGCAGCAGGTCATGACCACCGAGGCCAGTGGCCGCGTCGTCACGGTGTCGGGCACGTGGGTCGACGGCGATGAGGTCGTCGTGACCGGGCGCCTGAGCGGAGCCGGCGATGCTGGTGGGGCGGAATCCGGTGCCGAGGGTGAGCCGGGCGACTGGGTGCTGCGGCACTTCGTGACCGAGAGCGGTGCGAGCCTCGCGGTGGCTGCGGGGTTCGTGGAGCCTGGTGCGGGCATCCCGACGCTGCCCAGCGGCGACCAGATGCTGACCGGACGCTACGTGCCCAGCGAGTCGCCGCAGCTCAGCGATTTTGAAGCGGGGAAGCGCACGGCGATCGCCGTGGCCGAGCTCATCAACCTGTGGGGCGAGGTCGAGACCGTCTACTCGGGGTATCTCGTGCTCGAGACGCCGCCGCCGGGCCTCGAAGCGATCGCCGCCCCGCCACCGACCGCCGACGTGTCGCTCAACCTGCTCAACCTCTTCTATGCGATCGAGTGGGTCATCTTCGGCGGCTTCGCCGTGTATCTGTGGTGGAGACTCGTGAAAGATGAGCAGGAGAAGCTTGCCCTGATGGCCGCCGAGTCAGCATCACCGCCCGAGTGGAGCCCTCAGCCTGCGCCCGTAGACTGACGGTATGGCGATCGGCCCTCAGCCCCGGGATATCCCCCTCATCACCCGCACCGTCTCGATCTTCAAGGTCTCGTCGATCGTCACGGGCATCTTCTTGCTCGGCCTCGTCGTCATGATGGTGACGCGCTACGGGTTCGGTCGTGATATCGAGCTGGGCGGCGAGAGCGGGTTTCTCGCTCTGACCCCGATCGATACGCTCACGGGCTTCAATGTCTCGATCTTCCTGCTCACGGTGCATGGATGGCTCTATGTGCTCTACCTGGCCTGCAACTTCGTGCTGTGGCGCGTCGCCTACCTGGGGTCGGTGAAGCGGGCGTTCCTGCGCTTTCTGTGGATCGCGATGGGCGGCATCATCCCGTTCCTGTCGTTCTACTTCGAGCGCCAGGTGCCCCGCGAGGTGGGCGAGATCATTGCGGCGGTCGAGGCCCGTCACGCGAACTCCAAGGCCGGCGCGTGAGCGCCACCGACCAGCGCCCCGTTCTCGTCGTCGACTTCGGCGCGCAATATGCCCAGCTGATCGCACGCCGCGTGCGAGAGGCGAACGTCTACAGCGAGATCGTGCCCCACACCATCACCGCAGCCGAGGTCGCGGCGCGCAACCCGGCCGGCATCGTGCTCAGCGGCGGGCCGTCGAGTGTCTACGAGCCGGGCTCGCCGAGTCTCGACCCGGGTATTCTGCAGCTGGGGGTGCCCGTCATGGGCATCTGCTACGGCTTTCAGGTCATGGCGCAGCAGCTCGGCGGCGAGGTGGCGAAGACCGGCCGCCGCGAGTATGGCGCGACCACGTTGTCGGTGCACGGCGACGGCGGTGCGCTACTCGCCGGCCAGCCCGAGACTCAAACCACGTGGATGAGCCACGGCGACTCGGTCGTGAAAGCGCCCGAGGGCTTCACGGTGCTCGCGAGTACTGACGACACCCCCGTCGCAGCCTTCGAAAGCGACGAGCGACGCCTCTACGGCGTGCAGTGGCACCCCGAGGTCAAGCACTCGGAGTTTGGCCAGCGCGTGCTCGAGAACTTCTTACACCACGCGGCCGGCATCGCCCCCGACTGGAACAGCGGCAGCGTCATCGCCGAGCAGGTTGAGCGCATCCGCGCCCAGGTGGGAGACGCGCGCGTCATCTGCGGGCTCTCGGGCGGTGTCGACAGCGCTGTCGCGGCGGCGCTCGTGCACGCGGCGGTCGGCGATCAGCTCGTCTGCGTCTTCGTCGACCACGGCCTCCTGCGGGCTGACGAGCGTCGCCAGGTCGAAGAGGACTACGTCGCGGCGACGGGCATCCGTCTCGTGACGGTGGATGCTCGCGCGCAGTTCCTCGACGCGCTCACGGGTGTCACCGACCCCGAGACGAAGCGCAAGATCATCGGCCGCGAGTTCATCCGCACTTTCGAGAACGCGGCCGAGGCGCTCGTGCTGGAGGCGCAGGGCGCGGGCGAGGCAGTGAAGTACCTCGTGCAGGGAACGCTCTACCCCGACGTCGTCGAGTCGGGCGGCGGCACGGGCACCGCGAACATCAAGAGCCACCACAATGTCGGCGGCCTGCCCGACGACCTCGAGTTCGAGCTCGTCGAGCCCCTGCGCACTCTCTTCAAAGACGAGGTGCGGGCCATCGGCCGCGAGCTGGGGCTGCCTGAGCCGATCGTGGCGCGCCAGCCGTTCCCCGGGCCCGGGCTGGGCATCCGCATCATCGGTGAGGTGACGCAAGAGCGCCTCGACCTGCTGCGCGAGGCCGACGCGATCGTGCGTGCCGAGCTCACCGCCGCCGGGCTCGACACCCAGATCTGGCAGTGCCCGGTCGTGCTGCTCGCCGACGTGCGGTCGGTCGGGGTTCAAGGCGATGGGCGCACATACGGTCACCCGATCGTTCTGCGCCCGGTCTCGTCAGAAGACGCGATGACCGCCGACTGGACCCGCCTGCCGTACGACGTGCTCGCCCGCATCTCGAACCGCATCACGAACGAGGTCGACGGTGTGAACCGGGTCGTGCTCGACGTGACGTCAAAGCCCCCCGGCACGATTGAGTGGGAATAGAAGCGAGTTCAGCGAGATCATTTCTGATCTCGCTTCGCTTCTATTCCTGAGAGGCGTCCCGCCTCTCAGAGCTTTGAGCACCGATTGACATGAACGCCTCTACCGAGGTACCCGGTGTGAGCAACCCGCGCGCTGGAGCTGAAGACGAAGGCCATTTCTGGCCGTCGCGGCGACGCCAGCGACAAGCGCCATCCCGGCGCTCGGGTCACCTGAGCCCCCGGCAGGCGACCTGCCGCTGGCGCAATGTGCCTCCCACGGCACATGCCGCGAGAGGCACACTGCACCAGCCGGGCGTCACCTAGCGCGAGCGGTGCGGTGCGCGGAGTGGCGAACGTGCCGCGGGGGCGGGTCTGGCAGGCCGGGCCAGGGCGAGCCGGGGCGGGCGAGCAAGGACGGGCGCCCGCCGCAACGAGAAAGGGCCGCCCCGAAGGACGGCCCCATCGACACAACGAGAGATCAGTCGCCGCGCAGGATCGCAAGCATGCGCAGAATCTCCAGGTACAGCCAGATGACCGTGACCATGATGCCGAAGGCTGCCTGCCAGCCCCAGACGGCCGGGGCGCCGCGCTGCACGCCCGTCTTGATCGACTCGAAGTCGAGCACGAGTGAGTAGGAGGCGAGCAGGATGACGAACACGCCGATCAGCACGCCCCACGGGATGCCGAACGGTCCCGGCGTGCTGCCGAGACCGAAGGCATCGTCGGTGACGCCGAAGATCATGAGCCCCATGTTGATGAGCGAGAAGACCATGTAGCCGACCATGGCAACGAGGAAGATCTTGGTCGCGCGCTTGGAAGCGCGGATCTTGCCGCTCGCGAACAGGGCGAGCGTGACGCCCACGACCGCGAAGGTACCGATGACGGCCTGCGTCACGATGCCGGGGTAGATCTGCTCGAAGACGCCGGAGATGCCGCCGACGAAGAGACCCTGTGCGGCCGAGTACGCGAGGATGAGCGCCGGCGACGGCTTCTTCTTGAAGATGTTGACGAGTGCGAGAACGAAGCCGACGATCGCTGCGGGGATCATGAGGGCGGGGATGAACCAGCCGACGGCCGCCGTCGCGAGCAGAACGACGAACGCGAGAACCGTCTTCTGGATCGTGTTCTCATACGTCATGCGGTCCATTTGCTCGGGCGTCGCCGACGAGCGCGCGTACAGTTCGTCGAGCTGCTGAGCGGAGGGCTCTTGCGTCCACTGGATCGCCTTGGTGGCGCTCTGCGTGAAGGCAGGGGAGTTCGAGAATGCGGGGTTTGAAGTGGCCATGCGAGAAGTGTAGAGAATCTCGCCCCGAAATCGCCCCGCGAACCCTAAGGCGAGGCTGGGGACCGCTTTCCCCGCGGAGGCCGAGCGAGCGCCCACGCCCACCAGGCCGAGCCGACGAGCACGACAGTCGAGAGTGCCAGCGACAGCAGCATGCCGTCGTACTCGCCGAACAGCCCGACGGCGGCGACACCATTGAGCAGCACGGGGCCGAGCGCCAGGTAGCTGCGCGCCGGGCGATGGCGCACGATGAGCCAGCAGACGAACGGCACGGTGAGAGTCCACACTGACTGAGGCCCCGTGAGCAGCAGCCACACGACGAGCGTGCTGGGCAGCAGGGGCACGAGCCGCCTCCACGCCGTCGCCGGCATGATCAGCCATCCGATGACGTGCGCGGTCGACCCGATGATGAGCGGAATCAGGTCTTCGGTGCGGGCAGCCTGCAGGTGCACGAGCCCGCCGGCGATGAGCACGAGCCCGGCGTTCACGCGACCCCGGTAACTGCCCCACCGCAGCGGCAACAGGGCTGCAGGTTCGACCCAGGCCAGAGCGGTCATCCGTTCAGCACGCGCCAGATGACGACGCCGCCGACGATCGCTCCGACGAGCCAGACGTAGCCCAGGCCGACCGCGACCCACGCGATGACGATGCCCCGCTCCGTGCCCTGCGAACGCGAGATCTGGCTCGCCGCGATGTGGCCGAAGAGGGCGGCGAGCGGGCTGAGCATGACGGCGAGAACGATCGCAGCGACGGCCAGCGCGTTGAGCTTCGGCCGCGGCCGGGTCGCCAGCTGCTGCTCGAATGACGGGCTCTGCTGCGGCAGGCGCGAGAGAGGTGGCTCGCTCGCGTCTGCGGGGGCCTCGTCTGCGGTGGCGCTCATGCTCTGACGCTATCGCGTAGCGTGGTCGGCGTGAATGAGCCTGCGCCCGCGTCGTCGGCGCCGACGGATGCGCGCCCGCTCGTCATCGCCCACCGCGGTGCCAGCGGCTACCGTCCCGAGCACACCGAGTCGGCATACCGGCTCGCGCTTGCGCTGGGCGCCGAGGCGATCGAGCCCGACGTCGTCGCCACGCGCGACGGCGAATTGGTGCTGCGGCACGAGAACGAGATTTCGGGCACGACCGATGTCGCCGAGCGCCCCGAGTTCGCCGACCGCCGCACGACGCGCGAGATCGACGGCGCACGCATCACCGGATGGTTCACCGAAGACTTCACGTGGGCAGAGCTCAGCACGCTGCGGGCCCGTGAGCGGCTGCCGCAGGTGCGGCCGTCGTCGGCGCGCTTCGATGGGCGCTTCGGGCTGCTGCGCTTGCGCGACCTGCAGCGGCTCATCGACGAGGCCCCGCCCGCGCCCGGCACGGGTCGGCCGGTGCGCCTCGTCGTCGAGGTCAAGCACGCCACCCACTTCGCCGCGCGCGGGCTGCCGCTCGACGAGCTCGTCGAGGCCGAGCTGCGCGGCTGGGGGCAGCCCGGCCAGCTCGTCGTCGAGGCCTTCGAGCAGACCGTGCTCGGGCAGCTGCAGTCCCGCGGCCTCGCGGCCGAATACGTCTACCTGCTCGAGAGGGCGGGCAGCGCCGCCGACCTGGTCGCGCGTCACGGCGCCGCCGCGATCTCGTACGACGGCCAGTTGACCGACGCCGGGCTCGCGCGTATCGCCGCCGCCGGCATCGACGGCGTCAGCGTCGACACTGCTCTGCTCGTGAAGGCCGAGCCGCGAGGGGCGGGCCAGCCGGGCTCGGCCTGGACGCCCCTCGGCAACGGGATCGCAGCATCCGACCTCGTCGATCGTGCGCGCGCCGCGGGGCTCGCGACCTATACGTGGACTCTCCGTGCCGAGAACCGCTTCCTTCCCGCCCCGTGCCGCATCGGCGCGAACGGGGCCGCGCCCGGCGACTGGATGACGTTCTTCCAGGCCGTCATGCGCACGGGGCTCGACGGCGTCTTCGCCGATCAGCCCGACCTCGCCCTCGAGGCCCGCGCCGCGCTCTGACCCGGCGAAGGGCGACGGATGCTCGCGGCGGGGGAGTCGGCGGCCCGACCTAGACTGGGGCGGTCATGAGCACCCCCGCCAGCGCCTCTCTCACCGATGCCGATCCGCTGCTCGACGGGCTGAACCCGCAGCAGCGCACGGCCGTGCTCAGCCGCTCGAAGGCGCTGCTCATCGTCGCGGGTGCCGGTTCGGGCAAGACCGCCGTGCTCACGCGCAGGGTCGCACGCCTCATTCGTGATCGCGAGCTCTGGCCGAGCCAGATTCTCGCCATCACGTTCACCAACAAGGCGGCTGCCGAGATGCGCGAGCGCGTCGAGCTGCTCGTCGGCCGCGAGGCGGCGCAGGGCATGTGGATCTCGACGTTCCACTCGGCGTGCGTGCGCATTCTGCGGCGCGAGGCCGAGCAGTTCGGGTTCGGCGCGGCGTTCACGATCTACGACTCGGCCGACTCGCGCGCTCTCATCAAGCGGCTCGTGAAAGACATGCAGGCCGACACCATGGGCTTCACGGTGAGCGCCGTGGCGGGCAAGATCTCGAAGCTCAAGAACGAGCTGATCGACGCGGAGGGGTACAGCCGCCAGCTCAACCCCAACGACCCGACTGAGGTGATGTTCCTCGAGCTGTTCCGGCGGTACAGCGCCGAGCTTCGGCGGGCGAACGCCTTCGACTTCGACGACCTCATCGCGCAGACGGTCTACCTGTTCCGCGCCTTCCCGAAGGTGGCGGCGCTCTACCAGCGGCGCTTCCGGCACATTCTCATCGACGAGTACCAAGACACCAACCACGCGCAGTACGCGCTCATCCGCGAGCTGACCCGCCCGGTCGAACCGCAGCACGTGCCCGCCGACACGCGCGTCGAGCTCGAGCCCGACGGCGGCATCGCGGCGGCGAACCTCACGGTCGTGGGCGATTCCGACCAGTCGATCTACGCCTTCCGCGGCGCCGATATTCGCAACATCGTCGAGTTCGAGCGCGACTTCACGGGCGCCGAGGTCGTGCTGCTTGAGCAGAACTACCGCTCGACGCAGACGATTCTCGATGCCGCCAACGCGGTCATCGCGAACAACTTCGACCGCATCGCGAAGAACCTCTTCACGGCAGTCGGTGCCGGCGACAAGATCGTCGGGTTCACCGGGTACAGCCAGCACGACGAGGCGCAGTTCGTCGCCGACGAGATCGGCACCCTGCACGAGTCGGGCATGCCCTACAGCCAGATCGCGGTGTTCTACCGCACGAACGCTCAGACGCGAGCGCTCGAAGAGATCTTCATCCGCTCAGCGATTCCCTATCGCGTGCTCGGCGGCACGAAGTTCTACGAGCGGGCCGAGATCAAAGACTTGATGGCGTACCTCATCGCCGTCGCGAACCCGGCCGACGGTCTCGCGATGCGGCGCATCCTGAACACCCCGAAGCGGGGCATCGGGCCGGCGACCGAGACCGCGCTCGCGAACCACGCCGATGAGCTCGGCGGCACGATGCACGATGCTCTGCGAGACGCGGCCGCGCTGGGGCTCGGGCCGAAGGTGACGGGAGCGATTCTCGATCTCGCGAAGCTGCTCGACGATGTCTCTGAGAAAGTCGACACGATGCTGGTGCCGGATGCCCTCACGACGATCATCGAGCGTACGAAGTATCTCGAGCTGCTGCGCGGCAGCCGCGATCCGCAAGACGAGGCCCGTGCCGAGAACGTCGAAGAGCTCGTGGCCGTGACCCGCGAGTTCCAGAAGAACAACCCTGAAGGTCGACTGATCGACTTTCTCACCGAGGTCGCCCTCGTCGCCGCAGCCGACGACCTCGACGACTCGAGCGGCACGGTCTCGCTCATGACCCTGCACACGGCGAAGGGGCTCGAGTACGACGCCGTGTTCATCACCGGAGTCGAAGAGAACCTGCTGCCGCACCAGATGAGCGCCGCCGAGCCCGGGGGCCCCGCAGAAGAGCGACGCTTGTTCTACGTCGGCATCACGCGGGCGCGCAAGAAGCTGCACCTGAGCCTCGCGATGACGCGATCGACCTTCGGCGACACGACCGTGTCGAGCCCGAGCCGGTATCTGCAAGAGATTCCGACCGAGCTCATCGACTGGCGCGATTCGCCCGGCATGGGCACGCGTTCGACGACCCGCAGCATCGGCGCGGGTCGCGAGCGCTTCAGCTACGGCACCTCGCTGCCCGCGGGCAAGCCCAAGACCGAGTGGGCGAACCGCGTCACCGCGACCGTGCGCGACAATGGCGACCTCACTCTGGCGGTCGGCGACCGCATCCGCCACGTCGACTTCGGCGACGGCACGGTGAGTGCGGTGACGGGCGTCGGGCCGAAGAGCATCGCCGAAGTGCAGTTCGACACGGTCGGCCGCAAGCGCCTGCTGATTAAAATCAGTCCGATCGAGAAGATGTAGGCTGCCGCCTTCCATAATGGGATGACCGTCGACAAGGGGAGTCGAGATGGACATCACTGTGGTGCACCACCCGTTCGGCGTCGCCGAGGTGGGCGTCGCCGGCCGACTGAACATGGTCACCGCCGCGCGCCTGCGTGAGGTCATCCAGGGCGCCGTCGACGAGCATCATCCGAACGTCGCCGTCGATCTGTCGCGCGTGGTCTTCCTCGACTCCTCGGGTCTCGGTGCGCTTATCGCGAGCCTCAAGGCAGTGCGTCAGTCGGGCGGGGAGCTGAAGCTCGTGAAGCCCGCCGAGCAGGCCCAGCTCGTGCTCGAGCTCACGAACATGAGCACGGTGCTGGCGGCGTTCGACTCGGTGGAGGACGCCTTTCCGCATGACTGAGGTCATCGCCCGGTCGCTGCGGTTGAGCAGCCCTCCTGACACGGTCGATACCGTTCAGGATCTGCTCGCGACGATCTGGGCGCAGACTCCGGGGCTCGACGACGCCGACCGCATGGCCGCTGAGCTGGCGATCGTCGAGTTGACCGCGAACGTCATCGAGCACGCGAACGAGGGCGGTGACATCACGCTCACTCTCTCGGTCGTCGTCTATGACGAGCGCATCGAGGCGACCGTCACCGACTCCGGCACGGTCGATCGAGTGCCCCTCTCCGACGGAAGCATGCCCGAGTCGCTCGCCGAGCGCGGGCGGGGCCTGCCCCTGATGAAGTTGGTCTCCGACAGTGTCGAGCACCACCGTGTCGATGGCACGAACCACTGGACTGTGGTGCGCGCCCGGCGAACGGCGAGTGCGCGAACGCGGCGAGCCATGCCGTCGATCTCTATCGCAGGAGTGATCGACGAGATGGCCCGGCAACGGGCGCTCGATGACATGGGCATTCTCGACACTCCGCCCGAAGAGCGCTTCGACCGGGTGACCCGGTTGGCCGTGCAACTGTTCGGCGTCGAGTCGGCGGCCATCACGATGATCGATCACGACCGTGAGTGGTCGAAGTCGCTCGCCGGGCTGGGCTCAGAGGAGGTTCCCCGCACCGAGTCGATGTGCGCGGAGACCGTGAAGGGTGACGTGGCTTTGGTAGTGCCCGACCTGCTGCTCGACGAGCGGTTCGCGGAGAAGGCGCAGCCCGACCTTTTTCGCTTCTACGCCGGGTTCCCGCTCTACGCTCCCGGCGGCGAGCGCATCGGGGCGTTCTGCGTGTTCGACTCGCAGCCGCGGCACTTCACCGTGCGCGAGACCGAGATGCTGCGCGACCTCGCCGCGTGGGTGCAGCAGGAGCTGACGGTGAGCCAAGAGCTCAGTCGGGCATCCGAAGTTCAGCAGGGCCTGCTGCCTCAGAAACTGCTCAGCATGCCCGGCTGGCAGATCGCGGGCGTCTGCATTCCGGCACGCGCCGTCGGTGGCGACTTCTACGACTGGTATCCGGTCGGCGAGGGGGCGGCTTTCACCTTGGCCGACACCATGGGCAAGGGCATCGCGGCGTCGATCATCGCCGCCACGGTGCGGGCCGTGCTGCGGTCGGCGGCGAGATTCGCCGATGTGGTGGGTGCGATCGATGCGGCTTCGGCCTCGCTCTCGATCGACCTCGACAATGCGGGCGTCTTCGTCACCGCCTTCCACTCGCGACTGGACATGGACTCGGGGACCATGACCTACGTGGATGCCGGCCACGGCCTCTCGATCGTCGTGCGCCCTGACGGCTCATCGCAGCGGCTCACGTCGAGCTCCCCGCCTCTCGGCGTCGACCCCGAGACCGAGTGGACGCAGCAGACCGTCGATCTCAACCCGGGCGACACGCTCATCGTCGTGAGCGACGGCGTGCTCGACCTCTACGACGGAACCCTCGGTGCTCTCGACAATCTGGCGGCTCTCGCGCTGCTCGCCCAGGACCCGTGGGAGATCATCGCGGCGATCCGAGCTCGAGCCCGGGGCGTCACGGCCGACGACGTCACCGTGCTCATCGTCCGGCGCGACGACGCTGTCTGACGCCGAAACCGGCGCTTCGGTCGGTCGAGGGCTTCCCTGCGCGGCGGTAGAGTAGAGCCTGCGATTTCTCTCGACATCGAGAGATCAGTCGCGACACCCCCTTTTTTCGCACGCGGATGGGACGAGCAGCGTGGATCTTTTCGAATACCAAGCCCGGGACCTCTTCGAGAAGCACGGTGTACCCGTGCTGCCGGGCATCATCGCCGACACCCCCGAAGACGCTCGAGCGGCGGCCGAGAAGATCGGCGGCCTGACGGTGGTCAAGGCGCAGGTCAAGACGGGTGGTCGCGGCAAGGCTGGCGGCGTCAAGGTCGCGAAGACCGCCGACGATGCCGAAGCCGCGGCGCGCGACATTCTCGGCCTCGACATCA
>DIUS01000015.1:0-23218 GCA_002423075.1 Microbacteriaceae bacterium UBA6152
GCGCAGAACTGGCGACGGCCGGGGCCGGGCGGGGAGACGGCGCGCGGTCGGGGCCCAGGACGACGAGCACGCGCGCGGTCATGAGCTCGAGGTGCAGCCGAGGTGAGGTGGCTCCCGTCATCTCGGTGAGCGCTCGATTCACGACATCGGCCGCCCTCGACAGTTCGGCGGGCGTGAAGCCGGTCGCCTGCTCGCGCATGCTCTGCAGGTCGGCGTCGGGGATTCCGTGCAGCACCGAGGCCGCATCGTCGGCCGTGGCCTGCACGACGATGAGGTCGCGCAAGCGCTCGAGCAGATCATCCACGAACCGGCGCGGGTCTTGACCCGTCTGGATCACGCGGTCGACCGCTGAAAATGCCGCCCCGGCGTCGTGCGCGCCGATCGCGACGACGACCTCGTCGAGCAAGGCTCCGTGGGTGTAGCCGAGCAGGGCGACGGCGCGTTCGTACGTGACCGTTGCGTCGTCGCTGCCGGCGATGAGCTGGTCGAGCAGTGAGAGAGTGTCGCGCACCGAGCCGCCGCCGGCGCGCACGACGAGCGGGAGAACTCCGGGCTCGATGGTGACCTTCTCGCTGTCGCTCAGTTGCTGCACGTAGTCGAGCAGTTGGGCGGGCGGCACGAGCCGGAAAGGGTAGTGGTGGGTGCGCGAGCGGATCGTGCCGATGACCTTCTCGGGCTCGGTCGTCGCGAAGATGAACTTGATGTGCTCCGGTGGCTCTTCGACGATCTTGAGCAGTGCGTTGAAGCCGCCCGACGTCACCATGTGGGCCTCATCGATGATGAAGATCTTGTAGCGGTCGCGTGCCGGGGCGAACACAGCTCGCTCGCGCAAATCGCGGGCATCGTCAACGCCACCGTGACTCGCCGCATCGATCTCGACGACATCGAGCGAGCCGCCACCCTCTCGACTCAGTTCAACGCAGCTCGGGCACACGCCGCACGGAGAGTCGGTGGGGCCCTCGACGCAATTGAGGCAACGCGCGAGAATGCGGGCGCTCGTGGTCTTGCCGCAGCCGCGCGGGCCGCTGAAGAGATAGGCGTGATTGACCCGGTCGCTGCGCAGTGCTGCGCGCAGCGGATCGGTCACGTGACTCTGCCCGATGAGCTCGGCGAACATCTCGGGGCGATAGCGACGGTAGAGGGCGGTGACCACGCCCCCAGCGTAGTCGCGACCCCTGTCGCGAACGCCCGGGTGGGGAGGCTCGGGACGAGCACGCGACTGCTCGCACGACGACTCGTCGAGGCGGGGCACACACCCGTCGCCCTGATCAGGAAGGCGGAGCAGTCTGCCGACGTCGAGTCGGACGACGGATTCCCGATCTACCCGCGGGCCACGTCCGGGGCCGACGCTGATCGCCGAACTGCCGCTGTAGCGTGGAGGGCGGCACGACGTGGTGCGGGCATCCCCCGTCAATGAAGGAGCACCATGTCGAGAACGCGCCGCCGGAGCAAGGCCGCCGTGGGCGTCGCCGTCGCTGTCGCGGTCGCGCTCGGGCTCGGGCTCGGAGTGACCGCGCTCGCGTGGCCGCCTGATCAGACGGCGCGGGCCGCCGACGTCGTGTTCGTGATCGGTCCGCCGACGGATGCTCGCATTGAGCTCGCCGAAGCGCTCGTCGCCGAACACGGTGCGCAGTTGCTGCTCGTGTCGACCACGCTGCCCGAGGCCGCTGCGCCGCGCGACACGGGGTGGCCCAAGCCTGATCGACCGGCGTGGGCCCAGGGTGAGGGGTCGAGCGTGAGCGCGGTCGATGAGCTGTGCGAGCGGAGCGACTGGGGCGGCGTCGGCGTGCTGTGCCTGCAGCCCGAACCGTTCACGACGCAAGGCGAAGCACGCGCGCTCGCGGCGCTCATGAAAGAGCGAGGGTTCGAGACCGCGACCGTCGTGACGATGACGCCGCACGTCGCGCGCACGCGGTTGCTCGTCGACCGGTGCGACGAGGCCAGCGCCGACGTGCACGTGATCGGCGTCGACGAGGGGCTCGACGCGGGCGGGTGGGCGTGGCAGCTCGTGTATCAGGCGGGCGGATTCGTCAAGGCGGTCATGACGCCGGGGTGCTGAGGCCTCGCATCAGCCAACGTACGCCGCCGCCGCCCGCGCGATCGCGAGCTCTTCGTTGGTCGGCACGACGAGCACTGTCGGGCCATCGCCGGCCGGCGAGATGATGCGCGGACCGCGGGCCGCGCGCTCGTTGAGAAAGCGGTCGATGTGCAGGCCGAGGTGCCCGAGCCGCTCGATCACGCGAGCGCGGAGGGCGGGGCTGTTCTCGCCGACGCCCGCTGTGAAGACGACCGCGTCGAGTCCGCCGAGCTGGGCGAAGAAGGCCCCGATGTAGTGGCGGATGCGGTGGGTCCAGACCGCGAGACCCGCCTCGGCGAGTGCATCACCGGCCGCCGCCGCCGCGGTCACGTCGCGCATGTCTCTGCGGCCGGTGAGCCCGAGCAGGCCGCTGCGCGTGTTGAGCAGGGTGTCGAGGTCGTCGATGCTCAGCCCCGCAACGCGGTGCAGGTGCACGAGCACCGCCGGGTCGAGGTCGCCCGAGCGCGTGCCCATGACGAGGCCCTGCAGCGGGGTCAGGCCCATCGAGGTGTCGATCGACCGACCGCCGTCGATCGCCGTCACCGAGGCGCCGTTGCCGAGGTGCAGCACGATGAGCTTCAGCTCGTCGAGCGGGCGACCGAGCAGCTCGGCGGCCCGACCGGCGACGAACTCGTGACTCGTGCCGTGAAAGCCGTACTTGCGCACGCCGTGCTGCTCGGCGACCTCTCGATCGATCGCGTAGGTGTATGCCTCGGCGGGCATCGACTGATGAAAGGCCGTATCAAAGACGGCGACGTGCGGCACGTCGGGCAGGGCGAGGCGAGCGGCGCTGATGCCCGCCAGGTTCGCCGGGTTGTGCAGCGGGGCGAGAGCGCTCATGCCGGCGATCGCGGCCTCGACCTCGTCGTCGATGAGCGTCGGGGCGGTGAAGGCGCTGCCGCCGTGCACGACGCGGTGTCCGACGGCGGCGATCGACGCCGCTTCGGAGCCGAGGCGATCGAGCACGACGCGCATCCCGGAATCGTGATCGGCGACGGCGGCACCGTGCTCGCCCAGCCGCTCGCCCAAGCGCTCGAGCAGCCCCGACAACACGACCTCACCGCTCTCGACGTCGACGAGCTGGTACTTGATCGAGCTCGAGCCCGAGTTGACGACGAAGACTCTCACAGGCCGACTTCTCCGCTCAAGCCGACCCGACGAATCGTAGATTCGTCGGCGCTGGCGTCGCGCGATTGCGATGCAATCGCCTGAAGCTCCAGCGCGGCTGTCTTTTGCGCCTGAATTGCCGTGATGGCCACGGTGTTGACGATGTCGCTCACGAGGGCTCCGCGGCTGAGGTCGTTGACGGGCTTGCGCAGGCCCTGCAGCACGGGCCCGATCGCCACCGCGCCGGCCGATCGCTGCACTGCTTTGTAGGTGTTGTTGCCCGTGTTGAGGTCGGGAAAGATGAACACCGTCGCGTGGCCGGCCACGGGCGAGCCGGGCATCTTCGACGCCGCGACGCTCGGTTCGGCCGCCGCGTCATACTGCATCGGCCCGTCGACGAGCAGTTCGGGCGCCCGCTCGCGCACGAGCCGCGTGGCCTCGCGCACCTTCTCGACGTCGTCTCCCGCGCCCGAGTCGCCTGTCGAGTACGAGAGCATCGCGACGCGCGGCTCGATCGCGAACTGCGCCGCCGTCGCCGCCGAGCTGATCGCGATGTCGGCGAGCTGCGGCGCCGTCGGGTCGGGCACGACCGCGCAGTCGCCGTAGACGAGCACCCGGTCGGCGAGCGCCATGAGAAAGACGCTCGAGACGACGCTGACTCCCGGGTCGGTCTTGATGATCTCGAAGCTCGGGCGAATCGTGTGCGCCGTCGTGTGCGCGGCACCGCTGACCATGCCGTCGGCGAGGTCGAGGTGCACCATCATCGTGCCGAAATAGCTCACATCGGTCACGATCTCGCGCGCCGTCTCATAGCTGACGCCCTTGTGGGCTCGCAGCGACGCGTATTCCGTCGCGAACCGATCGCGCAGCGTCTCATCGAAGGGGCTCAGGATGCTCGCCGCGCCCAGCTCGAGCCCCAGCTCAGCGGCCCGAGCGCGCACGGCCTGCTCGTCGCCGAGAATCGTCAGATCGCAGACGTTGCGCTGCAGCAGCGTGCTGGCCGCGCGCAGCACCCGGTCGTCGTCGCCCTCGGGCAGCACGATGTGCTTGCGATCGCTGCGCGCCCGTTCGAGTAGGTCGTGCTCGAACATCAGCGGCGTCACGACGTCGGGTCGGGAGACATCAAGCCGGTCGAGCAGCGCGGCCACGTCGATGTGCTGTTCCCAGAGGCTGAGCGCCGTGTCGTACTTGCGCTGGCTGTCTGCCGCGAGGCGACCGCGAGCGCCCATGATCGCCAGCACGGTGTCGTAGGTGCCCGTGCCGACGGTGATGATCGGCAAGCGGCCGTCGAGCCCGTCGATGAGGCTCTGCACCGACGGCGGGGTCTCGAATCCCCCGTAGAGCACGATGGCCGCGATGCTCGGAAAGGTCTCGCTCGTGTGGGCCATGAGTACGGCGAGCAACACGTCAGACCGGTCGGCGGGCACGAGCACGACGGCGCCCTCGGTGAGGCGGGGCAGCACGTTCTCCATGCTCATGGCCGCGACGACGGCACCGAGCACTTCGCGCTGCAGTAGCTCGGGATCACCGCGCACGAGCGTGCCGCCGCACGCCTTCATGACAGCCGTGACCGTCGGGGCAATGAGGAAGCGATCTTCGGGAATCGCGCCGACGATCGCGTCGGGGGCGAGACCGGTGAGGATCTGCACGATCTCGTCGAGCCGCTCGGGGTCGGCCCGGTTGGCGATCATGCCGAGCAGTTGCGCGTGCTCGTGCTGCAGTTCGGCGAGCGCCACCTCGGCGGCGCGGCCCAGGTCGTCGGGGGTGCGGGCGCCCGGGTCCGCGAGGCCGCGACCACTCGTCTCGCTCGAGTCGCGACCACCGAGCACGAGCAGCACCGGAGACCCGAGGTTCGCCGCGGCCCGGGCGTTGACGGTGAGCTCAGTCGGGCTCGAGACATCGGTATAGTCGCTGCCCACGATAACGACGGCATCGCACTGCTGCTCGACGTGGTGGAAGCGTTCGACGATCGCGGCGAGCGCCGCCTCGGGGTCAGCGTGCACGGCGTCGTAGCTCACGCCCATGCTGTCGTCGTAGCCGACCGCGACCCCGACGTGCTCGAGCAGCACCTCTAGGACGTAGTCTCGCTCGTCGCGCGAGCGGGCGATCGGGCGAAACACACCGACCCGCTGGCCGCGGCGCGCGAGCGCGTCGATCACGCCGAGCGCCACGGTCGACTTGCCCGAGTTGCCCTCGGCGGAGGTGATGTAGATGCTTCGCGACATTGCGCCCAGCCTAGGTCGGCGGCCTTGGAGCGCCCAGGGTCGATGGTCCCGCGGCGTGCGGCGAGCATCCGCCCACTATGTTTGCCGACACAAAAGACCCCTCGCGCACCCGCCAGAGCCCGGTTACCCTTGCTGCATTTCTGCCCTGGGGGAGTTGGCCTGGATGGCGCCACGCGAGGAGCCACCCCCAGTTTACGGCTACGATTGCCCGAGTCGAACCGCGCTGTGGTGAGACCGCCTGGAGGATTCGCCTAGTGGCCTATGGCGCACGCTTGGAAAGCGTGTTGGGTGCAAGCCCTCGGGGGTTCGAATCCCCCATCCTCCGCTCGCAAGACTCGCTTCTGACCCGCTACTCGCCCAGGGCATCCCTGATCGCACGAAGGAGCGTCTCGGCGGTGAACGGCTTAGACAGGACATGCCGCACCCCCGCCTCCTGCGCTCTGTCGACGGCCGCGGCTGACGCCAATCCACTCGATGCGACAATCGCCACACCAGGGTGATGCTCACGGAGGAACGCGATAGTCGCCGCGCCGTCCATCACCGGCATCATCAAGTCGGTAAAGACAAGTCGCACCTCGTCACCGCGCGTGGCCAACAGCGCGAGCGCATCGCGGCCGTTCTCCGCCTGCACGGCGCGATACCCGTTGCGGTTGAGGATCTGGCAGACGATCGAACGGATGCTCGCCTCGTCATCAATCACGAGAACCAGTTCTCCCTGCCCCTGCACCGGCACGTGGTCGGCGTGCACTGTCTTCGGTTCTCCTGCCGCCGTTGCATCCAAAGCGGGGATGAAGAGCGTGAATCGCGATCCGGCTCCGGGTTCACTCTCCACCGACAGCAGACCACCATGACTGCGAGCAATCGCCAAGCTGCTCGCCAGACCCAGACCCGTTCCTTCACCCGGGCCCTTCGTCGTGAAGAACGGATCGAAGATCTGGCTCTGCACCTCGGCGTTCATGCCGCTACCGGAATCTTCGATCGTGATCGCCACGTAACGCCCGGGCGCCACCATCGCTGGCATCGCCGCGCTGGGGCTCACCTCATGCTCACGAACCCTGATGCGGAGGATTCCGCCCTCGGCCATGGCATCACGGGCATTGGTGACGAGGTTCACAAGTACCTGCAGAATCTGGGTCGCGTCCCCCAGCATCGGTGAAACCGCCGTGTGGTCGATGTCAAGCTCGATCGACTTGGGCAGCACGGCGAGCGTGAGCTTGCTCAACTCGTCGATCAGATCGGAGGCGTGCACGGCGTCGCGGGCACCTTTGACTCCGCGAGCGAACGAGAGCACCTGGCTGATCATCTCTGCACCCCGAGTGACCGCGGCTTGCATGCCGTCGAGAAGCTCAGTCCGCTCGCGCGCCGACTCTACGGTGCGCAAGAGCTGCACCGACATGAGCACGGGCGTGAGCACGTTATTGAGGTCGTGGGCGATGCCACCGGCCAGAGTGCCGAGACTCTCGAGACGCCGCGCACGGTTCTGCTGCTCTTGTTGCTCCCGAAGCGCGGTCACATCAGAGTTCACGGCGAAATAACTCGTGGGTTTCCCGTTCTCGTCCGTGATGGCCTGCCAGCGGCAGGCGACGATGATGTGCCGACCGTCCTTCGAGCGCTGCTGCAGTTCGCCCGTCCACCTGCCCGTCGCTGCCAGCGCCGCGGCGGCCTCCTCGAACCGGGTGGCGTCGTCGTAGATGAGGTCGCGAATGTCGCGACCGGCCGCTTCCTCCTTGGTCCAGCCGTAGATTTGTTCCGCACCGTTGTTCCAGTACGTCACCCGAAAGTCGAGGTCTTCCGTAATGAAGGCTTCGTTCGAGATGTCGAGCAGCGAGTTCATGCGCAACGCTCGCTGTATCGCCTCATCGAGCTCACGCTGCTGACGCTCAATGTCAGAGACATCGCGCATGTGCACCGCAATGCCGTCGACGGTCGGGTAGGTGCGCGTCTCTAGCCACAGCTTGAGTGTCGAGTGGTAGGCGCGAACGTAGGTGACCTCACCGTCGTCCATGGCGCGGCGCAGCGGCTCGCCGAAGTCGTTCGTGGCCGCGTCGGGAGAAAGCTCCCACAGTGTCTTGCCCACGATCTGCTCGCTCGTGAGCCTCATATACCGCTCTGCCGCGCGGTTCAGATACGTGTAGCGCCACTCGCGATCGATCAACACCAGCCCGTCGGCGATCTGGTCGAGGGTGGCATCGAGGTGCGGGACGGCATTCGCGGCGCCAGCGGAGGGGGTGCCCGGCAAAGATGGCTCCACGACAGAACCCTTCTCTTTCGCGCGGTTCACGGTCGGGTAACCAGCATGCTGAAATGCTGGCACAACTTCACGCTCGGCGCACGATTTTTCACGCCTTAGAGAACCCTGGTCAGCGCCGCCCGAGGGTGCCAAAAATACCGCGAACAACCTCCCGAATCACGGTCTGGCCGGTGCGCGAACCGAACACGTCGCCGATCACGTCGCCAACGCCCGGAGCGGGCTTCGTCGTGCGCCGGGTCGGGGTGCGGGTCGTGGTGCGCTCCTTCTTCTGCAGGTCGCGCAGAGCCTTCTCGTACTCCTCCTGAGCCGCGTCCTTCTGCGTCGCTGCCTCGCGAGCAGCCTCGGCCTCGGCCGCGGCGTTCATACGGGTCGCCAACATCTCGTGCGCCGACTGCGGGTCGATCGCCTGCCCATAGCGCGCCATGAGGGGCGAGGCCGCCGCGGTCGACGTGACCACCTCTGCGGGCGCGGGATCCATCGAGCCCTGCGGTGCGCGCAGTCGTGTCCACGCAACGGGTGATGGTGCTCCCTTCTCGTTCATGACCGTCACGATCGCTTCGCCGATCCCGAGCCCCATGAGCACCTGTTCGAGGTCGTAGCCCGAGTTCGGGTACGTGCGCACGGTCGCGCGCAGAGCTTTCTGGTCGTCGGGGGTGTGCGCCCGCAACTGGTGCTGCACGCGCGAGCCAAGCTGCGCGAGCACGTCGGCGGGCACATCTTTCGGCGTCTGGGTCACGAAGAAGATGCCGACGCCCTTCGAGCGGATCAGTCGCACGGTCTGCGTGATCGCGGCGAGGAAGTCTTTGCTTGCGTCCTGGAAGAGCAGGTGTGCCTCGTCGAAGAAGAACACGAGTTTGGGCTTATCGATGTCGCCGACCTCGGGCAGGTCGTTGAACAGATCGGCGAGCAGCCACATCAGGAAGGTCGAAAACAGCGCGGGCTTGTCGGCGACGCCCGGCACCTGGAGCAGGCTCACCACTCCGCGGCCGTCGGTGGTCGTGCGCAAGAACTCTGCCGTGTCGAACTCGGGCTGCCCGAAGAAGACGTCGGCGCCCTCGGCGGCAAAGGTGATGAGCTCGCGCAGAATCACGCCCGCGGTCGCCTTGCTCAGCCCGCCAAGCTCGGCGAGGTCGGCCTTGCCCTCGGGGCTCGTCAAGAACTGGATCACTGTGCGCAGGTCGGTGAGGTCGACGAGTGGCAGGCCGTTGAGGTCGGCGTAGTGGAACACGAGCCCAAGGCTCGACTCCTGCGTCTGATTGAGGCCGAGCACCTTGGCGAGCATGAGCGCCCCGAAGCTCGAGACCGTTGCGCGCACCGGCACACCCTGCCCGATGCCGCCGAGGCAGTAGAACTCGGTGGGGTGCGCCGTCGGCTGCCAGTTCTGGCCGATGCCCTGGGTGCGGGCGAGCAGCTTCTCGCTGCTGGTGCCCGCCACGGCGATGCCGCTCAGGTCGCCCTTGATGTCGGCCGCGAACACGGGAACGCCCGCGGCGCTCAACTGCTCGGCGAGCACCTGCAGCGTCTTCGTCTTGCCCGTGCCGGTCGCGCCGGCGACGAGACCGTGCCGGTTGGTCATGGCGATCGGAATGCGCACGGGCACGTCGGGCAACGCCTCGCCGTTGACGAGCGCGCCCATCTCGAGCACCGCCCCTTCCATGGCGTAACCGGCGCGGATGCTCGCCACGCGCTCGGGGTCGAGCGGAGCATTCTCGTCCACGGCGGCGGCGGGTTCCGCAGGCGCCTGCTTCTCCGCCACCGGCTGCTCTGCCTTCGCTGCCTCGGCCTCCGCTGCCTCGGTCGCGGCGGCCTCGGTCGCAGCGGCGAGCGCCGCCTCGGCGTCGGCGAGGGCCTTCTTCGCGGCCTCGACGGCCTCCTGCGGATCAGTCATGGCCTCAGCCTACGGATCGCGACGCGCGGCGGCCACGCCGTCAACGCCCGTGCTCGGCAGCGAGCCGCTCTCCCGCCGCTCGCAACCAGGGGAGCGGGTCGGCCATCGCTGCAGCGGTAGAACCAGCGAGCTCGTCAAGAGCGATGGCGACGGCGAATCGCGACGCCGACACCCCGACCGGGCGGGCGTCGATCGTACCCGCGACGAGCGCGCACGGCACTCTCGCCTCGACGGCCAGCCGTGCGACCTCGACGGGAGCCTTGCCGCCCGCCGACTGCCCGTCAAACCGCCCCTCGCCCGTGACAACGAGCTGCGCCCCGGCGATCGACCCCGGCAACCCGATCGCCTCGGCGATGGCACGAGACCCCGAGGTGATCGTGGCACCCCAGGCGAGCATCCCGAATCCCGTGCCCCCGGCCGCCCCCGCTCCGGGAGTGGTGGCCAGAGTGCCGGTCGGGTCGATCGCGGTCGCAAAGAGGTCGAGCGCGCGCTCGGCGTCGGGCGCGAGCGAGGCCTCGAGACCCTTCTGCGGTCCGAAGACGTCGACCGCGCCCCTCGTGCCCAGCAGGGGGTTGTCGACATCGCTCAGCACGAGGGCTCCGCCACGGGGCGGTGCGACGGCGGTGCCGAGGTCGACACGAGCAAGGCGATGCAACCCTGCGTTGCCGAGCGGCACGGCGGCTCCCTCGGCGTCGACCAGCTGGGCTCCGAGCGCGCGCAGAGCGCCCGCTCCTCCGTCGGTCGAGCAGCTACCGCCGAGCGCAAGCAGCACGCGGTCGGCACCGGCGGCGAGCGCCTCGGCGATGACCTGCCCGAACCCGAGCGTGTGCGCCGTCAGCGGAGCGAGCTTGTCGAGCAGCAGCAGTCCCGAAGACTCGGCGAGCTCGATGAGCGCCGTGCGCGAGCCGTCGTGCACGGGTGGTAGCAGCAGCCAGCGCGCGTCGACATCGCGCTCATCGGCAGCGCTCGCGGGGCCCGTGACGCGGGTGTGTCGCAGCTCGGCCTCGGGCAGGGCCGCCGCCACCGCGTCGACTGTACCGTCGCCGCCGTCGGCCATCGGCGCGAGCACGATCTCGTCATGGGGGCGAACACTGCCCCACCCCTTGGCGAGCGCGCGCGCCGCGTCGGTCGCGGTCGCCGTGCCCTTGAGCGAATCGGGTGCGAAGACGACGCGCATGATCGATAGGGGTAGGGGCGACATCCGCTCAGGCTAGGCGGCCGGCGTGCGCTCCTGCAGGCCCCAGGCCTGGC
The DNA here is from genome assembly GCA_002423075.1 of Microbacteriaceae bacterium UBA6152. Classification (GTDB taxonomy): domain Bacteria; phylum Actinomycetota; class Actinomycetes; order Actinomycetales; family Microbacteriaceae; genus Microcella. Next base: position 10,800 of record DIUS01000015.1, read on the forward strand.
CGTAGCCGCCNNTCGGGGCCGAGCACGCCGGCGCCGCTCCAGGCGCCGGTCGCGAGCAGCTCGAGCGCGATGACGGGGTTGAGCGCGGTCTGCCAGACGACGCACTGCGCCTCGTACTCGGCCATAGTCCACTCGTTGTCGCTCACGTGGTAGAGGTACACGTTGCGGGGCGAGCCGTCGACCCCGGTGCCGGTGACCCAGAGGCCCGCGCAGGTCTTGCCGGTCATCCGCGGGCCGAGGGTGGCCGGGTCGGGCAGACCGGCGGCGACGACATCGCGCGGCGCGACCTCGACGGGGCCGTTCTTCGACCGCACGCGAATCGGCTCGGTCTTGTCGAGGCCCAGCTGGTTGAGCGTCTTGAGAATGCCGATGAACTCGTCGCCGAGCCCGTACTTGAAGGTCACACGCTTCGCGTCGAGCCAGCGCGGCATGAGCAGCACTTCTTCGTGCTCGACGTTGACGCACTCGACGGGGCCGATGCCCTCCGGAAAGTCGAAGACCTCCGGCTCGCTGAACGGCGGCGTCGTGAACCAGCCCGTGCCCTTCTCCCAGATCACGGGAGGGTTGAGACACTCTTCGATCGTGGTCCAGATGCTGAACGAGGGGGCGAAGATCTCGTTGCCCTCCTCGTCGCGCACCACGAGGTTCGCGCCGTCGCGCGTGCCGAGCTCGTCGACCTCGCTGAAGAGGTGATCGACGGCGTAGCGGGCGAACACATCGCTGAGACCCGGCTCGACGCCCATGCCCACGAGGGCGAGGCGACCCGCCTGTTCCCAATCGCTCGCCACGGCGAACTGCTCGTCGCCGAGCTTGACGCCGGTCTCGCTGTAGGGGTGCTCGGGGTGCGGCTTCGACAGGCTCATGGCCATGTCGATGTAGTCGGCACCGGCTGTCTTTGCGCCCTCGAAGATGGGCATCACGAACGTGGGCTCGACCGCGTTCATGACGTGGGTGGCCCCGTGCTCGCGCGCGACGCGGGCGACGACCTCGGCGTCGGAGGCGTCGATCTGGGCGGCGACGAAGCGGCCGTTCTGCGCGCCGTGCTTCTGTTCGATCCACGCGATCGTGCGCTCGGCACGCGTGATGTCGTAGTCGCTCACGACGATGGTCTCGAAGAACGAGCGGCGGGCGGCGATTTTGGCGATGGCGTCTCCGACGCCTCCGGCGCCGACAAGCAAGATTCTCATGTCGTCATGTTATCCACGTGGACAACAGAGCGCTAGTGGGGATGCTCGCTCCACGTCGATCGCACCGGCCGCGGCTCGGCGCTCAGCCGATCGGCGATCGGCGCCCAGAGGGCCACGGCGATGCCGGCGCCGATGAGCGCTCCTCCGATGGTGTCGGTGAGCCAGTGCACGCCGAGGTAGGTGCGGCTGAGGGCCATCGCGACGACGTAGGCAGAGCCGACCAGCCACACCCACCACCGGCGGTAGGGGCCGAGCCCGAAGATCAGGGCCAGGACTACCGCGATTGTCGCGGCATTCGCCACGTGCCCCGAGGGGAACGAGCCGTCATCGCTCGCGACGAGCATGAGCTCGGGTCGAGCGCGATCGAAGGCGGTCTTGAGCAGCTGCACGATGGACGCGCTCGCGACCGCCGCGACGAGCGAGTAGCCCGCCGCCCACGGCCTGCGCAGAGCGAGCAGCCAGGCGACGATAGTCACAGGCACGACCACTATGCCGACGATGTGACCGCCGATCCAGTCAAGCAGAAGCGCTGGCACGTCGAACCACGGTCCCTGCTCCTCGATCAGCTCATCCAGCCACGCCTGATCGAGACCGCTCGGCGCATCGCGCCCGGCGAGCAGCAGACCCATCCCCACGGCCAGTGCGAGCGCGACCAATCCGGTGATGATCGGCCAGCGGCGGCGGATGCGGCGGCTCGCCGCACTCGATCCAACGGTGGCAGCGGGCGGCGTCATCTGACCGACCGGCCGACTCCCGGCGAGTTCTTCGAGAAAGAACTGATGTCAGCCATGGCGTGTGGATGTAGGTAATGTCTCCGACGAGACTTCACCCCGGGACGCTGGGCGGTGAAGTCCCGCTTGACCAGGGAGCCTTGCCCCCAGCGGCGGCAGGTTTGGCGAGCTGGCGGCGGCGCAGCCACCACATTCCCAGCGCAAGCACGCTCATCCCGATCGCTGCGGCGATAAAGGTCTGTTGCATCACCGCGGTGCCGGCACGCGTGATGAGGCCGCCGACCATGAGGTAGGGAAGGGCGCAACATCCCACGCATGCCAGCATGGCGAGCAACCCGGCGACCCTTGTGCTGGTTCGCCGAGGCGGCGCGGACATCTCGCGGAGACCTCACATGGCCCGAGCAGATACGTCCCTGCGTTGTCACGGCCTCTAGAGGTTTCCCACACCTCGAGAGGTCATCAGCCCATGGGTTCGCAGAGCGACATGGACGTCGAGGGTACGCGGCCCGTTTCGCCACCCCGGCAACACGGCGTCGAGCTTCTCCAGGCGCTGTCGTACGGTGTTCGGATGAATTGACAGCTGGCTGGCGACGTCGACTACCGATCCCTGGGAGTCGAGGAACAGGAGCGCCGTCTTCAGCAGTCGCGAATTTCGAAGCGAGCCGCCCAGCAGGGGCGAAAGGTAGGATTCCACCATACGATGCGCCGACCCGGCGACATTGTCCAGCGCGAATGCCACCACTCCGAGATCACTTCGGGACGCTATCTCACCGTCGCGCCTCAGTGTGCGCATCGCCCCGGCGACCAGTGAAGCCTCCTCATACGCAAGGGGGATTCCGGCCTCGGTCGGCGCTTCTGCGCGGCCGGCGAAGAAGTGCGAATGTCCGACCGACGCGACCAGACGCTCAGCGTCGCCGGCCCGAACGATGACAGCCAATTCGCCTCGGCGGTCCACGACGAGCGCGGACCTGCCGAGTCCCCTCCGCAGGGCGCTCATGGTGGCCCGCCGAAGATTGGGGTCCTCGACCCGGATCACGTGAACCTCGAGCGGACCGTCGCCCGCCAGGCCGGTTCCCAACGCGCGACCGAGGTTGTCCCCCCGCGCCTCGAGCAGTCGCTCCGCCCGCTCGGATTCTCGAAGATGGCGAGCGTCTTCGATCGCCGCCTCGTAGAGCAGCGAAATCGAGATGAAGGTGGCAATGGTCGAATTCAGTACCGGCACCCGCGCCGGGTCGGCACCCGCGATCTCGACGACGCCGCCCCCGTCGAGGGGTACGCGGGTCCGGGGAGGCGTCTCTTCTCCAGAAGCGTCCCCCAGCTGAACACGACCCATCACGGCACGCGACGCGATCTCCAGTAGCTCCGGCGTTCCGCCGCCCACCAGTAGCGCGTGCGCGAACTCTTCGGCGAGACGCAGCTGGGTGCTCTCAGCGCGGGATGCCTCCTCGATCTCGCGCAGGCGACGCCGCAACCCGTAGATGTCCACCGCGATCGAACCCACCAACGCCGCTTCGGTGAGCACGTCACGCTGTCCCGCGTCGAACGGTCCCCGTCGTCGGTTCGCCACCGTCAACGTGCCGACCACCTCGTCGCCGGCGCGGAGGGGTGTGCTCAAGATGGCTGCGACGCCCTCCGCGCGAACTGCGGCGTCGACGGTCTCGAGGTGCAGCTTGGCGACGTCGCGTAGGTAGTCGGCACTCTCCGTCGTGATGCCCGCGGCGGCCATTCCGAGAACACCGGTACCGATCGGCATGCGGATGGCCGCGTACTCGGTGGTGACGATCCCATCCGAGAAGCGAATCTCCGTGTGCCGCGTTGCCGGGTCGTTCAAGCTGAGGTAGGCGAGGTCGCAACCCAGCGCTGCTCGCACCCGCCGAACGAGACCCGTCAGGATCAGGTCTGGGTCTCGAAGCGCGGTGAGATCCTGCGCGATTTCTCGAAGCAGAGCAGCGCCGCCGGTTATGGAGTCCATTCCTATATTTTGGTCGAAAGATGGTAACTACTCCATAGATGCGGTCCGTTGACTCGAGTCACAATGGCTCAACCTTCAAAGGAGAACGGGCAATGAGGATCTTCGGCGCAGTGCTCAGGAGCAGTGGTACCGCGACGCCGTATGCGCGATCACAGCCGCTCGCAATCGAGGAGCTGGAGCTGGACCCGCCCGGACCGACCGAAGCGCTCGTCCTCATTGAAGCGGCAGGAGTATGCCACTCCGATCTCTCGGTGGTCGACGGCAGCCGCAGCCGACCGCTCCCGATGCTTCTTGGACACGAGGCGGCCGGCACGGTCGTCGAGATCGGATCGGCGGTCCGGGGCCTGGCTCTGGGCCAGCGGGTTGTCGCCGCCTTCCTGCCTCGATGCGGCGAGTGTCCTGCCTGCCGAACCGACGGGCGCCTCCCGTGCACCGTCGGTTCTCGCGCCAACAATGCCGGCGAGCTGATCGCCGGAGGGCGCAGACTTCATGCTGCCGACGGCGCTGTGGCCCATCACCTGGGGGTATCAGGCTTCGCAACCCATGCCGTCCTCGACGCTCGTTCCCTTGTCGCCGTCGGCGGCGACGTCCCCGCCGACATCGCCGCAGTCCTCGGCTGTGCGGTGCTCACCGGAGGCGGTGCCGTGCTCAACGTCGGTCAGCCCCAGCCCGGTCAGACCATCGCGATCGTCGGGCTCGGAGGCGTCGGAATGGCCGCGCTCCTGGTCGCCCGGTCGCTCCCCGGCATCAACGTCGTCGGCATCGACTCCAACCCCGACAAGGTCCAGTTGGCAGTCGACCTCGGCGCCGACTCCGCCATGATTCCCGCCGACGCGGTCGCCCAAGATTTCGAGGCAGACGTCGTCATCGAATGCGCGGGCGTCGCCCGAGCATTCGAGACAGCCGTGCGCATGACCGCGATCGGCGGCCGAACCGTCAGCGTCGGGCTGCCCGGTCCGGGCGATGAGGCACGCATCTCACCTCTCGATCTCGTCGCCGGTGCCCGCGAGATCGTCGGCAGCTATTTGGGATCCGCCGTCCCATCCCGAGACATCCCGTTCTACGAGAGACTCTGGCGGGAAGGGCGGCTTCCGGTCGAGAAACTGATCAGTTCGCGCATTGCGTTGAACGAGGTCAATGCCGGGCTGGACACGTTGGCGAGCGGCGCGGCCGTGCGCCAGATCATCGAGTTCCCTGAGGTGGCGGCGTGAACGACTCTCTCGTGTCTCGCACCGTCGACACCGCTGACGGGCTCCATCTTCATCTGGAGGGGACCGGACGTCCGAGCGTCCTAATGCTGCACGGCCTCGGCTACGCGAGCTGGGAGGCGAGCATCCTGCGAGCTCAGCTCGGCGGCGAGTTTGGGCTCTGGAGCGTCGACAACCGCGGCACGGGACTGTCCGACCGGTTCGAGGGTGCCTGTTCGATTCAGCAGCTTGCGGATGATGCCGCCGTCGCCGTGCGCGAGCTCGGCGCGCCCCTCACGATCGTGGGGCACTCGATGGGCGGGTACACCGCGCTTACCCTCGCGCTCAGCCACCCCGAGCTCGTGCAGGCACTGGTGCTCATCGCCACGAGTCCCGGCGGCGAAGGCTCGCTGCCGGTGCCGGCTTCCACCATGCGCGCCTGGGCGGATGCTGCCGGTAGTGCGCCCGCCGAGTTCGCGAGGCAGACGATGCCCCTCTCGTTTCGCAGCGGCTGGACACAAGAGCATCCCGCCGAGTTCGAAGAGATTCTGGCGGCGCGCCTCGCTCACCCGACCAGCCCCGAGGTCTGGCGCGCCCAGTTCGACGCCGCCGAGCGATTCCTCGGCACCGGGGCCGACGCGGGGAGCATCACCGCCCCGACTCTCGTCATCCACGGCACCCAGGATCAGGTTGTGCCGGCCGAGAACGGCCGACTACTGGCGCAGCTCATTCCCGGCGCTCGGCACCACGAGATGCACGGCGCGGGTCACCTCGTCCACATCGAGGAGCCGCTCGCGGTTGCCGACCTCATCAGGACCTTCACTGCACAACCCCTCACCTGAAAGGAACCATCCATGCCATACATAGAAGTCGAGCCCGGAGTCAACATGCACTACGAAGACCGCGGCACCGGGTCGCCGATCGTCTTCATCCACGGCTGGGGCGGCGGTGCCGAGGTCTGGGACTATCAGGTCCTGGATCTGGCCCCATCGTACCGGTGCATCACGGTCGATTTGCGAGGCCACGGAGACTCCGACAAACCGTGGGGCACCTACACATACGACTTATTCGTCCGCGACATCGACGCACTGATCACGGGGCTCAAGCTCAAGGACGTCACCCTCGTCGGGTGGTCGATGGGCGGCCACATCGCGCTGAAATACGGGCACGAGCACCCCGGCAACCTCGCGCGGGTCGTGATCACCGGGAGCGGACCGCGCTTCTGGGAAGCGGAGGATGCCCCCTACGGCACGCCGGCGGCCGATGTCCCGGCCTCGATCGATGCGATCAGGATCGCGCGCACGGAAACGGTCGCCGGCCTGTATGGCAACAACTTCCACCGCACCGACCTGACTGCGACAAAGGACTGGTTTGTGCAGATCGGATTGCGGGTACCGGCGTTCGTGGGTGTCACCAGCTTCCAGGCGCTGATAGACACCGATCTCCGGGCGGCACTCCCGGAGATCGCCGTGCCCGTGCACATCTTCTCGGGGCGGCACGACCTGATCTGGGATCCCCGCTGGAGTGAGGATGCCCACCGCCTCATCCCCGGCTCCACGCTCACGTTCTTCGAGAACAGCGGCCACGTCGCTTTCGTGGAGAACCGCGTCGAGTGGAACGCGACACTCGTCGACCTGTTGGAGGGGCGTGCGCCGCAAGAGTCGGTTGGCGCAGCGCCGGCAGTCGACGCGGCCTGACGCTCGTGAGGGCGACGCCGGATGCGTCGCCCTCACGACGGCTCACCCGGGCTTGACGCTCGCGAATCCGAACCCCGGGGAGCCTGTCGCGTGAGTGTGTGACAGGTTGATTTCGTGGGTGTTGTGCCGCGCTGTGGTGCTGTGCGGTTGGCCCGCGTGCGGGTGTCCAGATGACTCTCACGCGGGTCTGGGTGCCGGAGTTGGGCTGGTCGTCACCTGCTCAGCGCGGTGACTGGTCGGTCTACTCGTGGTGCCCGGGCTCGCGGCGACTGCGCGCTGGTGGCGGTAGAGCTCTTGGAGGTTATGGGTGATGGCGATGAGCTTCCACTCGGCCTGGGCGGCGTGAAGGCCTCGGCGGGTGAAGGATCGGATGCCCCGGCCGGCAGTGATCTGCCCGAAGACGGACTCGATGGGTCTCGGTCGCGACCCTGATCCGATCGGGGACATCGGTGAGTTTCAGCTCGGCAAGAAGGTCGAGCAGGGCAGACTGGTCAAGAGCCATCGTGTGATCGTGTCTTTCTGTGAGGAACTTCGAACGGCTCTCACTGACCATCGCACGATGGCTCATCACGTTGACGACGCGACGCTCACCCGCCAAGAATTACACCACCCCTCGGGACGTGACCGAGGCAGTCATCGACATCCGCGCGATCTAGACCAGGAATAACCAATACACGGAGATCAACACTCAACGCGGGCGCGACGATCATGCGCCTGACATCATTCACGGCATGCGAGAGGCTTCGAAAAGCGATGCGCGAGAGGCCGTGAAAGCGCGCCACGGCCTCTTCTTGTTCGCGCATGGTGTTCCATCGATTGACGAGTCGAGCGGTGACGAGCACGCGAATGAGCGCGAACACTAAAGGAAGAAGCATCAGACTGATGGTGAGTAGCAGCAGTGGAGTCCGCCCGGCGTCGTCGAAGAGAACACGCCGCGCGGCCTTTCACCCAGTGCTCGATGTGCCGAGGCTCGCCTCTGCTGACTGAGTTACGTGTGCCATCGTACAAGTTCCGATCGGATCGCGATGTGTACGGTCACACCCGCAGGCTCACTATGCCTGCGGGCGCTCTCACGTGAGCATCACCCAACTTCTGACGATGAACCCCACTGCCGATTGCGCGCCCTATGCCAGTGCGGCGAGCGCCTGCCGCACGTCAGCGAGCAAATCGTCGACCTCTTCGATGCCGACCGACAGGCGCAGGATCGCGTCGCTCACCTCGAGCTCGGTGCCCCGCACCGAGGCGTGCGTCATCTCGCTGGGATAGTTGACGAGCGACTCGACTCCGCCGAGCGACTCGGCGAGGCTGAAGACGCGCAGGCTCTCGGCGAAGCGGCGTGCGGCGGGTGCTCCTCCGGCGAGCTCGAGCGAGAGCATCCCGCCGAAATCGCGCATTTGCCGGGCGGCGAGATCGTGACCGGGGTGATCGACGAGACCCGGGTAGTAGACGCGCGAGACCGTGGCATGCCCGGCGAGCGACTCGGCGATCGCCTGCGCGTTGGCCGAGTGCTGGCGCATGCGCACCGCGAGAGTCTTGATGCCGCGCGTCGTGAGCCAGGCATCCATGGGGCCCGAGACGGCGCCCGCCGCGAACTGGTGGAATCGCACCTGATCAGCCAGCTCGTCGTCGTTCGTGACGATTGCCCCGCCGAGCACATCGGAGTGGCCGCCGAGGTACTTCGTCGTCGAGTGCACGACAACATCGGCGCCGAGCACGAGCGGCTGCTGCAGGTAGGGCGTCGCGAAGGTGTTGTCGACGACCACGACGGCTCCAACAGCGTGAGCGAGCTCGGCGAGCGCCGTGATGTCGGTGATCTTCATGAGCGGGTTGCTCGGCGTCTCGAGCCACAGCACCCGGGGCTTCAGGGACTCGAGAGCCTCGCGCGTCGCCTCCAGGTTGCCCAGCTCAATCGTCGTCAGCTCGACCCCCCACGGCCCGAAGATGCGCCGCACCAGCCGGTGGGTGCCGCCGTAGACGTCGTTGCCCATGAGCACTCGATCATCCGGCTTCAGCACCGCGCGCAGCAGCGCGTCTTCGGCGGCGAGGCCCGAGGCAAACGAGAGCGCGAACCGGCCGCCCTCAAGCGAGGCGAGCTGGGTCTGCAGAGCATCACGAGTCGGGTTGCCGCCGCGCGCGTACTCGTAGCCGCCGCGCAGGTCGCCGATGGCACGCTGCACGAACGTCGAGGTGAAGTAGACCGGCGGCGTGACGGCGCCCGTCGTCGGATCGAACTCCTGCCCGGCATGAATAGCGCGCGTGGCGAAGCCGTGCAGGTTATGGTCGTCAGTCACAAGGTGCCCTCCGGTGCGGCGGCAAACGCCGCGATCAGATCAGTGCGGGTCAGCATGCCGATCGGGTTGCCCCCGTCGAGCACGAGCAGTGCTTCGGGATGCCGTCCGCCCGCTCCCCGTTCGCTGAAGCGATCGCGCGCCGCCTCGAAGCTCTCGTGGGCGCCGACCACCGGCAGGCTTGGCCCCATCACCGCGGTGATCGGATCTGCTGCGTTCACCGCGCCGGTGGCGAGTGCCCGCAGCAGTGTCGGGGCGTCGACGGCGCCGAGCACTTCACCGAGTACGACGGGCGGCTCGGCGGCGAGCACCGGCAGTGCGTCGTGGCCGGCCTCGAAAGCGGCGACGGCATCCGCTACCGAGTTCTCGCGTCGTAGGTGCGGCAGGGCGCGCGGCGGCGTGCCGAGCAGATTGGCCACGGTGGGCGAGCCCGCGGGGCGCGTGAAGCCGTGGCGACGCATCCAGCCGTCGTTGAAGATCTTGCCGAGATAGCCGCGGCCCCCATCGGGCAGCAGCACGACGACGACGTCGTCGGGGCTGAGCTCGCGTGCCACCTCAAGCGCGCCCACGGCCGCCATGCCGCACGAGCCGCCGACGAGCAGGCCCTCTTCGCGCGCGAGGCGCAGGGTCATGTCGAACGACTGCTGGTCGTTCACGGCGACGATACGGTCGACCACGCCCGGATCGTAGGCCTCGGGCCAGAAGTCTTCGCCGACGCCTTCGACGAGATAGGGCCGACCGGTGCCGCCCGAATAGACGCTGCCGACGGGGTCGACGCCCACGATCTGCACGCGCCCGCTCGCACGGTCGGCGCTGATCTCGCGCAAGTAGCGGCCCGTGCCGGTGATCGTGCCGCCCGTGCCGACCCCGGTGACGAAGTGCGTCACGAGACCGTCGGTGTCGCGCCAGATCTCAGGGCCGGTCGTCTCGTAGTGGCTCAGCGGACCATGGGGGTTGGCGTACTGGTTCGGCTTGAAGGCGCCCTCGATCTCGCGCGCCAGGCGGTCAGAGACGCTGTAGTACGACTCGGGGTCGTCGGGCGCGACGGCCGTCGGCGTCACGACGATCTCGGCCCCGTAGGCGGTGAGCACGTTGCGCTTGTCCTCCCCCACTTTGTCGGGCAGAACGAAGACGCACCGATAACCGCGTTGCTGGGCGACGAGGGCGAGCCCCACGCCGGTGTTGCCGCTCGTCGGCTCGACGATCGTGCCACCCGGCTTCAGCAGACCCTCGCGTTCAGCCGCATCGATGATGCGCGTCGCGATGCGGTCTTTCGCCGAGCCGCCGGGATTGAGGTATTCGACCTTGGCGAGCACGGTCGCCGAGATTCCCTCGGTCACCCGGTTGAGGCGCACGAGCGGCGTGTTGCCGATGAGATCGACGATCGAAGCGGCGTACTTCACCCCGCGAATCTATCAGCGGGCCGCGGCGAGCCGGGGTTCGTGACAAACGCGCTCAGTAGGCGATCGTGCGCGTGCCCGCGGGCACCTCGATGCCGGCAAGGGCGAACGCATCACGCACGAGCTGACGTCGGTTGTCGATCTCGCGACCGAAGTCTCGGGCCAGCTCGGGTCGACGTGCCACGAGATCGTCGACGACGGCGACCGGCACGAAGAGCGCAGTCACGGGCGACATCGCGTACACCGAGGCGTTGATGCCTTGGCGGGTCAGCGATGTGAGTCCGACGATATCGTCACGCGTGAGCTCGGTCACCGGAACCCTCACCCCGCCCGCCGCCTCGACGACCATGCGCGTGACGCCCGATTCGATGAGTCGGATGCCCGCCGGCACTTCTCCGATGTGCTGCAGCTTCTCGCCCTCGACGAAACGCTCGACCCGCACGCGTGGCGCGAGGCCGCGCACCTCGTCGGGGGCGAAGTACAGTGCGGAGGCGAAGCGTTCGAGCAACTCGCCCCGACGCTCGGCGGTGTCGTAGTCGACGAAGTAGTCACCATCGAGGTGCAGACCCGCGCGCCGTGCGGCGTACCAGAGCCGCCGGCGAAACTCGGTGAGCACGTCGTACTCGTCGCCCGGCGTGGCAACAGGAATGTTGATCTCGTACTCGCCTGCCGCGAAAGTGCCCACACCGGGCTCTCGCCCGGCGACGATCTGCGGCAGGTCGGCCGCCACCTGGTTCATGACGGCGATGACGGTCTCGGGTTCATCCTCGGTGGCGAACTGCACCATCTGGAAGGCCGTGAACGGTGCGTTCTTGGCGGTGAGGTTCGTGAACGACGCGCCCGCCAATTCGCTGTTCGGCACGATGACGACGCCCGAGACGGTGCGGATGTGCACCGAGCGCCAGTTGACCTCGGTGACGTAGCCGGTCACGTCGCCGACCTTCAGCCAGTCGCCGATGTGGAACGGCTGCTCGAACAACAACAGCAGCCCCGAGAGCACCGAGCCGACGGCGTTCTGCAGTGCGAGACCGATGACGATCGACCCGATGCCGAGGGCTGTGAACAGGCCGGCGACATCAGCTTCCCAGACCCACGAGAACAGCAGAGCGAGAGAGATGATGATCAGCAGAAATCGACCCACGTCGACGAAGATCGTCGGCAGCCGATCACGCCAGGTGCCCTTGCGGGCGGTCGAGAACAGTGCGACGTTGACCCCGTTGATGAGCACCACAATCACGAGGAAACCGAGCACCGTCGCCGTGATGCGGCTCCACGAAGCATCGACCTCGGCCTGGTCGACCTGACTCAGCAGCACGAGCAGTGCGGCGACGGGCGCGATGTAGTTGCGCACGAGCCGCACGATGCGCGCGGCCGGGTTGCCCTGCCGCTTGAGCGACTCGTAAAGCTCACTGAGCACGAGCAGCACGAGCGGCAGGCCGACGATCACCGCGACCGACGGCCAGAACCAGGGCTCGAGCCAGACCTCAGTCATGGCCGTGCGCGAGGTCGATGCGCAGGATGCGCTGGGGGCCCGAGGGAGTATCGACGACGCCCACGTCGATGAGCGGCACGCTCGAAGGCACTCCGCTCGCCACGCGCTCGGTCAGGTAGATGCCCGACTCACCCCGCTCGGCCTGCACCCGGAAGGCGAGGTTGACCGCCTCTCCCCAGAGGTCATAGACCATGTGCGCGCGACCGACGAGACCGCTGCTCGCGCTGCCGACGTCGAGGCCGGCGCGCAGGCGCAGCGAGACTCCCCACTGCGCGCTGAACCGATCGAGAATTCGCTGCAGTTCGAGCGCGAAGTCGACGATGCGGCGCGCATTGTCGATGCGCGGCACCGTCAAGCCGCAGCTCGCCAGATAGCCCTTCGTCGCCGTGCGCACGTGCTCGACGCCGATCGTTGTCGCGGCCTCGTCGAACTGCCGCACGAGCTCGTTGAGCGCCTCGAGAGTCG
>DIUS01000015.1:23255-28466 GCA_002423075.1 Microbacteriaceae bacterium UBA6152
CGCAGCAGTCGCTCGCTCTCGGCCTGCTGCTGGTCGAGCAGCTCGGCTTTCACCTGCAGACTGCGGCTCATGTCGTTGAACGCCGCCGAGACACTCGACATCTCGTCGCTCGAGCCCGCATCGACGGTGACCCCCGTCTCTCCGGCAGCGATGCGCTGTGCCGCAGCCGAGAGCCGCCGTAGCGGCTGCACGAACACGCGCGCGAGCAGCAGCGAGAGCACAGAGACGACAAGGGCGAGCACGGCCGACGACATGATGAGGTTGCGGGTGAACTCGGTGACGGGTGCAAAGGCTTCCCCGGTGTCGAGTTCGGCAATGACGACCCAGTCCAGATCATCGACCTCGACCCTCCCGAACGCGGCGAGGGTGTCGCGCCCCAGGTAGTTCGCTGAGATCGTGGTTCCTTCACGGCCGACGAGGGCCGACTCGACGGCGGCTGACCTCACGGGCAGCACCCCGAGCGTCGTCTCACGGGCGAGCACGAGATCGATCGTGACGTCGGCGATGCCGGCGGCGCGGGCAGTCTCGGCGAACTGCTCCGGGCTCTCCTGCAGCAAGCGCGACGGAGAGCGCATGAGACCGTCAATGCCCACCAGGTAGGCCTCTCCGGTCTCACCGAGCCCGCCCTGGCTCCAGTCGCCGTCGGCCGTCATGACGTTGCTGAGCCGCTCGATGGGCAGCTCGACCGCCATGGCTCCGATCAGAGCGCCCCCTGAGCCGATGGGCGTGACAGCCCACCCGGCGGGCAAGTTGAGCGACGGCGGGTAGGCCTCGAAATCGGTGAAGCTGACTTCGCCGAGCAGGTTGCTGCCCATGGCCGAGCCGTAGGCGGCCGAGAGGTTCGAGAATCGGTAGGGACCGCTCAGCACGTTGGTGCCGAGGTCGACACCCTTGAACGCGCTGTAGACCACTCGACCCTCAGCATCGAGCAGCAGAACGTCTTCATAGTCGAGCAGCTGCGTCATCGACCTGAAGTAGTCGTGGTACTGAGCGTGCGCGGCCGACCACGTGCTGCCGTCGCCCGCGTCGTCGACCGCGATTGCTGCGTCGAACGAGTCGTGCGGCGCGGTGTAGAGCACTTGCAGGTAGCGGGCGGCCGCGGTGTTCGGCACGAAGCTCTCGACGCTCGCCACCGAGCCGGTCGCATCGGTCAGCCGCGGCCCGAAGACCTCGCTGTAGTAGCTCTCGAGCAGCGCGGTTTGCTCGTCGGTGAGCTCGGTGTCATCGAGCTCATCGAAGGCCTGCGTGAAGGCGAGCGTGGCATCGACGACGCTCTGCCCGCGCGAGTGCACGACGACGGTGTTCTCGATCGTCGAGAAGAGTCGGCTGATCTCACGAGCACGCGAGTCGCGCACTTCGACCAGGCGCTCGAACGCCGCGTCACGCAGAGAGTCGGTCGCGTTGACATAGCCGATGACGCCCACGAGCACGTTCGAGGCAAGGCTCACCCCCAGCAGCATGAGCAACACGCTCGACTGGATGCTCAGACCCGCGCGTCGCCGCCGCGCATGCCGACCCGACGAGGGGTCGTTCCCCGGCTCTTCCGCAACGAGCGTCATACAGTTCCTCTGCTCGGGGCGCCGGCGCGCGCGAGGGAAACAGGTGGCATCACAGTACCGCCGCACCGGGCCCGAGGGCGAGTGAGATCGAGAAGTCTTCACAGCATCCCCTGTGCGTCATCTGGCAGGCTTAGGTCGACCTGTGCACTGCACCGACCCCTGCCCGAACCCCCCGACAGGAGCCCGCCCTGTGGCCGAGAACGACAAGACCGCCGACGAGAGTCCCACCATTAAGCAGCAGCGCGAGAAGCGCCGTGCCGAAAAGGTCGCAGCCCTCAAGGCCAAGCAGGCGAAAGAGAAGCGCAACCGCCTGATCGGCATCGTCGCGGGCACCACCGCCGGTGTGCTCATCGTCGGCACCCTGGTGACCGTGGTTGTGACGTCGGCGACCCCGCCGGTCGACCCCGACACCATCGAGATCGCCGGGCTCGAGACTTTCGAGGGCATCGAAGCGACGCACGTGCAGAGCGCCGTCGAGTACACCATGACGCCCCCTGCAGGCGGCCCGCACAACCCGAGCTGGCTCAACTGCGGCACTTACGAGCAGCCCGTTCCCGCGGAGTACGCCGTCCACTCGCTCGAGCACGGTGCCGTGTGGGTCACGTACGACCCCGAGCAGGTGACGGGTGGCGATCTCGACGCTCTGCGCGGTGCGATGCCAAGCTCATACATGATCCTGTCGCCGTTCGAGGGACTCGATGCCCCGGTCGTGGCGAGCGCCTGGGGCGTGCAGCTCGCACTCGACGGCGTCGACGACCCGCGACTTCGCGAATTCATCATCAAGTACCGCGAGTCGCCCAGCGCTCCCGAGCCCGGCGCGCTCTGCAGCCAGGCGCTCGACGGTGAAGGCAAGATCTCCTGACCATGACGGCCGTCGAGTCGAGTGACCCCATCGCGCCGACGCCTGTCGGCCGCGCACGAATGATCGTCGTCGTCGGCCTGCTCGTGCTCGTCGCGCTCGTCATCGGAGTTCTCGTCGGCCGAGTCACCGCATCGGGCACGCCGATGCCGGGTGAGTCGAGCGCCGAGGCCGGGTTCGCTCGCGACATGAAAGTGCATCACGGCCAGGCGGTCGAGATGTCGCTGCTCGTGCGCGACCGCTCCGATGACCCCGAGATCCGACTGCTCGCGCTCGACATCGCGACCGCCCAGACGCAGCAGCAGGGTCAGATGTTCGCATGGCTCGCGATGTGGGGCCTGCCTCAGACCTCGTCGGCCGACGAGATGGAGTGGCTGGCGCGCCCCGTCATCGACGGCGCGGCCGGTCATGACGGCCATGGCGACCACGTGCCCGGTGAGCCCATGCCGGGCGTCGCCTCTTTTGAGCAGATGCAGGCCCTGAAGAACGCTACAGGCGTCGAGGCCGAGCGGCTGTATCTCGAGCTCATGATCGAGCACCACATCGGCGGCGTCGAGATGGCCGAGGCCGTGATCGCCCGCAGTGACAACCCGCTCGTCACCCAGCTCGCGCAAGGCATGGTGCAGCTGCAGCAGAAAGAGCTCGACTACATGGTCGAGCTGCTCGCCGACCGGTCGTAGTCGGCCGACTGCTGGGCGACGAGCCGAGCGTAGACACCTCCGAGCTCGATGAGATCGCCGTGCGTGCCGCTCTCGACGATGCGACCGTGATCGACGACGTGGATGACGTCTGCGGCGCTGATGGTCGACAGCCGGTGCGCGATCGCGATCGTCGTGCGGCCTCGGCTCGCGGTGTCGAGCGCGGCCTGAACGACGCGCTCTGACACCGAGTCGAGCGCGCTCGTGGCCTCGTCGAGAATGAGCACGGGCGGGTCTTTCAGCAGCACGCGTGCGATTGCGACACGCTGCTTCTCACCACCCGAGAGGCGGTACCCGCGCTCGCCGACGATCGTGTCGTAGCGATCGGGAAAGCTGTCGATGGTGTCGTGGATGCTCGCCGCACGGCACGCGGCCTCGAGCTCAGCATCCGTCGCATGGGGCTTGGCATACCGCAGGTTCTCGGCGATCGACGCGTGAAACAGATAGGTCTCTTGGCTGACGATGCCCACGTGGTCGATGAGGCTCTGCTGCCGCAGCGCCCTCACGTCGACACCCGCGACCTCGACGACACCGCTCGTCACCTCGTGCAGGCGCGGCACGAGGTACGAGATGGTCGTCTTGCCAGCGCCGGACGGTCCGACGAACGCGACGAACTGACCGGGCTCGACACAGAACGAGATGCCGTCGAGCGTCGGTGTGCTGTCATCCGCAGCGTCGGGGTAGCGAAAGACGACGTCGTCGAACCGCACACGCCCGCGCTGCGCCTCATCGACGTCGCGTGCGTCGGGTGCCTCGACGATGCGCGGCTCGAGGTCGAGGTACTCGAAGATGCGGGCGAAGAGCGCGCCGCTTGTCTGCAGGTCGAGCGCCACCCGCATGAGCCCCATGAGCGGGAAGGTGAGGCGGGCCTGCACGGTCGTGAAGGCGACGATCGTGCCCGCGGTGACCGCCACATCCATCTGCAGCAGCCACGCCGCCACGAGGTACACGACCGCGGGAATCACCGAGAGAAAGACGTTGACCAGGGCGAAGAACCACTGCCCGCTCATCGCGAGTTGCACCTGCAGGCCGCGCTGAGTGTCGTTCTCGCGCCGGTAGCGTTCGACCTCGCTCTCTTGGCGGTAGAAGCTCTTGGCCAGCAGAATGCCCGAGACGCTCAGGGCCTCTTGCGTGATCGCCGTCATATCGCTGAGCGACTCTTGCGTCTTCGTCGCAATGCGCGCCCGCACCTGGCCCACGCGCCGCTGAGCGATGACGAGCACGGGTAGCAGCACGACGGCGACGATCGTGAGCTGCCAGCTCAGCAGAAGCATGGCGACGAAGGCGGCAATGACCGTCACCGTGTTGCCGATGACGCTCGACACGGTGTTGCTGAGCACACCGGCGACGCCGCCGACGTCGTTCTGCAGTCGCGACTGTATGACTCCTGTCTTTGTGCGCGTGAAGAACCCGAGCTCCATCGACTGCAGATGGGCGAAAAGCCTCACGCGCAGCTGCGCCATGACGCTGTTGCCGATCGTTGCCGTCAGGTGCGTCTGAGCGATGCCAAGGCCGGCCGAGACCACCCAGAGACCCAGCATGAGGCCGACGATCTGCAGCAGAACAGGCACGTCGGGCGTACCCTCGGGCGGAAAGAGTCCGACGTCGAAAGCCTGTTGGGTGAGCAGCGGGGGTGCGACACTAAGCGCGGCCGACACGAGTACGAGCGAGATGGTGATGCCGAGCGCGGCCCGGTGGGGTCGGAACAGCTGCGCGATGCGCGGCAGTAGGTCGGGAATGCGAGGCGCCTCGGCATTCGCCGCTCGCTGCGCCTCGATATCGCCGCTCGACACCCGAGAACCCCGGCGGCCACCACCCATGCTCATGCGCTGAGCCTAGGCGGCACCACCGGGGGTTCGCGGTGTGAGCCGAATCAGCCCTTCGTCGATCCCGCCAGCAGGCCGCGCACGAAGTAGCGCTGCAGGCTGAAGAAGACGATGAGCGGAATGATGAGCGAGATGAACGCTGCAGCGGGGAGCCGCTCGGTATTGCGGCCGAAGTTGCCGACCAACTCTGCCAGTCGTTGCGTCAACGGAGCGACATCAGCCGTGCCGCCCGAGAACACGAGGGCCACGAGCAGGTCGTTCCAGACCCA
>DIUS01000150.1:0-13286 GCA_002423075.1 Microbacteriaceae bacterium UBA6152
ATGTTGTGCGTGACGATGACGATGGTGACCTGATCTTTGAGCTCCAGAATTGTCTGCTCGATTCGTCGCGTCGAGGTGGGGTCAAGTGCCGAGCACGGCTCGTCCATGAGAAGTACGCGCGGCTTGACCGCGAGTGAGCGGGCGATACACAATCGCTGCTGCTGACCGCCCGACAAACTTCCACCGGCGGCGCTCAGGCGGTCTTTGACCTCGTTCCACAGGCCGGCCATGGTCAACGACTGCTCGATGAGATCGGCTTTCTCCGAACGGGTCATTCGCTGACCGGTCAAGGTGAGACCAGCGACCGCATTGTCTGCGATGGACATCGCCGGGAACGGATTGGGCTTCTGGAAGACCATTCCAATGGCGCGACGAGCGTCGGTGATGCGCATGGTGGAGTCGTACACATCGTTCTCGTCCACCAGAACAGACCCTGCCAGGCTCGCGCCAGGGACAAGTTCGTGCATCCGGTTCAAGACCCGGAGGAATGTACTCTTGCCGCAGCCTGACGGGCCAATCAGGGCTGTCACCTCGCCGGCCTTCATCTCGAGGCTCACCCGGTCGAGCACCTTGCGATCTCCGAACCAGGCTGACACCTCGCGCGCGTGCAACGTCGCGAGGCCCTGGTCGGCGAAGGTCTTCGACGGCACGTCGAGGTCGGTCATTTCAGTCATGAGGTAAGTCCGTTCACGTGAGATTGGGCAGGAGTGCCGAGGCTTCGCGGAAGAGCAGGAAGGCGAGCGCAACGAGTGGCGGAAGAACCGCGACCCACGCTTGCCATCGACCCCAGTGCCGCCGGGCAAGAGAGACGATCACAACGCACCCGAAGAGGAGGAGTGAATACAGGGCGATCTCGGCGGCGCTCTCTGACTGCGAGGCCATAGCGAGCTCGCTATCCGGCAGAGCGGCGTACGTGAAGGCACGGGCCCCTGCCTCGTAGGCACCGCTCACGAGCACTGCATCGACGCGCAGCACATCCATCGCGAAGAAGGAGAGCCCGGTCGCCGTCACGAGGGTCAACGTGCCCTCGGCGGGCGGTCGGTCCGGCAATTCGGCCTGACCCACGCGAACGCCGACAACGCGATACGACGCGACCCCCTGCCCGGTCGTGACCCTGATGCGGTCACCCTGTTCGACCGAGCCGAGGTGTGAGAACACGGCGCCGAATGCCGCTTGCCGACCAAAGATCACCGACGAACCCTGTTGCCCGGGCATCACCGTGTCTCGACGGTGGCCGGGCCCCGACTGGAGAACGGTCGACGTCGTCCCCTCCACCACAACCGTTCGGAGGGCGATGGACGGTATCTCGAGCAGCGCGACGGGCGTACCCAGCGCGAGCAACTCGCCATCAGAGTCAGTCTGCGAGACCGGAGAGGTCGAGTTGGCCAACTGAAAACGAAGCTCTTCGCTCAAGATCCCTTGGTCGCGCGCGTGGGTGACGGGACTCACAGTAACCACGTACGCAATAAAACCGAGCAGCAGGGAGCCCAACACGATGAGTGCCACGCCCCCGAATCGAGCGCGTTCGAACGCCGACGGCGACGTGACGGAGCGATTCGTGACCGAGGCGAGGTGCTCGTCGTCTCGAGCAAACTCGTGAGACGCGTGCACGACGACCGAGCGTGCCTGTGACCAGACACCGACTGCCCGCGAACGCAGGCGCCGCCAAGGCTCGCGGAGATCGTTCGAGGCCATAACGAATGTCTTCCCGTCAGTGATGAATGGACCGAGGAGCGAGGATGCCGCGGCGACCGAGGTCGCCGCGGCATCCTGTGCGTGCTAGCGAACGGTGAAGCTCACCGTCGTGCTGCGCTGGTTAAACAGGGTGTTGCCGACGTAGAGAACCGTCAGAATGCGCGTCGCCCTCGTCAGGGTTCGCGACAGCGAGATCGCCACCGTCCCTGCCGCCGACAGAGTGCCAGACCCAAGAACCGGGCCGGTCGGCGAGCTGCGAACCTCAACTCGACCGGTAGGCACGATGCCATTGATCGGAGCAACAGTCACCGTGACTCGGCCTGCGGTGCCGTAGAGCACCGTCGGGGCCGTTGCGGTCACGATCGGCGTGGCCTTGGCCACGGCAACTGCGAGGCGTCCGGAGACGCTCGGGGCCACATTCGTGGCAGCAGCAGGCACATATCGCACCTGAAGGTTGTAGCTGACCTTTCTCGCGACGACGGCGAATGCCGCCCCCCGCTCGTCACTGTCGAGCGTGTAGCTCTGCAGGCGCGTGCCGCCGTCATACAACTCAAGCGAGCCGCCCTGTGCCCCGTCAACCCAGCCGACGACCGTGAAGGTCTGACCGATCGTCGAGGTGCGCTTCGAGGAGATGCGGGTTGTGGTCTCCTGCGTCACGGGAACGGTGGCGACAGGCGTCACCGAGCCCGTCACACCCGCGAGCGTCGGAATGAAGACGGCGCTCAGCTGAACGCTCACGGACGTGGTGTCCACGAGAACCGGCACAGAGACCTCAGCGGTCGCGGCGTTGACATGCGGGGCGACGGTTGCTGTGCCGACGATCTGCGAGCCGCTGAGAATGTTGACCCGGCCACCCTGACGGTGAATCTTCGAGTCAACCGTCACCAGTACGTTCTGCGTCTGACCGACGGAAAGACCAGTCGGCGCCACCCAGGTCACCGTGCTCGTGTTGTCCGCGCTCGGGGCGTAGGCGCGGATGGTGTCGTCGCCGCACGTGTCGATCGGAACAAACCCGTAGAGCTCGATCGTGGCGTCCTCTTGGCAGATCAGTGACTCAGGACCGTTGAACACGCGGTGCTCGATCGTGCTCGGGTCATCGAGCTTGCGCGACGGAACGATGTTGTAGACGTCGCGCGTCGCGGCCACGAAGCTCGGGTTGGCCTTGACCAAGCCGTTGCCCGCGTCGACGAAGGGAACCTGCGCCGTCAGCGCCTCAGTCGCCTTGAGCGGCAGCAGCGACGCGCCGTTGCGACGGTCCGTCACGACCGGCTGACCCACGGTGTCGTAGTTGGTGAACGCCACGAACTGACCGATCGAGAACGGACCGATCACCGCCTCGTCGAGGCCCATGACCGTTCCGTCGTGCTCCTGCACGTCGTAAACCGTGCTGTCAATGGTGATTTTCGAACTACGGATCTCGCTGGAAATACCGCCCGTGTTGTCGTCCTTCAGGCCAAGAACGTCGACGATGAAGTACGAGCGCGTGCCTGAGCCGGACTGGGGAACCACCGGGCGGAGCGCGATGGCGTTCGTACCCTCGGGCGCTCCCACAGGAAGCTCGGCAGAGGCACCAACGCCGACGTAGGTGTAGGGGTTCTCGACGGTACCGTCACCATCGATGTAGGCGTGCGTCACCGCGCCCTTGTAGACGGCGGTCAACGCCGGCGTGGTCGTCGTGTCTACGCCCTTGCCGATGTACCAGGGCACAACAGCGAGAGGGCTGCCGTCCTTGACGGCCATGGTCAGGGCATCCTTCGCGAAGGGCACGTAAGCCAAGACGCCGTTCACTGCCCCACTTGACCCGACGCCGCTCGAGCTTCGTGCGGCCTGGATCTGGCCGACAACGTTCGAGTTCGCCGAGAACGACCCACCCTCTTTGCGGGCAATGGTCGCCGTCGCCGCCTGGCCGATCGCCACGCGGAGCATGTCTCTGCCTGCCGACGAACCGTTCGCCCGAGGGGCGACGGTGCCTGCGGCGTCGATCTGAACGGTCGACGAGCCCACGGCAAGGTAATTGGCCAGCAGGTTCTCATCGGCGGTCACGTTCACCGCACCCGAGAGACCCTGCATGACGTCCTGCGTGGTGTCCGAGCCGAAGACGACGAGCTGGCCGTATTCGTTTGCCGCAGGATCGGCCGCAGCGGGGGCAGCCACGAAGGCTCCCGCGACAAGCGCACCTGCGCACGCAACCGCGAGGCTACGAGCGAAGAATTTCGTATTCATGAACCCAGATTTCCTTTCAAAGGGCGCGTCTCGGTCGAGACGCAGGGTGAGGTACTGAAGGAGCTGTGTACACCGCCTGCTGTTCAGTCGAACAGGGCCTCCTCGGCTTCGAGAAGTCGTCGCGCGCGGCGCGAGAGGATCGCGCCGGCAAACATGCTCGGGATCCCGAGGCCGAGAGCGGCCGCGAAACCCGCGGGTCCTATTCCCCCGGGCACCGAAGCTACGGAACGAATGATCTCGACCTCCGGGAACGCCGTCGCCTCAACCGGGGTCTCTGCGGGCAAACCCTCCGGAGGCGCGTATCCGCCTCCGAGCTCGTCGATAGGCGTATCCGTTGACTCGGGCGTGACGGCACTCGCGCAGTCGGCGGCGGCCGTATCAAACGACATGGTCATCGCCGTCGTTGCCGCAACATCGGCCGCGGCGAGCGGTACGTACCCGTTGGGCAGTTGTCCCGATCTGTCGCCGGGCGACTGACCGGGTCCAACCGCGTAGTCGAGAAGTGTCTTGTAGTCGTTCAAGGCAGCTTCATCGGCCGCGCAGTAGTTCACAGCGGCATAGATCGGCAGGGTCAGAGGGTAGGTGCCGCTCTGAACAAGAGCCGGATCGATGGTGCGCACGCCCGTTGCGGCGTCGACAGGGGCCGACGCGATCGTCGTCGTGATCGCCTCTGCGGTCGGCAACACCGCTTGACCGGCCGCGTTCACGAGCTTCGCCGCTCTCAACCCGAAGCGTGCCGCACTGGGAGCGTCGACAATCGCGATCATGAATCGCGCGCCAGGGCGCTGCACACCCGTCGAGACATAACTCGGCGGAAGCCGCGTCGGATCCCATGCCGTGCGCGCACCAGATTCACCTCGCAGCACCCGCAAGGAGGCCTCTTGATAGTCCGCCGCGTAGGGGCGCATGTCGAGCGTGCCGAAGCCGGGAGGGGGTGCGGGGTCTTCTTGAAGGGTCGACAGATCTGCCTTCGGAAAAGCGTCGCTGGGAGTGATGTCGAGATCAAGAGACTCGTACGCGCTGTTGATCCGCATGCCCGACTCGTCCGGTACCCCGGCCAAGAATCCGCGCGCGAGCGGGTCAGAGCGAAGCCAGCGCCACACGAGGGCATGGGCGTCGTTTCCTCCTAACGCGACGACGATGCCAGGCGGGAAGGCGCTGATGCCGAAGTCGCGGAAGTCAGGATTGAGTCGGAGGAACTCCGGGTCTTTCACGATGGAAACCGGGTTGGCCGTAACCCCGCCGGCGATGCCGCTGTCGGGAATGTCGTTTCGGTACGACTGCGTCAACAGCTTTGCAACGAGGCGGGCGTTCAGAACTAGTTCGCCGACACGGGTTCCGTTCTTCACCGCGATGGCGGACTCGCTGTTGAGAGCAAAATCAATGTTGTAGGCGACGACGATGGCGCTCTGTGCGACTGGAGCGTATTTGATGGTTGCTCCCTGGCGTTCTTCCTCGGAGAATGCCGAAGTGACGAAGGCGAGCCTGCTCGCGCTCTCGTCCTCCCGAACGATCAAGCGACGCGCTTCGCCGTCACCAAGGAGCGAATACCCGAAGGTCACACCGTCCCCGCACAGCACCGGTTGCCAGCGCGTGATGGCCGCGCTGATGGTCTCTGCCCCGGCAACCCGCCGCTCTTCGGATCCGAGTGAACACGAGCGAGTGAGGGGCTGGAAGTCGAGAGGGATCGCGACTCTCTGCGCCCACGCGGTCGCCGACAGCGGGCTTCCCATGACTCGCCCCGCCGAGGATGCGGTGGTCGCGTCTTTGCCATTGAGATTGAACCCCCCACGTGGCACGACCACGAGCCAGCACGAGCGGTTAGTCTCCCCCTGCACAGCCCCACAACCAAGGTGCGGTGCCTCCAGGGCCGTCTGTACCTCGAACAGCACCGACCCACTTCTGTCAGCGCCCGTGCGAACAGCGGTCAGCTCATTCGACGTGGTTGAGTCGAAGTAGTCGCTCGACGCAAAGGTGCTAGTCCCGTCAACGGGTTGGAAGGGTACTCGGAACACATTCGCGAACGGGTTGTCAGGCGGCGGCGGGATCCGTACGGTCTCGTTGTAGACCTGAGCCGGGTCCTCATTACGCACGAGGTCACGGCTGCCGGTTCGCAGGCCAATCAGCGTCGTGATGGTGCTCGTCGGTGCACCCCATTGGCACTGGGTCGGTAACGGACCCGCCGGGTCGTCTCCCCAGCACTGCATGATTTGCAGGTAATCGGTCGCGAACTCGCCCAGCGACGTCGGAGTCCCGTTGCTCCAGGAGATCTCGATCCCTTGGCTCGTCAGTTCCTGGGTCTGACTCACGGTGATCTCGAGATCGTCAAGTGCCGCCGCGTCTGGCCCTGTCGCTCCAGGATGCACGTCGCCCCAGCGCACCGATACCGCCGAGCCGCTCGTTGCGACCGCCGACGATGGGGGCGCCATGAGGCCGATCGTGCCCACCACACTGAGCACGATTCCGCCGACCACGAGACGCCGAGCTGCGTGTTGCAGGCGTTGTGCTCTCATGACACACCCCTCGATCCACGAATCACTCGAGCGAACATCGGCGGAAGAAAGACGGTCGCGAGCAGAGCGAGCGCAGCAATCAGCATCATCACGGTGTCGCGAGTCCATCCGCTGTCCGCACGTTCGATCTCCACGGGCACAGACGCGACGGTCTGACAGAGGCCGGTATCGATCTCGCAGATCTTGGTACCACCGCCAGAGCTGTCGGATCCTGTTCCGTCTCCGCCGAAGCCGTCGAGACCTGACTCGCCGCCCGTGTCGAAGCCCGCACCCGACCCGCCGTCAGCTCCGGCACCACCGTCTGTTCCCCCGGAGTTATCGGTGGGAGTCGGTTGCTCTGCCGCGCCACCGGTGCCCGACGAACACTGCGTCTCGCCGCGGCGATCGCAGGCGGCAGGCTGCGGGGCATTTTGGGCGAGAGTGTTGGTTCCGTCCGCAGAGAAGGTCGGATTGTTGCACCGACTGATGTTGATCGTCTGCGCTTCAACGCCAGGAATCCTTCGGACCTGGGCGAGACCAGCCTCCACAAGGTTGATGGGCAGCGGCGAATAGCCCAGCGCCTCCGCCTGGCGTTGACCTTCGCACAGGAAGTAGTAAGCGAACGCGCCGAGGGTCTCTCCCTTGCTCGCGGTGAAGTTTCCTTCCACGGCCGTGGGCACGATGAGGTACGAGTACGACGAGAGGGGGTACACGCGCGGGTCAGTACTCCGATAGACCCCGGTGAGGATCTGCGTGAGGTAGGCAGACGATGTCGTGTCGGTGTTGATGCGCGCGCTGAGTAGCGAGACCGCGACATTCGAGGCCGTGGGCTCTACGTAGAAGCCGGCCTGGTTCAACACCTTCGCGACGGGATAGCCCGCCTTGAGCGCGTAGGAGTACTCGACATAGGTGATCGTCCCCACATTTGCCCGTTGAGAGACGTAACCCGCCACGCCCTGAGACCCCGGTTGCCCGACGAATCCCGAGCCAGACAGAACGGGAAAGTTCGAGGTCTGACCGCACGGCAGAGGCCGGTTCGCCTTGGCGCAGTATGCGTCCCACAGCGAACGGTGCTCCGAGGCCATCCACCCCGTGAGCTGTGCAGTCGAGCCCGAACCGTCTGAGCGCACGACCGGCACGATCCTGCGGGCAGGCAGAGTGATCCCGGGGTTATCGGCCTTGATGGCGGGGTGATCCCAGCTGGTGATCACGCCCGTGAAGATGCGAGTGATCGTATCGCCCGAAAGACGAAGATTCGTGATGCGCTGGTCGCCGATTGTGAGGTTGTACATGATCGACGTACCGCCTGCCACGATCGGCATGTAGCTGAATTTGCGACTGGGGGGAGTATCGACCACGCCTCCGTCGGTCAATCCGTAGGGAATCTCCGACGATGCGAAGTCCACCGTCCCCGACCGGAATTGGTTGCGCCCGTCTGACGATCCGGTGCTCGCGTAGTTGACGCGCATGCCGAACTGCTGCACGTTCCGGCGCCATTGGTCAATGGCGTTGGCGCTCCACGACGAGCCGGCGCCGCTGATGGGCACATACGTCGTGGTGGCTGGTTGGAGCGTGGTGCTGGGGGGCGCGGGCTCTTGCGGGGTTGCGCTCGCCGCTGTCGACACCATGATCGAGAACGTCACAGCAGCGGCGAGGACCGAGATGAACGAAGTGCGACGTCGTCGGGTCATGTCTGTTCTCCTGCTGCTAAGGAAAGCGAGGTGGATGGGTCGATCGACTCGGTTGGCGGCATCTCGGGAGAGCGATACCCGAGTGCTTGGCGCACGCGTTGCGAGAGCACGACCCACAGTCCGTTGATGGCACGTGCCACGCGCGCCCCAGCGACGTGAGCAGCTCGCAACACTGGAACGGCTCGTCGACCGATGTGACGAACGGCGCGGCCGATGGAGGCGATCGCGGCTACGACGGACGCGAGAGCCCGTTCTCTGCGGTGGCGTGCGCGGTCTTGCTTCTCGATCGTGCGGCCTCCCAACCACCGCGCGCCCGCGAAGAGCAGAAGCACGAGCAGCATGAGCACCGCAGCGGCCCCGAAACCGCGAGCGATCATCGTCGGTTCTGGAGATTTGACGAACTGGAAGACAGCGAGAGGGAGCGAGACCATCGGCCCGCGGAGCGGATCAAGGTTCATCGCCGCGGTGAACCCCGAGGTGAGAAGTACAGGCGAGGTCTCGCCGATTCCGCGGGCTGTCGCGAGGATGATCGCGGTGGCGAGTCCCGATCGGGAGGTGGGGAGAACGACGTGCCAGACGGTGCGCCACTGCCCCGCCCCGAGGCCGATCGCCCCCTCTTTCAGGGTGGATGGCACCATCCGGATGACGACGTCAGACGCGCGGATCATGATCGGCAGCATCATGACGCTGATCGCCAGTGCGGCCGCGAAGCCCGATTTCTCGAGTCCGAGGATCAGGATTGCGGTGGCGTAGATGAAGAGTCCCGCAACGATCGACGGCAGCGCCGACATGGCCTCGACTACCGTGCGTACGAAGCTTGCAAAGCGACCGGGCATCTCGTTGAGATACAGCGCCGTCAAGATTCCCAGGGGAATCGTGATCACCAGGGCGATCGTGATCTGGATCAAGGAGCCGACAATCGCGTGAACGATGCCCCCGGCGCTGAGCGGATCGAGCGGCCCGGCAAGTGACATGTCCTGTACGAAGAAGTTGGGAAAGCGGAGCGCTTCGAGTCCTCTGAAGATGGTGAAGGCCACCACGAAGATGAGAGTGAGCACCACGATGATCGCGAGGCTGTGCACAACCACCGACGCAACACGATCACGAACAATCGGCGTGGGCTCAGTGAACGAGAGAAGAAGCGTGTAGAACGCAACGAACAGCGCGAAGGCAATCAGGAAAGGGCCCAAGGATCCGGTGACAGGCATGATCTGGGTGGTCACCGCCCAGGTCGTGCTGAGGGATGCGGTCACGGCACCCACAAGGGCGAACAGGTCGCCGAGACGCGCTCCGCCGAGTTGGCGACGGACCTCGCGTCGCATCCCGCGTGCTCGGTTGGCTTCGCTCGCTCCCACTTCTTCAGGCGCCACATCGACCTCAATCGGGGGAGGTGAACTCACGGTGGACGGCGGCAGCATGGCCGGCTTGGTGTCGATCGCCATGGCTTAGCTACTCACCCCCGAGCGGGAACGAGCGACGATCAACGAGGCGGCAAAGTTCACGACAAGGGTCATCAAGAACAAGGTCAACCCTGCTGCCATGAGGGCAGAGAGTCCGAACTCGGTTGCTTCGCCGTACCGCAGGGCAATGAGCGAGGACACGGAGATCGCGCCGTTCTCAAGGATTCGCGGCTGCATGACGAACACCGGAGAGATGATGATGTAGACCGCGATCGTCTCTCCCAGCGCCCGCCCCAGCCCCAGCATGCTTCCGCCGATCATTCCCGCACGTCCGAAGGGCAGCACGACCGCCCGAATCATCGACCATCGGGTTGCTCCCAAGGCGAGCGCACCCTCGCGCTCACCCACCGGTGCCTGGTCGAAAACCTCGCGCATGATCGAGGTGATGATCGGCGTGATCATCATCGCCACCACCAACCCGGCAATGAAGGTCGACGACGTGAACACCGTCGTCGGCGCCAGGGGGTCGCTCGGGTCTGCTCCTTCTACGGTCAAGAAGGGGATGAAGCCAAAGTTCTGGGAGATCCACCGCGCGACGGGGACGACCTCGCCCTGGAGCCAGAAGAATCCCCACAAGCCGAAGACGATGCTGGGGATCGCGGCCATGAGGTCGACCAACGAGATCAAAGTCGATCGCACTCGTTGAGGGGCGTATTGCGTGATGTAGAGCGCACAGGCTGACGCCAGCGGAACCGCAACGGCGATGGCGACAACAGCAATGAGCACCGTGCCGAAGATGATCGCGGCAATGCCGAATCGACCCGCGTCTGGTTCCCAAGCCTGCTCGGTGAAAAAGCTCCACCCCGCCGTTCCGAGAGCGTCGGTCGCCCGAATCGCCAAGAAGAAGCCCACCAGGAGCATGATCGCCAAGACCGAAATGCCGGCCCCGAGTGCGAGGCCGCGAAAAATGCGATCGGGCCGCGCGCGAGCGGTGCGAAGCGTGAGGCGGGTTTCTGTGGACACGAGCGCAATCTGTTCACCGGATGAGGGGGCCCACGGTAAAGGAGGCACTTAACGGCGAGTGAGATTCGGATTAACGTTCGGGGTTGACCCGTGTGCACCATGGCGTTTTACGACCATGGAAGGGTCTGAGAGGGCAGAATCAGGCCTCTTGGCCCCGTCCGGTAGTAGTCACAGGCCGCGACAGCAGAGGAGAGTTCGTCTCTTCTCGCCGTGGTAACGACACAAGAAGACGACGTCCGTCTGGCTCGAGCGGCCTCACGCGGCGGCGACGGCCCCGCGATTTCACAATGGGTGGAGCCTAGGAGAATCGAACTCCTGACCTCCTGCTTGCAAAGCAGGCGCTCTACCAATTGAGCTAAGGCCCCGTTGCGTCGAGTCTACCGACGCAGTGCAACAGAGAAATGGAGTGGGGATACGAGGACTTGAACCTCGGACCTCTTCGTTATCAGCGAAGCGCTCTAACCGCCTGAGCTATATCCCCGGGAGACCGGATTCGACTGTACTGCATCCGGTCACCCTCGCCCAATCCGGGCGAGGGGCACGATCAGTTGTTGGTGAAGCCGACGAGAAGTCCGCCGGTGAGGCGCACGCTCAGGTTGTAGAGAAGCGCGCTGATGGCACCGATGGCCGTGCCGCCGACGACGTTGAGCAGCGCGACGATCGTGGCGAAGAACATGACCTGGCCGAGCGAGAACACGCTCGCGAGGCTCGTGGCGTCTTCACCGATGATGTCGGTGAAGACCGAGTCGACCTGCTCGATGACGCCGAGCGAGTTGAGCACGATCCACACGAAGAAGGTGGCGACGAGCAGCAGCACGGCCCCGCAGATGGCGACGAGGAAGGAGAGCTTCACCGCCGACCAGAAGTCGATGTAGACGAGCTTGAGACGAACCTGCTTCGTCGGGGTCTGGCGCTGCGACTTGCGCTGCAGCTTCTCGGCGACAGTACTCACTCGTTCTCGTCCTTTCCGACCTCGGCCGCGGGTGCGGCCTCGGTGGTGTCGGGGTTCTCGACGACGTCGGTGTTCTCGATGACCTCGGCGTCCGGATCGACGAGGTTCCGCTCGCTGTTCCGGGCGATCGCGATGATGCGGTCGTCGTCGTCGGGCCGGGCGAACACGACACCCATGGTGTCGCGGCCCTTAGCGGGCACCTCGGCCACGGAGGAGCGTACCACTTTGCCATTTTGCATGACCACGAGCACCTCGTCGTCTTCCGCGACAATGAGGCCGCCCGCGAGCGCGCCCCGGTCGTCGCTGAGCTTGGCCACCTTGATGCCGAGCCCGCCGCGCTGCTGCACGCGGTACTGCTCGACCTCGGTGCGCTTGGCGTAGCCGCCTTCGGTGACGACGAACACGTACCCGCGCTCGCCGACGACGGAGGCCGACAGCAGCTCGTCGCCGGCGCGGAACTTCATGCCGGTGACGCCGGAGGTGGAGCGCCCCATGGGCCGCAGTGCCGAGTCGTCGGCCGTGAACCGCAGCGACATGCCCAGGCGTGAGACGAGCAGGATGTCGTCGGAGTCGTCGGCGAGCATGGCCGAGACCAGCTGGTCGCCTTCGCGCAGGTTGATCGCGATGATGCCACCGGTGCGGTTGGTGTCGTACTCGGTGAGCGCGGTCTTCTTGGCGAGCCCGTTGCGGGTCGCGAGCACGAGGTGCTGGGCGACGGAGTAGTCGCGGATGTCGAGGATCTGCGCGATTTCTTCATCGGGATGCAGCGCGAGCAGGTTGGCGACGTGCTGGCCCTTCGCATCGCGGCCGGCCTCCTGCACTTCGTAGGCCTTGAGCCGGTAGACCCGGCCCGTCGTGGTGAAGAACAGCAGCCAGTGGTGCGTGGTCGTGACGAAGAAGTGCTCGACGACGTCGTCGGCGCGCAGTTGCGCACCCTTGACGCCCTTGCCGCCGCGGTGCTGCGAGCGGTAGTTGTCGCTGCGCGTGCGCTTGATGTATCCGCCTCGGGTGACGGTGACGACCATCTCCTCTTCGGGGATCAGGTCTTCGACGCTCATGTCACCGTCGAAGCCGAACATGATCTCGGTGCGGCGATCGTCGCCGAACTTGTCGACGATCTCGGTGAGCTCGTCGGAGATGATCGTGCGCTGACGCTCGGGGCTGGCGAGAATCGCGAGGTAGTCGGCGATGAGGCGCTCGAGCTCTTCCGCCTGATCCTGAATCTTCTGCCGCTCGAGGGCCGCGAGGCGGCGCAACTGCAGGTTGAGGATGGCCGTCGCCTGCAGCTCGTCGACGGTGAGCAGCTGCATCAGGCCGTCGCGCGCCTCTTCGGTGGTCTGCGAACGCCGGATCAGGGCGATCACCTCGTCGAGAGCATCCAGAGCCTTGAGGTAGCCGCGCAAGATGTGGGCGTCGGCTTCGGCCTTGGCAAGGCGGAAGGCCGTACGACGCACGATGACCTCGATCTGGTGCGTCACCCAGTAGGTGATGAAGCCGTCGATCGGCAGCGTGCGCGGCACCCCGTCGACGATCGCGAGCATGTTCGCGCCGAAGTTGTCCTGCAGCTGCGTGTGCTTGTACAGGTTGTTGAGCACGACCTTGGCGACGGCGTCGCGCTTGAGCACGATGACGAGGCGCTGACCGGTGCGGCCGGACGACTCGTCACGGATATCGGCGATGCCGCCGAGCTTGCCCTCTTTCACCAGGTCGGCGATCTTGATCGCGAGGTTGTCGGGGTTGACCTGGTACGGCAGCTCGGTGATGACGAGGCACGTGCGGTTCTGAATCTCTTCGACCGTCACGACCGCGC
>DIUS01000150.1:13326-25775 GCA_002423075.1 Microbacteriaceae bacterium UBA6152
TTGGTGGCCATGCCCACCGCGATACCGACCGAGCCGTTGACGAGCAGGTTCGGGAATCGTGCGGGCAGGATGCTCGGCTCGCGCGTGCGACCGTCGTAGTTGTCCTGGAAGTCGACGGTGTCTTCCTCGATGTCGCGCACCATCTCCATGGCGAGCGGGGCCATCTTCGTCTCGGTGTACCGAGGCGCGGCGGCGCCGTCGTTGCCGGGAGACCCGAAGTTGCCCTGCCCGGCGGCGAGCGGGTAGCGCATCGACCACGGCTGCACGAGTCGCACGAGAGCGTCGTAGATGGCCGAGTCGCCGTGCGGGTGGAACTGGCCCATGACATCGCCAACGACGCGCGAGCACTTCGAGTAGGCCTTGTCGGGGCGGTAGCCGCCGTCGAACATCGCGTAGATCACGCGGCGGTGCACGGGCTTGAGGCCGTCGCGCACGTCGGGCAGCGCGCGCCCGACGATGACGCTCATCGCGTAGTCGAGGTACGACCGCTGCATCTCGAGCTGCAGGTCGACCTGGTTCACGCGACCGCCCGGACCGTAGTCGACCGGCTCGATGTCGCTGGTGTCGTCTGCCATGGGAGCGCTTCTTTCGGTGGTGGTGTGATCGGGGGCGTTCGCCGCGACTAGATGGCAGCCGCTAAATGTCTAAGAAGCGCACGTCTTTCGCGTTCTGCTGGATGAACGTGCGGCGCGACTCGACGTCTTCACCCATGAGGGTCGAGAAGACGCTGTCGGCCATGGCCGCGTCGTCGAGCGTGACCTGCAGAAGGGTGCGCGACTCGGGGTTCATCGTGGTGTCCCACAGTTCTTGGTGGTTCATCTCGCCGAGACCCTTATAGCGCTGAACGCCGTTGTCTTTCGGGATGCGCTTGCCCGCCGCGATGCCGGCTTCCATGAGCGCGTCGCGCTCGCGGTCGCTGTAGACGTACTCGTGGTCGGAATTCGTCCACTTCAGCCGGTAGAGCGGCGGCTGCGCGAGGTAGACGTAGCCGAGGTCGATGAGTGGACGCATGTAGCGGAAGAGCAGCGTCAGCAGCAGAGTCGTGATGTGCTGGCCGTCGACGTCGGCATCCGCCATCAGCACGATCTTGTGGTAGCGCACTTTGTCGGGGTCGAAGTCTTCGCCGATGCCGGCGCCGAACGCCGTGATCATCGCCTGCACCTCGGCGTTGCCGAGCGCTCGGTCGAGTCGCGCCTTCTCGACGTTGAGGATCTTGCCGCGCAGCGGCAGGATCGCCTGCGTCTCGGGATTGCGGCCCTGCACGGCGGAGCCGCCGGCCGAGTCGCCCTCGACGATGAAGATCTCGCTGAGCGAGGGGTCTTTCGACTGGCAGTCTTTGAGCTTGCCGGGCATACCGCCCGACTCGAGCAGCCCCTTGCGGCGGGTCTGCTCGCGCGCCTTGCGCGCGGCGATGCGCGCGGCCGAGGCCTGGAGTGCTTTGCGGATGACGTCTTTGGCCTGCACGGGGTTGCGCTCGAACCAGTCGGCGAGATGCTCGCCGGCGACCTTCTGCACGAACGACTTCGCCTCGGTGTTGCCGAGCTTGGTCTTCGTCTGGCCTTCGAACTGTGGCTCGCCGAGCTTGATCGAGATGACGGCGGTGAGGCCCTCGCGCACGTCATCGCCCGAGAGGTTCTCGTCCTTCTCCTTGAGAATGCCCTTGTCGCGCGCGTACTTGTTGACGAGCGTCGTCAGCGCGGCGCGGAAGCCCTCTTCATGCGTGCCGCCCTCGTGCGTGTTGATGGTGTTGGCGTAGGTGTGCACCGACTCCGAGTACGCGTTCGTCCACTGCATGGCCACTTCGAGCGCGATGCGGCGCTCGGTGTCTTCTGACTCGAAAGAGATGATCTCGGGGTGCACGACCTCGATCTTCTTGGCCGAGTTCAAGAACTCGACATAGTCGACGAGGCCCTTCTCGTACAAGAACTCTTCGCCGCGGTCTTCGGCGTCGGCCGCGGCATCGGCGGCACGGCGCTCGTCGGCGATCGTGATGCGCAGCCCCTTGTTCAAGAAGGCCATCTGCTGAAAGCGCGTGCGCAGCGTCTCGAAGTCGAAGTCGACGGTCTCGAAGATGTCGTCGTTCGGCCAGAACGTGATCGTCGTGCCGGTCGTGTCGGTCTTCTCGGCCTGCGCGAGCGGGGCATCCGGCACCCCGTTTTGATAGCTCTGCCGCCAGACGCTGCCCTGACGACGCACCTCGACGGCGAGGCGCTTCGAGAGAGCGTTGACCACCGAGCTGCCCACGCCGTGCAGGCCGCCCGAGACCGCGTAGCCGCCGCCGCCGAACTTGCCGCCCGCGTGCAGAATCGTCAGAACGACCTCGACGGTCGACTTCTTCTCGATCGGGTGCTCGTCAACGGGAATGCCGCGGCCGTTGTCGACGACCTGCACGCCGCCATCGGCAAGCAGCGTGATGTGGATGGTGTCGCAGTGCCCCGCGAGCGCCTCATCGACCGAGTTGTCGACGATCTCGTAGACGAGGTGGTGCAGGCCCCGCGGGCCGGTCGACCCGATGTACATGCCCGGGCGCTTGCGCACCGCCTCGAGCCCCTCGAGTACCTGGATGTCGCCGGCGTCGTAGCTGTGGTCGTTCCGAGGGGTGGAGGACGAGGTCGTCATAGAACGTGGGCTCCCGCCGAGGTCGATCGTGGTGGCCGATCACGGGGGCCCGGATGGGGCTCCCAGCAGCGGGTCCATCCTACCAAGTTGCTGCCCACGAGAGCCGCCAGGCGGTGTCTCTGGGGAGATTTCGCGACGTGGTTGGAGTGATTTGTTTCTCGGGCTCGCGAGGCTCAACCGTAGGTGTCACGAGGTCCGCGGCCCGGCACCGAGCGCGCGCCCCGCTTCCAGCTCGGTGCGCCCGGCCCGATAAAGCGGATGCTCGACACCTGCGCCTCGGGATACCGACGCAGAATCGTGGTGAGGATCTCCGCTCGCATGATGCGCAGCTGCGTCGCCCACGCGGTCGAGTCGCACTGCACTGTGAGAACTCCCTCGTCGATGCCGGCGGGCTCGCAGTGCGCGGCAACATCGGCGCCCACGAGCTCGGGCCAGGAAGTAAGCAGCTCGCCACGCGCGAGCGGCGAGGTCCAGCCCAGTGACCGGGTCATGCCCTCGAGCACGTCGCCAATACCCTCCGGATCGCGGCCGGCGCCGAAGGGAGTCGATGCCCCCGGTATCGTGATGGCCCGACGTCGAGCGTCGGACGAGCGCATCGACGGGTCGCCGAACACACGGCGCAGGCGGCGATAGACGGTGACGGCCTCGCTCTCGGGCGCCGTCTCAGAGTCATCGGGCGTCGTCGTCATTCGGCATCCCGCGGTTCGATGGTGCCGGCCGAGATGCCGATGCGCGTCGCCGCCAGACGCTCGGGCACGTCGGCGCCGACCGCGGCAGTGATGAGCACCTGCTCGAATCCGCTGACGGCATCGGCGAGGCGCTCTCGACGTCCTTCATCAAGCTCGGCGAAGACATCGTCGAGGATCAGTACGGGGTCGCCCGCGACCGCCTCGGCGCGCAGCACGTCGGCGGAGGCCAGCTTCAGTGAGAGAGCGTACGACCAGCTCTCTCCGTGGCTGGCATATCCGCGCGCGGGCAGATCGTTGAGTGTCAGCACGAGGTCATCGCGGTGTGGCCCGACGAGTGTGACGGCGCGGTCGATCTCGGCCCGTCGCAGCTGGGCCAAGCGGGAACGAAATTTATCGGTGAGCAGCTCGGGGCTCTCGAGCTGTTCTACCGGCTCACCCTCGTTCTCTTCATCGAGGCTGAGTTTCAATGCCAGTCGGGTGACATGGTCGTCTCCCGCAACAGCGGAATAGGCGCGGGCGATGTGCGGCCGCAGCGCAGCGACCAGTTCGGCGCGCGCGACGATCAGTTCGGTACCCAGGCTCACGAGGCGTTCGTCCCAGACGTCGAGTGTCGACAGACTGTCAGGCGAGAGCCGCGACGCTCTCGCCGACTTGAGCAGCGAGTTGCGCTGTCGCACGACGCGATCGTAGTCGGCTATGACCCCCGCGAACCGAGGCGATCGCTGCACGACGAGGGTGTCGAGAAAAGAACGGCGCACACCGGGGTCGCCCCGCACGAGCGCGAGATCTTCGGGCGCGAAGATCACGCTCGCAAAATATCGCGGCAACTCGCGCATGCGAACCGGAGAGCGGTTGACCTGCGCGCGATTCGGCGACGAACGATTGAGTTCGACGTCAATAACGAGCGCGCGGTCGTCGTGCTGCACGCGCAGGCGCACGGTCGCCGACTCGGCACCGAAGCGGATCAGCGCCTGGTCGGTGGAGACGCGGTGTGAGGCGGCACTGCCGGCATAGACCATTGCCTCGACGAGGTTCGTCTTGCCCTGCCCGTTGCGACCGACGAACAGGACGGCCCCCGGCGCGAGCGATACCTCGGCGCGCTCGTAATTGCGAAAATTGGTGAGCGCGAGGTGCGTGACGTGCACGCGCGTCAGCGCAGCAGCAGATTGGGCTGCAGCAGGTAACGATAGTTGTCGGTGCCCGGCTGGTCTTTCGACGACTGGCTCGTGATGAGCACCGGACCAGGCTTGTTCGGGTTGTCGGTCTTCGTGAACGAGATGCGCACGAACTCGCTGTGCACCGCCGAGAGGCCGTCGATCAAGAACTGGGGCTTGAGCGACACTGTAGTGTCACCACCGGTGAGGTGCGCGTCGATCGTCTCGGAGGCCTGAGCGTTCTCAGATCCGATGGCTTCGAGCGTCAGGCCATCGTCAGAGAAGCTATAGCGCAGGGCGGCGTCGCGCTCCAGCACGAGCTGCACGCGGCGGGTGGCCTCGATGAGCTCAGCTGTGTTCATGACGGCGTAGTTGTCGACCGTCTCGGGGAAAAGACGCTTCACCGGAGGGAAGTTGCCCTTGATGAGCAACGACGTCACGGTCTTCTGATCGGCGGAGAACGCGATGAGTTCGCGATCGCCGCCGCTGACGATCGTGACCGTCACGGTCGATGCGTGGGCGAAGATCTTGCCGATCTCTGACAGCGTGCGCGACGGTACCAGTGCCGTCACGCCTTCGGCGACAGCAGAGCTCTCCCAGTCGATCTCGCGCACGGCAACGCGATAGCGGTCGGTGGCCACGAGCGACAGCCGGTTGTCGGCGATCTCGAGCTGCACGCCCGTGATGACCGGCGTGACATCGTCGCGAGATGCAGCGACCGAGACCTGCCCGACCGCGTCGGCGAACGCCTCTCCCGGCAGAACTCCGCTGGTGCCGTCCACGATAGGCAGGCTGGGGTACTCCTCGACGGGCATGCTCGACAACGTGAACCGTGCGGAGCCGCAGCGCACGGCGATCTTGCCCTCGTCGGTCGAGAACTCAACGGGTGCATTCGGAAGGCGCGAGGCGATCTCGGCGAGTAGGCGGCCCGACACGAGCACCGTGCCCTCTTCTGTGACGTCGGCGATGATAGAGGTCTGGGCGGAGACCTCGTAGTCGAATGACGAGAGCGTGACCGTCGAGCCTTCGGCACGGAGCAGCACACCGCTGAGGATGGGCAGAGTGGTGCGCTGCGGAAGAAGCTTCACGGCGAATGACACGCCTTCGCTGAAGACATCGCGATTGACCTGGAACTTCACGCGGCTCCCTCTCGGTCGAACCTCACCCGTGGGCCCGGGGCCTTCCATACTGGCACAGCCCGTGCTGATGGGGGTGCCGGGCTTCGAGACTCGAAAAGTTATCCCTCATCGCTCATGAAAGAAAGAAGAGAACACCATCATTAACCCCTGTTCACAGTGTGGATAACGTCGCATCGTCCACCTATTTAGCGGGAACTACAACGGTGCAAGATGTGCACGACCGGGGGAGAACGCACGTGGTGCGCGGGGGATCTTCCCTCGCGGCTCGACCGACTTTCACATTAATCGACGAGTTGTGCCACAGTCATCCCCATGCTGGCACGAAGTTATCCACAGGCTTTCCCCAGTGTGCGAAACGCGCAGTGAAACTGGATGTTGACTGCGTTGGGCGACAAAGATCAGTTGTAGCGGTGGTTCTGCTTGATGCGACTGGTGAGCTCGGTCACCTGGTTGTAGATCGAGCGGCGCTCTTTCATGAGGTCGCTGATCTTCTTGTTCGCGTACATCACGGTGGTGTGATCGCGGTTGCCGAACAACTGCCCGATCTTGGGCAGAGACAAGTTGGTGAGCTCTCGGCAGAGGTACATGGCGATCTGCCGAGCCGTCGCCACTGCTTGCGACCGCGACGATCCGTAAAGGTCATCGACCGTCAGTTTGAAGTAGGCGGCGGTGTGATTGATGATGTCGACCGGTGCGATGACATTGTCTTCATCGAGGGTGATGAGGTCTTTCAGCACTGTCTGCACGAGCTGCATGTCGACCGGGGTGCGGTTGAGGTTGGCGAACGCTGTTACCCGAATGAGCGTGCCCTCGAGCTCGCGAATGTTGCTCGACACCTTAGACGCGATGTACTCGAGCACGTCGTCGCGAACCTGTAGCTTGTCGTTCTGCGCTTTCTTACGCAGGATCGCGATGCGCGTCTCGAGATCGGGAGCCTGCACGTCGGTGATGAGGCCCCACTCGAAGCGGCTGCGCATGCGGTCTTCGAAGCCTGTGAGGTGTTTCGGCGGCAAGTCGCTCGTAATGACCACTTGCTTGTTGTGATCATGCAGCGTGTTGAAGGTGTGGAAGAACGCCTCCTGCGTCGAGTCTTTGCCCTGGAGGAACTGGATGTCGTCGATGAGCAGGATGTCGATCTCGCGATAGCGCGACTGGAAGAGGCTGGCGCGGTTGTTGGCGATCGAGTTGATGAAGTCGTTGGTGAACTCCTCGCTCGACACGTAGCGCACACGGATGCCCGGGTACAGGCTCTCGGCATAGTGGCCGATGGCGTGCAGCAGGTGGGTCTTACCCAGCCCGGATTCGCCGTAGACGAAGAGCGGGTTGTAGGCCTTCGCGGGAGCCTCGGCGACGGCGACCGCCGCGGCATGGGCGAACCGGTTGGAGCCTCCGATGACGAAGTTATCGAAGCTGTACTTGTCGTTGAGTCGGCTGTCGCCTCGCCGGCCGGAGGCTTCTGCCGTCGCGGGCGGCACTGACTGCTCGATGTACGAGGGGCTCGCTTCGAGCGGCTCCGAACGCCTCTCGAGGTCTTCGTGCTGGATCTCGGGGTTGACGACGATGGCGAAGCTCGAGACCGTCTCGCCGGCAGCAGAGGTGAGAGCACTGAGCAGAGGAAGACGGATGCGCTGCTCGAGCATGCCGCGGGTCAGTTCGTTCGGCACTTCGAGATACAGGGTGCCGGCCATGACGCCGCGCGGCTCGACGAGATTGATGAAGCCGTGCAGTTGAGGGGTGATGCGCTCGTCGGCGGTGAGCACCGCCTTCACCGACTCCCACAGCTCGAGGGGGGATTCGGCGTCGTCCGACATCGCGGAACTCCTTGGGATGAGTCAGTGGATAACCAGGTGGATAAGTCTGTGGGCATCGCGCACGGCGGGGCGCGGAGGCCGTGCGCCTACTGTAGTTCGACACGGCGCGTCGTTACCAACGATGCAGCGGGCAGGTGTGGATAATGCGGTCGCAAATGACGCAGTTTGACCGGCACCGGGTCGGGACCTATTGTTAACCGGTTGACTTCTGTCTGACGCCGACTCACGGCATTTAGACATTCTCGTTCCATCGTCGCTGGCCTCCGGGCCGAGGAGATAGCCATGACCAAGCGCACCTTCCAACCGAACAACCGCCGTCGGGCGAAGGTTCACGGCTTTCGTCTGCGCATGCGCACGCGTGCGGGTCGCTCGATCCTGGCCGCACGTCGCCGCAAGGGTCGCACCGAACTCTCGGCCTGAGCACCACGGTGCTCCCGCGAGCACACCGGATCTCCCGGGGCGCTGAGATTGTCATGACCGTGCGTCGGGGCAAGCGCACCGTGACGCCTTACGCAGTGGTTCATCGCATCGCGAACAGTAGCGAGGCCCCTGCGCGATTTGGCGTCGTCGTCTCGAAGAAGGTCGGCGGTGCTGTTGTGCGCAATCGCCTGCGCCGCCGCATCCAATCGATTTGCGCGGACCAGCTGTCGATCGTTCCGCAGGGCGACCTCATCGTCGTGCGGGCACTCCCCGGCTCGTCTGAGGTCGGGTGGGATACTCTGCGCTCAGAGATCGGCGACGGATTGCGACAGGCGGTGGTGGCACGGTGACGACGACGGTGGTGCGCGCCGCGCACACGATCGCGCTGATTCCTCGCAATGCGGTGATCATCGTCCTGCGGCTCTACCGCGCCGTGATCTCGCCGCTGTACGGCGATGTCTGCCGTTACTACCCCAGCTGCTCGGCCTACGCGCTCGGCTCTGTGCAGGAGCACGGGGTGGCGAAGGGCGGTTGGTTCGCCGCACGTCGGCTGGCTCGTTGCCACCCGTGGGCAGAGGGCGGCATCGACGACTGGCCCGTCCGCGACAACTCTCCCTACCGCCGCACGCGATGGGGCCTGATCGTGCTCGACAGAAAGGCATAACCCGCCACCATGGACATCTTCGCCATCATCCTCTGGCCCATCAAATGGGCCATCGAGGCGATTCTCGTGGGCTTCCACTGGCTATTCACGTTCATGGGCCTCGAGAGCGAGGCCGGCCTTACGTGGGTGCTCTCGATCGCGGGCCTCGTCGTGGTAGTGCGTGCCGCCCTGATCCCTGTCTTCGTGCGCCAGATCAAGAACCAGCGCAAAATGCTGGAGATCTCGCCCGACCTCAAGAAGATCCAAGACAAGTACAAGGGCAAGCGCGATCAGTTCTCGCGCGAGGCCATGTCGCGCGAGACCATGGCGCTCTACAAGAAGCACGGCACGAACCCTCTTTCGTCGTGCCTGCCGATCCTGCTCCAGATGCCGATCTTCTTCGGCCTCTTCTCCGTTCTCAACAGTTCGTTCAACAACCTCTCCGGTGTCGGCCTGCTCGACGAGCAGCTCTCCCGTGAGTTCGGCAGTGCGACGCTGTTCGGCGTCGCCCCGCTGGGCCAGACCATGCTCACGGCCGACGGCAACGTCTGGGTCATCGTCATCGCGATTGTGCTCATCGTCCTCATGACGGCGTCGCAGTTCATCACGCAGCTGCAGATCATGTCGAAGAACCAGAGCCCGGAGATGAAGGCCTCACCGATGTACCGGCAGCAGCGCATCCTGCTCTACATCCTGCCGCTCGTCTTCCTGTTCTCGGGCGTGGCCTTCCCGCTCGGCGTGATGTTCTACTGGTTCGTCTCGAACATCTGGACGATGGTGCAGCAGTTCCTCGTCATCAGGAACATGCCGACTCCGGGCAGCGATGCGGCACTCGCGCGCGAGGCCAGACTTGCCAAGCGCCGGCAGCGCCGGGGCCTCCCCGAGATCATCGAGGACGAGCCGGGAACCCTGGCCGTCGAGGAGCCCAAGAAGCCCCAGCGCACTCAACCGGTCAGCAAGAACCGTGCGAAGAAGAAGGGCGGCCGCTGACTCATGAGCGACACCACCGATACCCCGACCATGATCGACTCCCCCGCCGACGTCGTTGAGATCGACGAGTCGGCCACGGTCGACGAGGGCGACATCGCGGCCGACTACCTCGAAGAGCTGCTCGACCTCGCCGACCTCGACGGAGACATCGAGATCGCCACACGCGCGGGTCGGGTGTACCTGACCGTCGAGGCCGAGGAACCGGATGCTCTCCGTCTGCTGTCGAAGCCCGACACCGTCGGCGCTCTGCAAGAGCTCACGCGGCTTGCGGTGCACGCGAAGACCGGCGAGTTCTCACGCCTCATCCTCGACATCGCCGGTTCGCGCGATGCCCGAGCTGAAGAGTTGCAGCGGCTCGTCGATCGCGCGGTCGAGCGCATCGAGGCCGGCGCGGCCTCGGCCGCCTTGCCGCCGATGTCGAGCTACGAGCGCAAGCTCGTGCACGACCTCGTCTCTGAGCGCGGCCTCATCTCCGAGTCCGAGGGCGAGGGTTCTGAGCGCCACACCGTCATTCGACGTGGCTGACGACTCCCCCACTGTTTCACGTGAAACATTCGGCCCCTCATCGGGTCGGCCCGCCGCGACCCCCGAGACCGAGCCCGAGAGCGCGCTGCAGGTGTTCGGTGATCGCATTGACCTTGCACGTCGGTT
This sequence comes from Microbacteriaceae bacterium UBA6152, assembly GCA_002423075.1. Classification (GTDB taxonomy): domain Bacteria; phylum Actinomycetota; class Actinomycetes; order Actinomycetales; family Microbacteriaceae; genus Microcella. The sequence continues at coordinate 23,443 of DIUS01000150.1, forward strand.
CACGGCCGACCTCGCACAATTCGGTGAGCAGCTCGGTCTGATCGGTCCGCGGGAGGCGTCGCGCCTGTGGTCGCGCCACATCATCAACTGCGCTGTTGTCGGGCCGTACTTGCGTGCTGGCGGAAGGGTGGGCGATGTCGGCAGCGGTGCCGGCCTGCCCGGACTTGTGCTCGCGATTGCGCGCCCCGACGTCGACCTCGTGCTCATCGAGCCCATGGAGCGACGCACCGACTGGTTGCTGGCCGAGACGCAGCGACTCGGTCTCACGAACGTCACGGTGGCGCGAGCGAGGGCCGAAGAGGTGGCCGGCACGGGTGCGCACGACGCGGTTCGCTTCGACCAGGTGACGGCGCGCGCGGTGAGCGCACTCTCGAAACTGATCCCGCTCGTGGTGCCACTCGTGCGCCCTGAGGGCGAGCTGCTGCTCCTCAAGGGTGCGCGTGTCGACGACGAGATCGCGGCGTCGTCAGCGGTCATTCGCAAGCACCGGGTGCGCGATGTCGAGGTGCTCGAGCTGGGGGCAGGAGTCGTGCCCGAAGTGACGCGTCTGTTTCGGGCTACAGTAGGCGGGGCATCCTGACGGAGGGCGGCACGGCGACTGAGGTGCACGGCTCACGAGTTGATGCACACGGGGGCCGCGGGGCCAACCGTTTCACGTGAAACATTGCAAGCTGGAGGCTGGGCTGTGACGACCGAGACGCCGTACGACGAGACCACGCCGCTGGCGCGGGAGGTCGCGGAGATCACCCGGCGCCGGCTCGCTCTCGCCGACACCGACCTGCCGCTGCCTGCGGCTACGCGCGTCATCACCGTCTCGAACCAGAAGGGTGGCGTCGGCAAAACCACGACGACCGTGAACCTCGCCGCCGCGCTTGCGCGGTCGGGCGCACGGGTTCTTGTCATCGATCTCGACCCGCAGGGCAATGCGTCGACGGCTCTCGGGGTCGAGCATCGCGCCGATACGCCGAGTGTCTACGACGTGGTCGTGGGCGACTCGCCCCTCGCCGACGTCGTGCAGAAGAGCCCCGAGTTCGAGCAGCTCTACTGCGTGCCCGCGACCATCCACCTCGCCGGCGCCGAGATCGAGCTCGTGTCGCTCGTCGCGCGCGAGCAGCGACTGCGCACGGCGCTCGACGCCTTCCTCGCGTCGAGCGAGGAGCCTTTCCACTACGTCTTCATCGACTGCCCGCCGTCGCTCGGCTTACTGACGATCAACGCGTTCGTCGCTGCGCGCGAAGTGCTCATCCCCATCCAGTGCGAGTACTACGCGCTCGAGGGGCTCAGCCAGTTGCTCAACAGCATCCAACTCATCGAGCGACACCTGAACCCGCAGCTGCGTGTCTCGACGATCCTGCTGACGATGTACGACTCGCGCACCAACTTGGCCAACCAGGTGGTGAGTGATGTGCGCGAGCACTTTCCCGAGCAGGTGCTCGACACCCTGATTCCCCGCTCGGTGCGCATCAGCGAGGCGCCGAGCTACGGCCAGAGCGTCATCAGTTATGACGAGGGCTCCCCCGGCTCTCTGTCGTACCTCGAGGCCGCCGCCGAGATCGCCCGTCGTGGGAGCGCTGCCTGATGGCCGCCCCCAAGCGCACCGGTCTCGGTCGCGGCATCGGCGCTTTGATCCCCACGGGCGAGGGCGAGCGCCCCGTCGATGTGTTCTTCCCCGCTCCGGTCAACGCGGCAGAGCTGGCTCCGGTGCCCGGTGCCCGGCTCGCCGCGATCGCGCCGAGCGACATCGTGCCCAACCCGCAGCAGCCGCGCACCGAGTTCCGAGAAGATGAGCTCGCCGAGCTCGTGCACTCGGTGCGTGAGTTCGGCATTCTGCAGCCGATCGTCGTGCGCGAGCGCGCGGCAGCGGCCCCCGGCGAGGCGCAGTACGAGCTGATCATGGGCGAGCGACGGTTGCGAGCATCCACGATTGCCGGCCTCGAGACGATTCCTGCGATCGTGCGCAACACTGCCGACGACGCGATGCTGCGGGATGCTCTGCTCGAGAATCTTCACCGCGCCCAGCTGAACGCATTGGAGGAGGCGAGCGCGTACCAGCAGCTGCTCGAAGACTTCGGCATCACCCAGGAGCAACTCGCTGAGCGCCTCGGCCGGTCGCGGCCGCAGATCACCAACACTCTGCGCTTGCTGAAGCTGCCCGAGGCCGTGCAGGCGCGCGTTGCCGCCGGCGTGCTGACCGCCGGCCACGCGAGGGCGATTCTCGCCGCCCCGAACGCTCAGGCCATGCTCAAGCTCTCCGACAAGATCGTCAACGAAGAGCTGTCGGTGCGACAGGCCGAGGCCGCGGCTTCCCTGCTGAACGGCTCGACGGCGAAGAG
>DIUS01000150.1:25840-35058 GCA_002423075.1 Microbacteriaceae bacterium UBA6152
CGATCTGAACCGCATTCTCGGCGAGCTCGGCGACGACGGCTTCCGCTAGGCGCGAGCTTCGCGCCACGCCGTCTGCGCGAGTTCGGCGTAGACCCAGCCGACGTCGTGCCCCGCCGCCTCGAGGGCGAGTGCGAAGGTCGAGGTCTCGGTGAGTCCTGGCATGACGCTGGCCTCGAGAAACCACGGTGTGCCGGCGCCGTCGATGATGAGGTCGATGCGGCTGATGTGCCGCAGCCCGAGCGCGCGATGGGCCGAGAGAGCCACCTCGGTCGCGCGGGTAGCCGTCGACTCGTCGATGCGCGCCGGAGCGTAGAAACGGGTCTCCCCCGCGTTGTAGCGCGCCTCGAAGCCGTACACGCCCGACAACGGCTCGATCTCGACGGGCGGCAAGGCGACCGGACCAGCACCGGTGTCGATGATGCCGATCGCGACCTCGATGCCCGTGATGCGCTGCTCGATGAGCGCGACGTCGCAGTAGGTATAGGCGAGCACCATCGCGCGACGCAGCTCGTCGTCTGTGCTCACGAGGCTCACGCCCTGCGCCGAGCCGCCCTGGGCGGGCTTCACGGCGACAGGGGGCGGTAGCTCGTGCTGCACGACCGCGAGCACGCTCTCAGCGCCGAGCTCGCGGAACGCGTCGCGGGTCAGGGCGATCGAGTGCGGCGTCGGCACGCCCGCACGCTCGATGAGCGTCTTGGCCCGCGGTTTGTCCCAGGCGAGGCGCGTCGCGCTCGCCGACGAACCCACGTAGGGAATTCCGAGAAACTCGAGCAGGCTGCGTAGCGCGCCGTCTTCGCCGCTCGCGCCGTGCAACGTGGGCCAGATCACGTCGGGGCGCTCGACGAGCAGGGCGGGCAGCAGGGTGGCATCGGGGTCGCGTAGCTCGACCTGCAACCCGTGTGCGGCCAGACCGTCAGCGACCCTGCGACCCGACTTGAGCGAGATGTCGCGTTCGTGCGAGATGCCGCCGGCGAGAACGAGAACGCGCTGAGCGGGGGCGGAAGCTGAATCGGTCATCGTCGCTACGACACGTTCGGGGGCGGGCTCGCGACGTGCGGGTCGTAGCGCACTGCCTCAATCGGTCCGGTGGGTGCGAAGGTCTGCAGCAGCTCTTGCTCAGACCGCACGACGGTCGACAGGCGACGGATGCCCTCGCGCACTTCGGCGGGCGGCGGGTAGCAGAATGCGAGCCGCAGGTGGCCGCGGCCCGAGCCGTCGGCGAAGAAGGCGGTGCCCGGCGTGTACGCCACGAGCTCTTTCACCGCTCGCGGCAGCATGTCTTTCGAGTCGAGACCCTCGCCGAGTGTCAGCCAGACGTAGAACCCCCCGTTCGGCGCGGTCCACGTGAGATCGGGGAGGTGGTGCTCGAGGGCGTCGATCATCGCGTCGCGCCGCTCGCGGTAGAGCTCGCGGAAGACGTCGATCTGCCCCTGCCAGTTGGCCTGGTCGAGGTAGTCGCTGATGACCATCTGGTTGAGCGACGAGGGGCTGAGGATGGCCGACTCGGCCGCAAGCACGAGCTTTTCGCGGATGGCATGCGGCGCGAGGGCCCAGCCGACGCGGAAGCCCGGGGCGAGCGTCTTCGAGAAAGACCCCAGGTAGACGATGCCGTCGCTCTCGACCGAGCGCATGGCCGCGGGAGCGGGGCGATCAAACCAAAGCAACCCGTAAGGGTTGTCTTCGAGGATGAGAATCCCCTCCGACCGGGCGATGTCGATGATCTGGAGGCGCCGCTCGCTGCTGAGCGTCACCCCTGCAGGGTTGTGGAAGTTCGGGATGAGGTAGAGCAGCTTGATGCTGCGTCCCTCGGTCTTGAGGCTCTGGATGCGCTCGCTGAGCGCGGCGGGAATCATGCCGTCTGCATCCATCGGAATGTGCGCGACCGCCGCTTGATACGACCGGAAGATGCCCATGGCGCCGACGTACGAGGGCGACTCGGCGAGCACGACGTCACCTGGGTCGAGGAAGAGCTTCGCGACGAGGTCGAGCGCCTGCTGCGAGCCGGTCGTGACGACCACGTCGTCGACGCCGGCGCGAATGCCCTCGAGCGCCATGATCTCGAGAATGTGCTCGCGCAGCTCGGGCGTGCCCTGCCCCGAGCCGTACTGCAGCGCGGCCGAGCCCCGGTCGCGCATGACGCGCTGCATCGACTCAGTGATGGTGTCGTGCGGCAAAGCCGAGACGGCGGGCATGCCGCCGGCGAGCGAGACGACCTCGGGGCGCGAAGCAACGGCGAACAGCGCGCGCACTTCTGAGGCGCTCAGCCCCGAGGTGCGGTCGGCGTAGTGGCCGTACCAGGGGTCGAGGTTGGTGCCCTCGCGCGAGATCGTCATGCTCGTCGTTTCTGATCGCCTCGACGCGCCAGAAGACCTGGCGCGCACTGCCGGAGCAGCAGTGCGTTCCAGAATACGGGTCGACCGAAGAAAACCCGCCCTCGCGAACGGGGACGGGCTTCTTGCCGTGCCAGGTCGGCAACCCGATGACGAGTGATCTACGCCAGGAACTCGGCCAGGTCGGCCTCGAGCGCCGGCTTGGGCTTCGCGCCGATGACGGTCTTGACGACCTCGCCGCCGCGGAAGACCTTCATGGCGGGAATAGACGTGATCTGGTACTTCATCGCCGTCGCCGGGTTGTCGTCGACGTTGAGTTTGACGATCTCGATCTTGTCATTGTTCTCTGACGCGATCGCGTCGAGAATCGGCGAGACGGCGCGGCACGGGCCGCACCACTCTGCCCAGAAGTCGACCATGATCGTCTTCTCGCTCTGCAGCACCTCGCTGTCGAAGGTGGCATCGGTGACATCGCGCGTGGACATGTGGGTCCCCTTTCGGTGGGTGGTCGGTGGTTCAGACGGTCGCTGCCGTGCGGCGCACGTCGTCGGCGATCGTTTCGAGGTAGTGCTGGGCATCGAGGGCGGCAACGGTGCCGCTTCCGGCGGCCGTGATGGCCTGCCGGTAGGTCGGGTCGACGACATCGCCCGCGGCAAACACGCCCGGAAGGCTCGTGCGCGATGACCGGCCTTCGACGGCGATGGTGCCCTGCTCGGTGAGGTCGAGCACGCCGTGCACGAGGTGCGTGCGCGGGTCGGCGCCGATCGCGATGAACAGGCCTTGCAGGTCGAGCGTCGATTCCTCGCCCGTCACGGTGTCGACGAGGCCGACTCCCGTGACCAGGTCGGTGCCAAAGATGCGGTCGACGCGAGAGTTGAAGACGAACTCGATCTTTGGGTCGTTCGAGGCGCGGTCGACCATCGCGGCCGAAGCGCGCAGGGTCTCGCTGCGGTGAATGACGTAGACCTTGTCGGCGAAGCGGGTGAGAAAGGTCGCTTCTTCCATGGCCGAGTCACCACCGCCGACGACCGCGACGGTCTTCTGCCGGAAGAACGCGCCGTCGCACGTGGCGCACCACGAGACGCCGTAGCCGCTCAATCGCTCTTCGTCGGGCAGGCCGAGCTTGCGGTATGCCGAACCGGTCGCGTAGATGATCGCGTGGGCCTCGTGGCGGTCTCCGTTGCCGAGCGTGACAGCCTTGACGGGCCCGTCGAGCTCGAGTGAGACGACGTCGTCGTAGACGATCTCGGCCCCGAACTTCTCGGCCTGTTGCTGCATGCGCGTCATGAGGTCGGGACCCATGATGCCCTCGGGAAAGCCGGGGAAGTTCTCGACGTCGGTCGTCTTCATGAGCTCGCCGCCGAACTCGACCGAGCTCGCGATGACGAGCGGCTCGAGGTTCGCGCGCCCGGCGTAGATCGCCGCGGTATACCCCGCAGGGCCTGAGCCGATGATGATGATGTGTCGCATGGTTCCCCTCGCGGTCGTGCCGGTGCCCGACGGGCGCGTCGCTCGAACAGCGACAGCAGTGACAACTCAGTGTAGGTCGGCCGTATTCCGACCCGCGGGCTCGAGCGGGGGCGATTCAGCGGCTGTTCACTCAACGCCCGCGGCGCAGTCGGCGCATCACGGGGTCGGTGATTGCCGAGAATTCGGGGATGCGCATCGCGCGCAGCGCACCGCCATAGACGAGCGTCATGGCGACCGCGATGAGCACCATCGTGCCGCCGGCGGCCAGCTCGCTCGCCCGTGCACTGCCGGCTGGGTCGTAGGCGCCGAGCGACCAGCCCAGCAGCACCCCGACGAGCGCGGCGGGAATCGACGCGAGTGCGTACTGCCCGAGGCGCGGCACGATAGCGCGGCCGCCGATGCCCTGCAGTCGTCGTCGCAGCAGGACGATGCCGAGCAGGCACTGCACGGTGCCGGCGAATGAGGTAACGAGGGCGAGGCCGATCGCGATGTGCGGAGTGGGCGCCATCGACACGAGCAGCGCTCCACCCACGAAGACGAGGGCCTGCACGACCTGGATCACAAAGGGCGTGCGCGTATCGTTCAACGCGTAGAACACGCGCTGCACGACGAACAGCACGGTGAACGGGATGAGCCCGATGACGTACGCAGAGATCACGAGCGCCATCGCATCGACGACTGCCTGGTCGCTGCCGAAGAGGCGGGCGAAGGGTGCGGCGACGACGAGCAGACCCGCGGCGGCGAGCACCATGATCATGAGGATGCGCCGCAGAGATTCGCTGACGTCGGCGCGCACCGCACTGCGATCGCCGTCGCGGGCATGCGCGCTCATGCGCGTGAAGTAGGCGGTGGCGAGCGAGACGGTGACGACCGAGTGCGGCAGCATGAAGATGAGCCACGAGAAGCGCAGCACGGCGAGCGAGGGGTCGTCACCGGCGGCGGCGAGCGAAGCGACGTTCGCCTGCACGATGCCCGCGAGTTGCGTCACGATGACCATGCCGAACACCCAGCCGGCAGCGCGGCCCGTGTCGCGCAGTCCCACGCCGCGCCAGCGGAAGTCGGGGCGGTAGCGCAAGCCCGCGCGGCGCCAGAAGAAAGTTAGCACGAGGGCTTGAGCCGCGATGCCGAGGGTCGCCGAGCCAGCGAGCACGCCGATCATCGCGGGGGTCCATGCCGTGGCGTCTTTGACGTCGGCAGAGAAAAGCTGCGTGAACGCGACGAGTCCCGCGATCGTCACGACGTTGTTGAGCGCGGGTGCCCAGGTGAAGGGGCCGAACACCTTGCGAGCGTTGAGCACTTCGCCGAGTAACGCGTAAAGCGCGTAGAACAGCACTTGCGGCAGGCACCAGTAGGCGAACGCGACGGCGAGGGCGAGTTCGTCGTCAGAGAAGCCCCGGCCACCGCCGCCCGCCTGCTGCGCATAGAGGGCCACCAGAAGCGGGGCCGCGAGCGTGGCGATGACGGCGGCGGCGAGAAAGACAACGACACCGAGGGTGACGAGCTTGTTGACGAACCGGGTGCCGCCGTCGTCGTTCAGCCCGGCCTTGACGATCTGAGGCACGAGCACAGCACTGAGCACCCCGCCCGCGACGATCGCATAGATGTTGTTCGGCAGCTGGTTCGCCAGCGCGAAAGCGTCGGCGCCGGCGCCGACCGTACCGATGGTCTGCGCAAGCACCACGGCGCTCACGAAGCCCAGCAGGCGTGAGACGACCGTGCCCGACGCGAGCATCATGCTCGCTCGGCCGATACCCCCGTTGTCGGAGACTTCGGGCGCGCTCACGACGCATCGCTCTCGGTNNGCTTGCGCAGGTCGCGCGCGATGCCGACCACGAACAGCAGCGCGACCACGATCGCGACGATGATCACGCCCGCCGTCTCCCACCCCGCCTGCAGGTTCAGTGAGACGCGCGTGGGCTCTGAGAGCACGCGGCTCTGCGCATCCCGCACCGTCACCGTGATGTCGACCTCGCCGTTCGTCAGCGATTCCACCGGCACGAGCACTCGCGCCTGCGATCGCGGCTCGACGGTCGCCTCGACAGCAGAATCGAGTACTCGCAACTGTGTGGTGTTGGGCTCAACGCGCACGAAGACCCGCACGGCGACGTCGAGATCGTTCTGCACCGTGATGGGCACACCCGATCGGTCGGTGAGCAGCGTGATGGGCACGCTTTCGACGATCTGAACGGATGCTCGCAGAGCCTGCGACTGAGCGATGAAGCGGCGCAGCGCCTCGACCGAGCTCTCGCCCCAGCCGAGCGAGAGGGCGGCGAGCAGTTCGAGCCGACGCACGTCGGTGATGACCGCGGGGGTGAGGGCGATCTGCGCGAACTGGCGGTCGGCGGCCTCAGAGTCGAGTGCCGAGGCGACGGCGGACTGCCGGGACTCAGTGAGTGGGGTGGTGCGGATGACGGCGTCGGCGGCCGGTTGGGCGATGGCCGCGGCGGTCGACCCCGCCGACGACCACGGCAACGAGATCGTCCCGGCGAGCGTGTCGAGCAGTCGATCGGCGCCGCGCGACACTCCGCGGTCGAGGGCGATGAACGCAGGTTCACCAGGTGCGCGGGCAGCGCTCGTCGCGAGCAGGGCAGACACGCGTGCCATCGCCCGGTCGAACTGCTGCTGCGAGGGGGCACGCACCGCGGCCTGTGCGGCCGCGGCGAGGGCTTCGTCGGCGCGCAGCAGCACGGTTCCCCCGTGACGCTGCACGGCAGCATCGCCCTCGAGCACCGATGACGGGGCGAGCACGACGCGATCTTCTTCCGAGGCGACCGACTCGAGCGCGTCGGTGCTGAACCCCTCGACTCCAGCCCAGCTGAGCCCCTCGAGCGTCGTGCTCAGGTCGAGAAGCTCCGCGACGGGCTGCGTCATGAGGTCGTTATCAACAGGCTCTTCCGTGGCGTCATCGTTGGGCTCATCAGTCGACTCCGCCTCGACGGTGATGGGTTCGCCCGCGATCAGGCCTGTTCCCTCAGGCTGAGGCAGCGGCACGTCGGCAGCGGTGATCGTGGTGAGCGGGTCGGCGTCTGCCCAGTGCAGCAGAAAGCTGTCGTTCGGCGCTGCCGCGAGCCGGCTGAGAAAATCGCGGGCGCTCGCGGGTGCGGCATCGCCGAGAGCACGGATCGAAGCGATCACTCGCGGGTCGATCGCGAGCAGCACCGATCTCCCCGCGCTCGCCGAGAGCGCGCGGCTGAGTGATCCCGCCTCGGCGGTGGCAGCCTCGAGCGTCGCGGCCGAGAGGAGCCCTGCGGTTTCGCCGGGGGTCGTCAGAGGCTGCACGAACACCGTCGCGGCCGACCCCGGTGTCGCTCCGTCGGGCACGCGCACGACGGCCGTGCGGTCGATTGCGAGCACTTCCTCACCGTCGGCGACGACTACTTCGGCGAGGCGGGCCCCGAAGGCCCCACCCCAGAGAGGGCTCGATGCCGCGACCGAGAGGTCGAGTATGGCGCTGGCCCCGGGTGCCAGCGCGCCGATCATGGCTCGCGCGGCTATCAGCCCGTCGTCGAGCACTGGCTCAGAGTCGCCGCTGCCCTCAAACCAGTCCGCCAGCTCGTCAGCCGAGGCGACACGCGAACCCTCGAGCCTGAGATCGATGTCGAGCGGCCCGGTTGCCAACGCACCATCGTTCGACAGGGTGACACGCACGGTCAGTGGTTGCCCCTCGCGCACTGCTCCGCTCGCGCTCGGGGCAGCGAGCACCTCGAGATCGGCAGACTCGACGGTGGCGGTGGCGGTGGCGGCACTCAGAACACCCGCATCGACCACCGTCGGCATGGTCAGCCCCAGCGCGATCGTGAGCCCCAGAACCGAGCGGAGAGAGATGCGGCGACCCCCTCGTTCCCGCACGGCCGACATGGTGAAAGTCTAGACTCTGGTGACTATGCAGAGCGTGGCCGAGGCCGTCACCCGGTTGCAGGCTCTCGCCGCATCCGAGCCGTTGGCGACGCTCGCCGAGCGATTCACCGCGGCAGGGCATGAGCTCGCGCTTGTCGGCGGGCCGGTGCGCGATGCGTTCTTGGGTCGCCCCGTCAACGACCTCGACTTCGCAACCTCCGCGCATCCCGACGACATCATTCGCATCGTGCGCCCGATCGCGGATGCCCACTGGGAGATCGGCCGGGCGTTCGGCACGATCGGCGCGAGACTCGGCGACCAGACGGTCGAGATCACGACCTACCGCGCTGACGCGTACTCGGCAGACTCCCGCAAGCCCGAGGTGCACTTCGGCGACACGCTCGAGGGCGACCTGGTGCGGCGCGACTTCACCATGAACGCGCTCGCTCTACGACTGCCGTCGCTCACGCTCGTCGACCCCTCGGGCGGGCTCGAGCACCTTCTCGCACGACGTCTGCTGACACCCGGGGGGCCGGAGCAGTCGTTCGGCGACGACCCGCTGCGCATGCTGCGCGCGGCGCGGTTCGCGGCGCAGCTCGAGGTCGAGGTCGACCCGGCGGTCGTCGAGGCCATGGCGGGCATGCGCCATCGCCTCTCGATCGTCTCGGCCGAGCGCGTGCGCGATGAGCTCGTCAAGCTGCTGAGCACCCAGAGGCCGCGACCCGGCCTCGAGCTACTCGTCGACACCGGCATTGCTGAGCTCGTGCTGCCTGAGTTGCCCGCACTTCGGCTCGAGGTCGATGAGCACGCGCACCACAAAGACGTCTACGAGCACACCCTGACCGTGCTCGAGCAGGCCATCGATCTCGAGCGCGATCGTCACCCCGAGCAGCCCGTCGACGTCGTGCTGCGCCTGGCGGCGCTGCTGCACGACATCGGGAAGCCCGCCACAAAGAAGGTCGAGTCAGGCGGAGCGGTGAGCTTTCACCACCACGACGTCGTGGGGGCGAAGCTCGCCCGCAGGCGGCTGACCGCGCTGCGGTTCGACAAAGACACCATCTCGGCGGTGTCGCGGCTGATCGAACTGCACCTGCGCTTCTTCGGCTACAGCGATGCCCCGTGGACCGACTCGGGCGTGCGGCGATACGTGCGGGATGCTGGCTCTGAGCTCGAGCGACTGCACATGCTGACCCGGGCCGATGTCACGACGCGCAATCGGCGCAAGGAGGCGCGGCTGCGAGGCGCCTACGACGAGCTCGAGAGTCGCATTGCCGAACTGGCCGAGCAAGAAGAACTGCAGGCGATTCGCCCCGACCTCGACGGCGAGCAGATCATGGCTCTGCTCGGGGTACGGCCGGGGCCGGTCGTCGGCGAGGCCTACCGCTTTCTGCTCGAGCAGCGACTCGATGAGGGCCCACTCGGCGAGGCAGAGGCCGAACGCCGACTGCGCGACTGGTTCTCCGCGCGCGAGGAGTGAGCGGGCGCGGTTGGAGACCCGGGCTGCTTACGACTAGACTCTGCAGGTTGCCCCGGTGGTTCTCCGCGTGGGTGCACACGATGCCATAACCCTCCTGCTGCAGA
>DIUS01000150.1:35076-39815 GCA_002423075.1 Microbacteriaceae bacterium UBA6152
CGGAACGACGGCGGCACCATCGAGAACGTCGACATCTGGGGCCGTCGCCGGCTCGCATACGAGATCAACAAGAAGAACGAGGGCATCTACGCCGTCGTCAACTTCACGGCGACCTCGGCCGCGACCCAGGAGCTCGACCGCCAGCTGAAGCTCAGCGAGGCCGTCATGCGCACCAAGGTGCTCCGCACCGAGGAGGCCGTGGCCCGCGCTGCGTCGATCGAGGCCGAGAACACCGCTCGCGCCGAGGCGAAGGCTGCTCGCGCGACCGTCGCCGCCGGAAAGGCTGCCGCCGCCGCAAAGGCTGCGGAGTAGTCATGGCCGGCGAGACGATCATCACCGTCGTCGGCAACCTGACTGCCGACCCTGAGTTGCGGTACACGCAGAGCGGGCTCGCCGTGGCGAACTTCACGATCGCCTCGACTCCGCGGTCGTTCGACCGTGCGTCGAACGATTGGAAAGACGGTGAAGCCTTGTTCCTGCGCGCGAGCGTCTGGCGCGAGTTCGCCGAGCACGTCGCGTCGTCGCTGACAAAGGGCTCGCGCGTCATCGCGCAGGGTCGCCTGAAGCAGCGCTCGTACGAGACCAAAGAGGGCGAGAAGCGCACCGCGATTGAGCTTGAGGTCGACGAGATCGGCCCGAGCCTGCGCTACGCGACCGCACAGGTCACGCGCAGCCAAAGCAGCGGCGGCGGCCAGATGGGTCAGCGCTCTGGCGCTGCACCCGTGGCCGACGAGCCGTGGGGCGCACCCGCCGGCGGAGCTGCTGCTCCCGCCAGTGGCGGCGATGTCTGGAACACGCCGGGGTCGTTCTCGGACGACACTCCCTTCTGATCAGGTCATTGACCGCATCTCACTTCGTTATTTCCCCGTAAGCAAAGGACAACCACATGGCTGGCAAGAGCAGCGGCGATCGCCGCAAGCCTCGCGGTGGCAAGGGCGCGAAGAACGCTGCCCCCGCGAAAGCAATCCGCGTTGGCGTTATCGACTACAAAGATGTCGCGACGCTGCGCAAGTTCATCTCCGAGCGCGGGAAGATCCGTGCACGTCGCATTACCGGTGTCTCCGTTCAGGAGCAGCGCCTCATCGCCCGCGCCGTCAAGAACGCGCGNNCCCGGCGACGTGGTCGAGGTCAAGAACGGCTACGCGCGCAATTACCTTGTTCCGCAGGGCCTCGCCGTGGCGTGGACCCGCGGTGGCGAGAAGCAGATCGAGTCGATCAAGGCTGCTCGTGCCGCGCGCGAGCACGCCACGATCGAAGAGGCACAAGACCTCAAGGCGCGCCTCGAGGCGAACCCCGTCACGCTCGTCGTCAAGGCCGGAGCCGAAGGTCGACTGTTCGGCTCGGTGAAGACCGGCGACGTGGCTGACGCGGTCGCCGCGGCCGGCCTCGGCTCGATCGACAAGCGTCTGCTCGAGCTCGTCACTCCCGTCAAGTCGGTGGGGCAGTATGAGGCGATTCTCAAGCTGCGCGACGGCATTGTCGCCACGATCACCCTCACGGTGGCTGCGGCGAAGTAGTCGGCAGACTCCTTAAAGCGGTAGTCGGGCGCTCGCCCGACTACCGCTTTTCTGTGCGCGCTGTCAAGTCGCCGTCGGCGTGTTCGTCCACAGCCCGACCCGCGCATCCACAACTCTCAGGCGGCACTTGAAGGCTGTTTCTACACACACGGTGTGTATGAAGAAAAGCCAGGTCAGGCAGGGTTTACCCGCCAGAAATGCCAAGAAGTGCACAGGACTTTCCCCAGGTTGTCCCCACGATCACCGGCGTTTCTCCGCAGGAGTCCACAAAGTTATCCACAGGCTGGCTTGCCCGCCCCGCTCGCCCCTTCCTAGGGTGAACCGTCACGCTCCGATCTCGATTGCAGGGCCTGTCGTCACCGTGTGCGTCGGGGGTCGGCGGTAGACCTGACGAAGCGGCACGTGCGAGCGCGCACCATGAATTCGGGGAGGGAGCCATCATGTCGATCACGCACATCTCAGCGGCTCCAGAGACGCGGGGTACCTCCGACTCGCGCGGTCCCGACCGGGTTCCCCCACACGATCTGTTGGCTGAGCAGAGCGCGCTCGGCGGCATGTTGCTGAGCAAAGACGCGGTCGCCGATGTCATCGAGGTCGTGCGCGGCATCGACTTCTACATTCCGAAGCACGAAGTCATCTTCGAAGCGATCATGACGCTCTACTCGCACGGCGAGCCGACCGACGTGATCGCCGTGACCGACGAGCTCACCAAGGGCGGCGCCCTCGGGCGGGCCGGCGGCGCAGACTACCTGCACACGCTCACCGCGATCGTGCCGACCGCGGCGAACGCGGGGTACTACGCCTCACTCGTCGCTGAGAAGGCCGTGCTGCGTCGGCTCGTCGAGGCCGGCACGCGCATCGTGCAGATGGGCTACGCCTCGGAGGGCGAGGTCACCGACCTCGTGAACAACGCGCAGGCCGAGATCTACCAGGTGGCCGGCGGGGTCGAGTCAGAAGACTTCATCCCCCTGACCGAGGCCGTCACGGTGGCGATCGACGAGATCGAGGCCGCGAAGGGCCGCGACGGCTCGATGANNTCGACCCTCGCACTCGACTTCGCGCGCGGCGCGGCGATCAAGCACGACATGCCCACGATCATCTTCTCGCTCGAGATGGGCCGCAGCGAGATCGCGATGCGCTTGCTCTCGGCCGAGGCCTCCGTTCCCCTGCAGTCGATGCGCAAGGGCACGGTTGACGCCCGTGACTGGACGACGATCGCCCAGGTGCGTGGTCGCATCAACGATGCGCCGCTCTACATCGACGACAGCCCCAACATGACGCTCGTCGAGATTCGCGCCAAGTGCCGGCGGCTCAAGCAGAAGGTCGGCCTCAAGATGGTCGTCATCGACTACCTGCAGCTCATGACGAGCGGCAAGCGCGTCGAGAGCCGCCAGCAGGAGGTCAGCGAGTTCTCGAGGGCGCTTAAGCTCATGTCGAAAGAGCTGCAGGTGCCGGTCGTCGCACTCTCGCAACTCAACCGCGGCCCCGAGCAGCGTGCCGACAAGATGCCCGCCTTGAGCGACCTGCGCGAGTCGGGCTCGCTTGAGCAAGACGCCGACATGGTGATCTTGCTGCACCGAGACAACGCGTTCGAAAAGGAAAGCGCGCGCCCGGGCGAAGCGGACCTCATCGTGGCGAAGCACCGCAACGGCCCCACCAAGACGATCACCGTCGCCTTCCAGGGTCACTTCTCGCGCTTCGCGGACATGCCGCGCATCTAGCCCACGCACCTCACGTTCGAGGCCTCGTCGCTGCTCGACGAGCGCGTGAGCCCGCGGCGCATCGTCGTTCGATGCGCAGTGTCTTCACGGCATACCCGCTCTACGATGAAGGTCATGACCACAGCGCCCGACGCAGATTCGAGCCCCGCGGTGCGCTCGCCCTGGCTCGCACCCGTGCTGCGGGCGGTTCCCGCCATCGCAGTCGGTCTCGCCATCACGTTCAGCGCCGACCACTCAGCGCTGCTGGGTCTCGTGATGCTCGGCGTGTTCGGACTTGCGTCGGCGCTCGTACTGCTCGCCACGAGCCTGCAGCTTGAGAGCACCGAACCCGTGCGCGGCCTGCATCGGGGCCTCGCGCTCGTCGCGGCAGTGGCCGGGGTGCTCGCGGCCATGGCTGCAGCGCTCGTCGGTTCGGCGCTGCCCGTGCTGCTGCTGCTCATCGGTGGGTACGCCGTGCTCGCGGGGGCGCTCGAACTCGTCTGGGGCATCCGTCATCGTGGCCGCAGCGCCCTCGCACGCGACGGCGTCGTCATCGGCATCGGCACTCTCGCCCTGGCGATCGTGCTCGCGCTCGTCGCCGACCCGGTCAGCGCCGTCGGGTTCTTCGGGGCCTACGCCGTCATGCTCGGCATTTTTCTCATCATCGCCGGGCTGAGTCTGCGCTGGTCGGCCACGACCGGTGCGTCGACGGCCGAGCCCACTACGAGCCAGGAGGCGACGGCCGCATGACCGAACCCCGTCAGCGCATCACTCTCAAGCCGGGCGAACTCGTTGCGCTCGCCGGCATCATCGCCGTGTTCATCGGGCTCATCACGCTCTTGGTGACGCGCGATCCGATCATTGCCGCGATCGCTTTCGGGGCGACCTTCGTGCTCGACCTCGTGACGCTCGCCATGCTCATGCTTGCGGTGACGCCCAACCGTCCGGCCGACGGCGAGCGCCAGCCAGAGACTCTCAACGACTGAGACTCTCAACGACTGAGACTCTCAACGACTGAGACCCTCACCGACTGAGCTCTGCACAGCTGAGCCACCTCGTTACGGGGTGACACCCGAGTCGATGAAGTCGACGAGTTCTGACGCCGCTCCGATGTAGGTCCACGGCGTCAGCTCGCGCAGTCGTGCTTTGGCCTCCGCCCCGATGTCGAGCTCGTCGATGAACTGGCGCAGCTCGTCGGCGCCGACCCGGTGGCCGCGCGTGAGGTGCTTGAGCATCGCGTAGGGGTCGGCGATGGAGCTACGGCCCGAGGTCACCTCCGCACGGATGACGGTCTGGATCGCCTCGCCGAGCACCTCCCAGTTGGCGTCGAGGTCGCGCCTGAGCGCTGTCTCGTCGATCGCGATCTCGCCCAGACCCTTCTCGATGTTGTCGAGCGCGAGCAGCGAGTGCCCGAGAGCTACTCCGATGTTGCGCTGTGTCGTGGAGTCGGTGAGGTCGCGCTGCAGTCGCGAGGTCACGAGCGTCGCGGCGAGCGAATCGAGCAATGCGCTCGCGAGCTCGA
>DIUS01000026.1:0-1075 GCA_002423075.1 Microbacteriaceae bacterium UBA6152
TCGACCCAGATGCGCCGCGACTCGCGGTCGTCGTCGTTCATGCCCGTGTTGCCGATGTGGGGTGCCGTCATGACGACGATCTGGCCGGCGTAGCTCGGGTCGGTCAGGGTCTCTTGATATCCGCTCATGCCGGTGGCGAAGACGGCTTCGCCGACGGTGTGGCCCTCGGCCCCGTAGCGGCGGCCTACGTAGCGGGTGCCGTCTTCGAGCACGAGCACGGCGGCAGAACTGGTCACGATACGACTTCCTCAGCAGGGTCGGGGGCGGGGGCAGAGCCGGGCAGCAGGTCGGTGACGGCGGCGAGCAGCTGCTCGGCGTCGGTGCGGTCGGGAAGCCGCAGGTAGGTGTCGACGGGGGTCGAGCCGAGCATCCAGCCGATGACGATCAGTCCCGCAGGCTCGACGACACGGTCGATCGCCCACGTCGCTCGCCCAGCCGTGCGCAGATCGGTCGCGGGCAGGTGCACGGCGTCCGAACCGCGGCGATCGAGCACGATGCCCTGTGGATGCACGCTCACGGTCGCCCGCGCGCGGAACCCAAGCCCGTGCACGGCAATGCGCTCGAGCGGCTCATCGACGGGCGTGGTCGCGACGTACCACCCGTCGACGACCACCGTCGAGGCCCCGAGCTCTGCCGGTACGGGCAGCGGGGCGATCACCGCGGCCTGCCTGCGACGTCGAGCGCGCCAGCCGACCAGCATGAGCGCGGCAGCCGCGACGACGAGCGCGACGATGAGCAGCGTCGGCAGTGCCCTATCCACGAGCCACCGCCTCCTGTGCGGCCGCCACAGTCTCGGCGTCCACGAGCTCGCCGTCGACCACCGTGCTCACGCCGCGGTGCACCGTGTGCAGAACGCGACCCGGCAGCGTTTCGCCGACGAACGGCGAGTTCTGGCTGCGACCGCGCAGGTCAGCGACGCTCCAGGTGCGCTCGGTCGATGCGTCGATGAGCGTGAGGTGGGCGGGGCTGCCCACCTCGAGCGGGTCAGCGTACCCGGGCACCCGTCCGATCTCGGCGGGCGTCGTCGAGAGCACGCGGGCGACCCCCTGCCAGTCGAGCAGACCGGTGTCGACCA
>DIUS01000026.1:1152-3774 GCA_002423075.1 Microbacteriaceae bacterium UBA6152
CGTGCGTCGTAGCCGCGCGCGAGGTCTTCTGTCAGCAGCAGGTGGTGAGGGGTCGCTTCGGCGGTTACGGGGATGCCTCGAGCCTTCGCCCAGCGAACTACCTCGACCGAGCCGGCGGTCGAGACGTGGCAGATGTGCAGTCGTGCTCCCACGTGCCGGGCGAGCAGCACGTCGCGGGCGATAATGGCCTCTTCGGCGACGGCGGGCCACCCCGCAAGCCCGAGTTCGCCCGAGAGCACACCCTCGTTCATGTGCGCGCCCTGCGTGAGGCGCGGTTCTTGAGCGTGCTGAGCGACCACACCGTCAAAAGTGGCGACGTACTCGAGGGCCCGGCGCATGATGAGCGGATCATGCACGCAGTAGCCGTCGTCGCTGAAGACCCGCACGGCGGCTGTCGAGCGGGCCATGGCGCCGATCTCAGCGAGCTGCTCGCCGGCGAGCCCGACGGTCACGGCGCCGATGGGCCGTACGGTTGCGTAGCCGTGCCGCTCTCCGAGACCCTGCACCTGCTCGACGACGCCGGCGGTGTCGGCAACGGGTGAGGTGTTGGCCATGGCGTGCACCGCTGTGAAGCCGCCGGCAGCCGCAGCTCGTGTGCCCGTCAACACGGTCTCGCTCGCTTCGCCGCCCGGTTCGCGCAGGTGAGTGTGCAGGTCGACGAGCCCGGGCAGCGCGATGAGTCCCGCGCCGTCGATGACCCGTTCGCCAAGCTCGGTGGTGAGGCTTCCACGAGCGATGATGACGCCGTCGCGAATGCGGATGTCGTCCGTGTGCTCGCCGAGAGTCGATGCTCCGCGGATGAGAATGCCGGTCATCGCTCTCCCCCGGTCGACTCGGCGATCTCGGACGATCCCGCAACGAGCAGGTAGAGCACGGCCATGCGGATGAATACCCCGTTCGTGACTTGATCGAGCACCGTCGACGCTGAAGAGTCGGCGGCGGTTGACGAGATCTCCAGGCCCCGATTCATCGGGCCGGGGTGCATGACCATCGTATCGGGGCCGAGCAGTGTCATCCGCTCGGCCGTCAGCCCCCACTCGCGCGCATACTCACGGCTCGACGGGAAGAACGCATCGCGCATGCGCTCGGTCTGGATGCGCAAGAGCATGACGGCGCCAGGCGACGCTGCGAGCGCGTCATCGAGGTGCTTGTGCACCGTGACGGGCCAGCTCTCGATGCCGTGCGGCAGCAGCGTGCGTGGAGCAACGACGTGCACCTCGGCGCCCAGTGTCGTGAGCAGCCAGACGTTCGAGCGGGCTACGCGCGAGTGCAGGATGTCGCCCACGATCGCGACCCGCAGCCCGTCGAGGCCTCGCCCCCGGGAGTCTGCACCGTGCCGGCGTGCTCGCATAGTGAAGGCGTCGAGCAACGCCTGAGTCGGGTGCTCGTGCGTGCCGTCGCCGGCGTTGATGATCGACGCATCGATCCACCCGGCGTGCGCGAGCTGGTGAGCTGCCCCGGAGTCGGAGTGCCGCACGACGATCGCGTCGGCGCCCATCGCCGCGAGCGTTTGCGCCGTGTCTTTAAGGCTTTCGCCCTTCGAGACGCTCGAGCCCTTCGCGCTGAAGGTGATCACGTCGGCGCTCAGCCGCTTGGCCGCCGACTCGAACGAGAGCCGTGTGCGGGTGGAATCTTCGAAGAAGAGGTTGACGATCGTCTTGCCGCGCAATGGCGGCAACTTGCGCACCTGCCGGTCGGCGGTCAGAGCCATGTCTTCGGCGACATCGAGAATGCGGATGGCCGACCTGCGATCAAGGTCGCGAATGCTGAGCAGGTGCTTCATGGCTCGATCGTCACCTCATCGANNAAGTCGGCGCGGATCGGCAGTTCGCGGTGCCCGCGATCGACGAGCACCGCCAAGCGCACGACGCGCGGGCGGCCATGGTCGACGAGGGCGTCGAGCGCGGCTCTGATCGTGCGGCCCGAGTAGAGCACGTCGTCGACGAGCACGACGATCGCGTCGTCGATGCCCGCGGCAGGAATGCGTGTCGGCGCAGGGGTGCGAGTCGGCGTGCGGGCGAGATCGTCGCGGTAGAGGGTGATGTCGAGCGAACCCGCACTCGATACCCCCGGCTCGATCTCATCGACGATCTGCTGAATGCGCAGGGCGAGCGTCGCGCCCCGAGTCGGGATGCCGAGAAACACCAGGCGACCATCGCCGCGCCGGCTCTCGAGTACTTCGTGGGCGATGCGGCGCAGAGCGCGCGTGATGTCAGCGTCGTGCAGCACAGTGCGTGCGACCACTCTGACCTCCTTTCCCGCCTCTCAGGACGGTGGTTAAAGGACGTCGTACTCGAGCGAGTCTAGCGGGTGCTAGCCCCAGCGCTTCAGCAGGGCGCGCTCGCCCAGGCCGACCAGCGCATCGGAGCTCTTGCCAAGGATCGCAAGCAGCAGGATCGCGAGAAAGATCCGGTCCATGCGGCCGTTGTTCGCCGAGTCGGTGAGCAGGAACCCGAGGCCCATGGACGAGGCGAGCAGTTCTGCGGCGACGAGGAAGAGCCATGCCTGCACGAGGGCAAGTCGCAGTCCGGAGACGACCGAGGGCACGACGGCCGGCAGCTGCACCGTGGTGAGCAGCCTGACGCGGCTCAGGCCGAACGCCCTGCCGGCCTCGACGAGCTG
>DIUS01000119.1 GCA_002423075.1 Microbacteriaceae bacterium UBA6152
CCGATCGGAGAGGTTATGAATCGTCTGCAACACCAACACCGACGCGATAACATCCGCCGGGATCGACGGACTACCCCGCCCGGACGGGAACAGATCCACGAACGCGTCATCCGGGAACAGTTGCTTCCGGTGAGCGGCGAGGAACGCGAACACCGACCCCCGCGGGAGCAGATGTCCCGCCCACGACTCGACATCCAAAAGTTGACGCTGACCATCGTCACGACCCTGCATGAACCAAGTCTTAACCCGAAGCCTGAACCAGTCCGCAGGCGCGCCTTAAACCCCCGAATTGTTCAGCGGTCTCCTAGGGGCGAGCACTCGTCGCTAGTTCTGGGGGAACCCCAGGTTGATGCCGCCGTGGCTCGGGTCGAGCCAGCGCGAGGTGATCGCCTTCTCGCGCGTGAAGTAAGGAATGGACTGCGTGCCGTACGCTGGCCCTTGAACCTCTCGCGAGGTTGGCCCTCGCTCCCCGGCCTAGGAAACTGCCAACATCGTCGATAGCCATGCAGCCGCGATCATCGCTAGCCAGAGGTAGCCGAGCACTAGGCCGGCGATCGCCAAGCCCCGGCCAGGCGCCCCGCTACGGCGAATTTGACGGAGCGCGATGTGGCCAAAAACAACTCCCAACAGACCAATAAACAGACCAAACACCAATGCAAGAATCGCGAAGGTGTTCGTGGGCTGTTCCGCGGCCGCCACGCTCGCCTCCCGTGAGACTTTAGGCGGTCTTCGAGCTTGTCTCATGGCAACCATCACGACAGCGGTGGTGGTTATGGGGAACAGTAGATACAGGACGAGGAAGAGCACGTTCGCAGACGGAGAAACGAACGCGACGGAGGCGGGCACGATCAGCAGCGAGGCCCATGCCCACACCCGCATTGGCATGCCCGTGAGCGTAAACCAGGCGACAACCGCGCCGGAGGACAGCACGATGGCGCCAAGGGGGATTGCCACTCTGGGATTTCCGCCCCACACCGAAGACCCGACAAACCACGAACCCAAGAGGGCCAAGAACAAAGAAGAACCCAAGACAAATAATGCCCGAGCGATTTTCATTTGTGGGCCCTTTACGAGGGTGAAACTCACGACCAACAGGATGACCCCCGCGGCACCCGCGATTGTCTGCAGAGGCAGATTCACCTGAAAGTTGTATTCGTTCCCATCGGGCAGCACCAGCATCAATCCGAGAACTAAGGACAAACCGAGAATGCCTAGCGCTCGCGCTAAGTTCCGCCTCTGAAGTTGAGATGCATCAACATATTGCGAGCTCATTCTCATTCCTTCGCGTCGTTGTTTGATTGGGGCTTAGCTTAGATCACGCCGCGGCGGCGGTAGCGCGGAGGAGTCAGGCACCTGACGATCCGAGAACAGGGCCCTCGCGACTTACTCAGCTACCCCGACGAAGTAGGAATCTCGAGATAGCTCGCTAGTTCTGCGGGAACCCCAGGTTGATGCCGCCGTGGCTCGGGTCGAGCCAGCGCGAGGTGATCGCCTTCTCGCGCGTGAAGAACGGGATCGCCTGCGTGCCGTAGGCCTTGGCGTCGCCGAAGAGCGAGTTCTTCCAGCCGCCGAACGAGTAGTAGCCGACCGGCACGGGAATCGGTACGTTGATGCCGACCATGCCCACGGTCACCTCGGTCTGGAAGCGCCGGGCTGCACCACCGTCGTTCGTGAAGATCGCCGTGCCGTTGCCGTACTGCGAGCCGTTGATGAGCGCGAGGCCCTCGTCGTAGCTCTTCACCCGCACGACCGAGAGCACGGGGCCGAAGATCTCCTCCGTGTACACCCTCGAGCTCGTCGGCACCTTGTCGATGAGGGTCGGGCCGAGCCAGAAACCGTTCTCGTCGCCGTCGACCTGCACACCGCGGCCGTCGACGACGATCGAGGCGCCATCCTGCTCGGCAACCTCGAGGTACGAGGCCACCTTGTCGCGATGCTCGCGGGTGATGAGCGGGCCCATGTCGCAGTTGCGCGTGCCATCGCCGACCTTCAGCCCGCTCATGCGCGACTGAATCTTCTCGATGAGCGCATCGGCCACGGGCTCGACGGCGACGACGACCGAGATGGCCATGCAGCGCTCGCCGGCCGAGCCGAAGCCCGCGTTGACGGCCGAGTCGGCGACGAGGTCGAGGTCAGCGTCGGGCAGTACGAGCATGTGGTTCTTCGCTCCGCCGAGAGCCTGCACCCGCTTGCCGTGCTTCGAGGCGGTCTCGTAGATGTACTTCGCGATGGGCGTCGAGCCCACGAAGCTGATCGAAGCGACGTCGGGGTGCTCGAGCAGAGCATCCACACTCTCTTTATCGCCGTTGACGACGTTGAAGACGCCGTCGGGAAGTCCCGACTCCTTGAACAGCTCCGCCATCCACATCGCGGCCGACGGGTCTTTCTCGGAAGGCTTCAACACCACTGTGTTGCCAGCCGCAATCGCGAGCGGAAAATACCACAGCGGCACCATCGCCGGAAAGTTGAAGGGGCTGATGATGCCGACGACACCGAGCGCCTGCTTGATCGAGTAGACGTCGACGCCCGTCGAGACGTTCTCGCTGAACTCGCCCTTCATCAGCTGCGGGATGCTGCACGCGAGCTCGACGACTTCGAGGCCGCGCGCGATCTCGCCGCCGGCGTCGCTCAGCACCTTGCCGTGCTCGTTCGTCAGAATCGCTGCCAGCTCGTCTTTGCGCGCGTTGAGGCCCTCCCGAAACGCGAACATGATCTGCTGCCGCTTGGCGATCGAGGTGCCCGACCACCCGGCGAACGCGGCCTTGGCGACCTGCACGGCGTGGTCGACGTCGGCGGTCGAAGCGAGGGCGACCTCGCGCTGCGTCTCCCCCGTGGCGGGGTTGTAGACGGGGGCGGTGCGGGTGGATGCCCCCGCGAACGCGGCGCCGCCGACCCAGTGCTGAACAACCGACATGATGACTCCTTCGCTCAACGATTCGTGCTCAGTCTGCGGGCTCAGCGCTCTGCGATCAAGCGACAGTGGTGCACACGCGATGTGCAGAAACGCAGATAGACGGATGCTCGCTCGCCGTCACCGCGGCGGCAGCAGCTCGTCCCGCCGCTCGGCGACCTCGCGGTGCAGGGCCGCGCGCACGATCGCGATCGCGTCGACCGCGGGGCTGTCGGGGCGCTGCGAGAGCATGAACGGCAGGCGCACGTCGATCCTTCGAGCCCGAGGGTCGCGAGGTCGAGTTCGCGCACCGTGAGAAGAGCATCCACGTAGAAGACCAGATCATGGCCCTCGAGGTCTGCCGTCGTGCGGATCGGGGGTCGCGCGGCTAGATAGCCCGGCGCCGCGAACAATGGCAACGCATACTCGGTGAGAAGCTCAGCGCGAATGCGAGAACCGCCCGGAGCGCCGATGGTGACCGCGAGATCGAAGCCCGACCCGCGCTGACTCAGAGGCCGGGTCGACGTGATCAGTTCGAGCGCGATTCCGGGATGCTCCATGCGCACCCGCGCGAGCGCCGGAGCCGCGAACAACGAACCGAACCCCTCGGGCGCGGCGACGCGCACGGTGCCCCGCACTGCGTCTCCACCGGATGCCGCCGCGACGACCTGCTGACCGAGTACATCTAGCATTCGGCGCGCTCTGGGAGCGACTTCTGTCGCATCATCGGAGCATCACGGCCTCGTCGCGGCAACACGTACGAGTAGCGCGACGGCTTGACGGATGTCGAACTCGAACGCTACTGGACGACGGTCGGCACGATCTACTCTGCCACGATGCCAGCGCCGTGTGCCCGTGGGGCTGGCTGTGCGAGTGTTCGGCGAAAACATCCAAGGGGTATCGGCTTGACGTGGTCCTGTATGCCCAAGCACGGATGCCAGTCAGAGGCCGGTGCTGTCTAACTGAGGGTATGGGAGCTCGCTGAGCGAGTAGCCCGCGTCGATAGGAATCCGCGACACTGACGTCCCGTCCTTTCGTTGTTCGCGCCACGGCTCAACGCGCGGGAGCGGCCTCGCAAGCGCCTGCTCGATTGCCGCATCAATCGACTGATGCTGGCCCAGTTGAGTGAGCGTTGCGAGAGTCGGAAACAGGACCCGCTCCCCACCCGATCGCGCCCGGTCAATCATGTCTGAAGGTGTGACCCACTCGTGGTCGACTATCTCCTGGCCGTCGATAACGACTTCGTGCTCCGACCGATCCGCGTAGAGAAAAAAATGCGTGTCGAACCGGCGGGCGAGACCAGCCGGTGTCACCCAGTTGCCGAACGGCACGAGTCGGTCAAGGTGAAGCACTACGTCGCTTTCTCGAAGAACGCCTGGAAGGTTCGCGCGGTCAGCATCGGTGGCGAGGGTGGCAAGCTGACTCTCCGCGGCAATCACCATGCCGACTTCCTCGTACACCTCGCGCACCGCCGCGATTCGTACCGTGCGCTCCGCTTCCGTCCACTTCTCTGGAGAGTCGAGAGTCGGTAGCCATGGGGCGTCCGCGTCGCCGCGCTCGACAACGCCACCGGGAAATACCAACGCCGATGGGAACGCCCCTCGAACGCTGCGCTTCACCATCAGCACGCGAAGCGGATCATCACGCACCACGAGAACAGTGGCTGCGAGTCTGGGGTGATCGCTCATCGCGGGCTACTCCTCCCAGCGTCCGACACAAATGACGAAACGCGGCGCGTCTAGTGGTGGGTAAAGTTAGCCGGCCGCTTCTCGACAAAGGGCGCTCACCTCGTGCGGGTCGGGGCCGGTGCTCATGCGCCCAGCATAGGGCGGGGCGGGCGTCGGATGCTCCTGCCAGACTGACTCGCATGGACTTCTTGTTGCCGCTCGTGCTCGGAATCGTCGTCGGCGTCGTGCTCGGCGTGGTCATCGGGCTGCTTCTCGGGCGCCGAGGCAACACCCCCCTCGCTGTGCTCGATGCCCTGCGCGAACAGCTGACCGCGGCCGAAGTGCGCGTGGCTCAGGCCGAGGCGCGCGCGATCGCCCTCGATGAGCAACTCGGGCTGGCCCGGCAGCGGGATGTTGAGCGCGAGTCGCGCGACAAGCAAGAGGGCCGCGTGCTCGAGGCGCTCGCGCCGGTCGCCTCGACCCTGCGCGCGATGCAGGTCAAGGTCGACGAGCTCGAGCAGCAGCGCAGCCGCCAGCACGGTGAGATCAGCCAGCAGCTGCGCACGGCGACCGAAGCCGAAGAGCGGCTGCGGGCCACGGCCGAGTCGCTCGCGAGCGCGCTGCGCAACAATGCGACGCGCGGTGTCTGGGGCGAGACCCAGCTGCGCACGCTCGTCGAGTCGGCGGGACTGCTCAACCGTGTCGACTTCTTCTTGCAAGAGTCGATAGACGCAGACGGCGCCGCCCGCCGCCCCGACATGGTGCTGCGGCTACCCGGCCGCAAGTCGATCGCCGTCGACGCGAAAGTGCCCTACAACTCCTACATCGAAGCGAGCGCGATTCCCGCGACCGCGACCGGTGAAGAAGAAGCCCGCCGAGCATCCCTGCTCGCCGATCACGCGCGGCGCGTCAAGGCGCACGTCGATCAACTCGCCGCCAAGAACTACTTCACGGGTCTCGACTCGAGCCCCGAGTTCACGATCGCGTTTATTCCCAACGAGCCCCTGCTCGCCGCCGCGCTCGAGAAAGACCCGGCGCTGCTTGAGTACGCCTTCAGCAAGCGCATCGCGCTCGCGAGCCCCGTGAGCTTCTGGGCCGTGCTCAAGACCATCGCCTTCACGTGGCAGCAAGAGGTGCTCACCGACGAGGCCAAGATGTTGTTCGACCTCTCGAAGGAGCTCTACGCGCGCGTCGCGAAGCTCGCCGAGCACGCCGACGCGCTGGGCGGTGCGATCGAGCGCAGCGTCAAGGCCTACAACCAGTTCGCGAGCTCACTCGAGACGCGCGTGCTCGTCACCGCGCGCCGACTCGACGGCCTCGACGAGTCGAAGGTCATCCCAACGCCGCGGTCGATCGAAGACCAGCCGCGGCAGCTCACGGCCGCCGAGTTGACCGAAGCTCTCGCCGACACCGACGACGAGTCCCCCGACCTCGACGGCGAGCGCGCACCAGAGTAGCCTGCCCGGCATGGTCGCCTACACCTACGCCTTTAGCGGTTTCGCAGTGCCCGACATCAACGCCGCACGCACCTTCTACCGAGACGTCGTCGGCCTCGAGGTCACCGCCGCCATGATGGGTCAGCTCTCGATCGAGCTGCCCGGTGGGGGTTGGGTGCTCGTGTACCCCAAGCCCGATCACGAGCCCGCCGTCTACACGATGCTCAACCTCGAGGTCGACGACATCGAGACGGCCGTCGACGAGCTCGCGGGTCGCGGTGTCGAGTTCGCGCGCTACGAGGGGATGGACCAGGATGCACGCGGCATCGCGCGCGGCATCGCCTCCAGTCAGGGCCCCGACATCGCCTGGTTCACCGATCCGGCGGGCAACATCATCTCGGTTCTGCAGAATCCTCCCGAGCCAGGGGCCTAGATGCGTCAACGATCGGCGCCTTACGACACAACCTCCTGAGACGACTGCGAACAACGATCGTGACGTTCGCTTCACCATCGTCGGTGGTGCGCCGATGGCCCACCCTGTGGCGAAAGATCAATACTGACCCGACGCCCGTTGCTTTCCCCCTATGCCAACGATGTCGAGCCCGACCGGGCGGAGACCGCACTCATTCCCGTGATGATCAGGGCGGTAACCTCGAGCCACGCCGACACGATCGCCTTCACCCAGTGCATGGAGAACGGCATGAACGGCTCGCTCACTGACGCACAGGTCGACGAACTCTCTGACGATTCGGCCGCCTAGGGCGTGTCTGACAAATAGAT
>DIUS01000060.1 GCA_002423075.1 Microbacteriaceae bacterium UBA6152
TTCGTGCGGTCGAGCGGCGAGCAGCGCACGAGCAACTTCATGCTCTGGCAGAGCGCCTATGCCGAGATGGTCTTCTTGAACACGCTCTGGCCCGACTTCCGGCGCCGACACCTGTGGGCGGCCATCGAAGACTTCGCGCGTCGCGACCGCCGCTTCGGCGGGGCGGTGGATGCTCCGGCCGAGTAGCCCTCGCGCGGACGTGCGGCTGCTCCGGTGCGAGCAGTCCCTCAGGCAGGGGAGGTCCAGTCGCCGACATCCAGTTCGACAGCCGCCAGCAGCGCTGCGTCGACAGCCGGAACCCCGCGGGCGGCGCTGAGCGCGACCGCGTGCACGGTGCGGCTGGGCATTCCCGCAACACGCACCAGCCGAACCTCCTCGGGCACGGTCACGCTCGAGAGCGCGAGCCGGGGAAGCTGCGCCACCCCGAGCCCGTTGGCCACGAGCCCCAGCACCGCCGCAGCGTTGTCGGTCTCGTGGGCGATGCGCGGCTGGAAACCGGCCGTCTGACACGCCTGTAACAGATTGCCGCGGCACTGCGGGCACCCCGCTATCCACTCAGAACTCGAGTACTGCTGCAGGGTCGTGCGACTTCCGTCGCGGTCTTCGGCGGCGGGCTCGGCGATGAGCACCTCATCATCGAACAACGGCGCCATGGTGAGCTCATCGGGGTACCGCGCGTGCGGATCGCTCCAGTCGTCGGGGTATCGAAAGGTGATGGCGAGATCTGCGCGACCGTTGCGCAGCAGGTCGAGGGCCTCGGGCGGTTCTACTTCGACATAGCTCAGTCGCACACCCGGATACCGGGCTGCCATGGCCCCCAGCAGTCGAGGAACCACCGTTGCCGACGCGGTCGGGAAGGCCGCTACCCGCACTGCTCCCGATCTCAGACCGCCCAGTTCGCTGATCTCGCCGTTCGCCGCGTCGAGAGCTGACTGCACGGTCACGGCGTGCCGGGCGAGCACCGCCCCGGCTTCAGTGAGACGCACGGTGCGTCCGGCGCGGATCACGAGAGGCTGGCCCAGTCGAGCGGATGCTCGAGAGAGGTGCTGGCTCACTGCGGGCTGACTGTAGCCGAGCAGGGCAGCGGCGCCGCTGAGGGTCTTCTCGTCGGCGACAGCCCGCACGATGCGCAAGGTGGTGAGGTCGATCTCTGACACGGTCACGCTCAAACATAACGCAGAGTTATGAATCACTGAAGCAATCTGGCCTTGTTGGATGATACGTCGACCACGACCCTGGGATGGTGAACCTCTCCCTCGATGACGCTCGGCGCCAGTTTCCGACTGGTTCGGGCTATCTCGACGCCGCGACGATGGGTATCCCGCCTCTCAGCGCCGTCGACGCTCTCGGCGAAGACCTCATGCTGTGGGGCTCGGGGCGACGAGACCCTGGCCACTACGGGGGCGTGGTGGAGCGCGCACGCGCCGCCTACGCGCGACTCGTGCGAGCATCCGTCGATGACGTCTCGATCGGGGCGCAGACTTCGGTCATGGCCGCACTCGCTGCAGATGCTGTGCCGCACGGCGGCGAAGTTCTCGTCGTCGACGGCGACTTCACCTCAGTGGTTTACCCGTTCAAGGTGCGGCACCCTGAGCGCGCCCGATCGGTCGCTCTGCACACCCTCGCCGATGAGATCGGTCCGCAGACGGCGATGGTGGTCTTCTCTCTCGTGCAGTCGTCGACCGGTCAGCTTGCGCCCGTCGACCAGATTCGCGAGGCGGCCGCGGCCGCCGGGGCCATCACGGTGTGCGACGTCACGCAGGCCGCGGGTGTGTATCCCGTGGATGCCGCCGACTGGCACATCACCGTCTGCCACGCGTACAAATGGCTGTGCAGCCCGCGTGGCGTCGGCTTTATGACAGTGTCGAGCGAGATTCGCGACCGCATCAGGCCGTTGCACGCCGGGTGGTACGCCGGGGATGACGTATGGCAGTCGATCTACGGCCCAGAGATGCATCTCGCCGAGAACGCTCGGCGCTTCGACATCTCGCCGGCCTGGCAGGCCTGGGTGGGCGCAGCCCCCGCGCTCGACCTGTTCGCATCGCTCGACATCGCCGCGCTGCACGTGCGAACCAGCCGCCTCGCCGACACCGTGCTCGAAGAGCTCGACCGTGAGCCTCGTGGGCAGTCGATCATCGCGCTCGACGACCCACGGGGTAGTCTGCTGGCTGCGGTGCGCGCAGCAGGGCTCACCGCGAGCGGCCGGGACGGTCGAATTCGTCTGTCTTTTCACCTATGGAACGACGACATCGACGTATTGCGAGCTATCCAGGCTCTGAAATCGTTGCGTGAACCGGAAGGAGTTCTACTCGCTCAGCATGCATCACAGCCAATAGAGTGAATCGCCGTTCACGGAACTCGCGGCCGATTCGCGCACCATTCGACGGAGGTCAACACAGCATGACTCGACAATCTCGCCGCTTCGCGGTGACCATCGCCACACTGGCGGCGGCAGCGATGGCACTCAGCGCCTGCACTCCTGCAGGCCCATCGTCGTCGGGCGACGACACCAGGCTCACCGTGGCGTTGCCCGGCTCGCTTTCGAACCTGTATGTGGGTCAAGAGAACGGCATCCTCAACTATTACGTCGCCTCGATCGCGCAAGAGGGTCTCGTAGCCCTCGACGCCGAGGGCCAGATCCAACCTGCACTCGCCGAGAGCTGGGAGCAGGTCGACGAGGTGACCTACCGCTACACGCTGCGGGAGAACGCGACCTTCCACGACGGTTCACCCGTGACGGTCGATGATGTGATCTTCTCGATCCAGCAGGCGCAAGATCCCGAGCTCTCACCCGGCTTCTCGTTCTACCTGGGCGGCATCGCCTCGATGGAGGAGACCGCCGAGCGTGAGTTGACGATCACTCTCGTCGAGCCCGACGCGACCTTTGCGACACTGATGAGTACGGTCGGCGCGCTGTACGTGACGTCGCGTGCTTACTGGGAGGCGAACGAGGGGGCGATTGGCACCGGCGCCGGCCTTCTGATGGGCACCGGCCCGTTCCAGGTGACCGAGTTCGTCCCTGACTCGCACGTCGAGTTCACGGCTGTCGACACCTGGTGGGGCGGCGTGCCCGACCTCGAGTCGGTGCGCATCGACTTCATCCCCGACGAGAACACGCGGCTGCTCGCAGCGCAGTCGGGCCAGATCGATGTCGCCTTCAACGTGCCCTTCACGCAGGCCACGCAGTGGGAGTCGATCTCGGGTGCCGAGGTGCAGTTCGTCAATGACCTCTCGTACGTAGGTTTGCTGTTCGACTTGAGCGTGGCGCCGTTCGACGACGTCAAGGTGCGCGAAGCGTTCGCCCACGCCGTCGACCGCGAGGCCATCGTGTCAAGTGTGCTCGGTGGACACGGTGAAGTGGCTCTCGCCATCCCGACCCCTGAGTCGCTATTTACGGCCTACGGCCCCGACGGAGCCGCCGCCGCCCTGGCCGAGGGCGAGCAGTTCGCCTTCGACCTCGACGCTGCTGCTGCCGCCCTTGCGGCGTCGAGCGTTCCCGAAGGTTTCACGACTGAGCTCACCTACCCGGCAACGGGCCCCGAGCTGGGCCGTTCGGCACTCGCGCTGTCGGCCAACCTGGCCGAGATCGGTGTCACCGTGAACGTGCGCGAAGTTACCATCGAAGAATGGCTCGCCACGATCGGCGACGGAGAACACGGCGTCGGCTACATGTGGTACTTCTCGACGACGGGCGACCCCGGAGAAGTCATCTCGTATCTGTACGGCCCCGAAAACCCTTCGCAGTACGAGAACGAGACAGTCCGTGCTTTGCTCGCCGAGGCCTTTATCGAGAGCGACCCGGTGAGACGTGCCGATCTCATCCTGGAGGCCGACAACCTCGCGCGGCCCGACCTCGCGAGCGCGCCGCTGTGGTGGGGCCAGTCGGCGACGGCGTACCTCAACGGCTGGAGCCTCAGCACTCCCTCGCCGTTCGTGTTCACCAACCCGTGGCCGACCCTGCTGACCAAGGCCGACTGATATGCAGAGTGCGCCTCGCCGCGCACTCCTCGCGGGGTGGGCGTCCTCCTTCTGGGGGATGCTCAC
Source organism: Microbacteriaceae bacterium UBA6152 (assembly GCA_002423075.1). Taxonomy (GTDB): domain Bacteria; phylum Actinomycetota; class Actinomycetes; order Actinomycetales; family Microbacteriaceae; genus Microcella. Next base: position 4,045 of record DIUS01000060.1, read on the forward strand.
CCTGCGTCTTCTCGGAGTGTTCCTGATCGTCGTGGTGCTGTCGGTGCTGATCTTCGGCATGATGCACCTGATTCCGGGAGACCTCGTGCGCAACCTCTTGGGGTTGCGTCCGGCGAGCCCCGAGACGATCGCGGCCATCCGCGAGCAGTACCGACTCGACGACCCGATCTGGTTGCAGTACCTCAACTGGCTCGGCAACGCTCTGCAGGGCGACCTCGGCGTCTCGATTCGCTATCAGGTTCCTGTCGCCGACGCGATCGCGAGTCGCATTCCTCTGACCGCGATGCTCGCCGTGATGGCCATGATCATCGCCGCCGTCACCGCGATTCCCCTCGGCGTGATCGCTGCCCGCCGTCACCAGTCAGCGGTCGATCAAGTCGTCACCGGCTTCTCGGTCATCGGTTTGAGCGCTCCCGCGTTCGTCGTGTCGCTGCTGTTGCTCTACGTGTTCGCCTACTACCTCCCGATCTTTCCTGTGTACGGAGGCGGCACTGACTTCGCCTCGCGGGTTTACCACCTCGTGCTGCCGTCGATCGCTCTCGCCGTCGGCCTTGCGGCCATTCTCATGAGGCTCACGAGAGCGGCGATGATCGAGTCGCTCGCGAGCGACTACGTCACCTTCGCCCGTTCGCGCGGGTTGAGCGAGCTGACGGTGCTCGGTCTCGCTTTGCGCAACTCGTCGATTCCGATCATCACTGCGGCGGGCTTGGTCTTCACCTACGTCATTGGCGGCACGATCCTGGTCGAAACGGCGTTCGCGCTTCCTGGCCTCGGGCTCATGTTGCAAGACGCCGTGCTGTTCAAAGACATCGCGCTCGTGCAGGCCCTCGTATTGCTGATCGCCGTAGTGATCGCCCTCATCACGGTGGCTATCGACCTCACCTACGCGGTCATCGATCCGCGCGTGCGGCGCGGGGGGAGGTCACAATGACCACCACCACAACGACAGCCCTCGCACTCAAGCCCGCCATCATGGCCCGCCGGGGAGGCCGAGGGCTGCTCGTCATCACGAGCAGCATCGTTGCCGTGTCGCTGCT
>DIUS01000141.1 GCA_002423075.1 Microbacteriaceae bacterium UBA6152
AGTCGTCGTCTTTGCCCACTTCGAGTAGTGACACGTCAAAGGTTCCGCCACCGAGGTCGAAGACCAGAATCAGCTCGTCTTCTTTGCCCTTGTCGAGACCGTAGGCGAGTGCAGCCGCGGTGGGCTCGTTAATGATGCGCAACACGTTGAGGCCCGCGATCTCGCCGGCCTCTTTCGTGGCCTGGCGCTCGGCGTCGTTGAAGTACGCCGGAACCGTGATGACGGCGTCGGTGACGCTCTCGCCCAGGTACTGCTCCGCATCCCGCTTCAGTTTCGCCAGAATGCGCGCGCTGATTTCTTGCGGGGTGTACTTCTTGTCGTCGACCTCGACTTTCCAGTCGGTGCCCATGTGGCGCTTGACGCTCGCGATGGTGCGGTCGACGTTGGTGACGGCCTGGCGCTTCGCGGTCTCACCGACGAGCACCTCGCCGTCTTTTGTGAAGGCGACGACCGAGGGGGTCGTGCGGAAGCCTTCTGCGTTGGCGATGACGGTGGGTTCTCCACCTTCGAGAACGGAGACGACGGAGTTGGTGGTTCCGAGGTCGATACCGACGGCACGAGCCATGGTGGTGCTCCTTACGAGATCAGGGAGCGCGAAAGGTTGAGTCGCGCTGTATCAAGTTTGGAATGACGGATGCTGGCTGTCAAGTCGAAGGGTACAAACTTGAGCGACACTGGCTCAATTCTCAGGTTTGCGCTCTGATGGCGGCACGACAACGATGTCGATTCGCGCTACCTGATGTTCACCCCCGAGGGATAGCGTGAGCGCATGAGTGAGAAGCCTTCCGACAACGAGGTCGGATCCACCCCCCAGCCCGTTCTTCCCGTCGTTCCCGACATTCCGCGTATCGCCCATACGAGGGCAATTGGCACGGTGGGCCAAGGTAGCCTGAGCGACGCGCCCGTGCCGAAGTCGATGGTGCGCGCGTGGGCGTTGTGGGACTGGGGCTCGGCGGCCTTCAACGCGGTCGTCACGACCTTCGTCTTCAGTACCTATTTGGCAAGCCAGCTCTTCGTCGATCCCGCGATCGTTGAGGCGGCTGCGGGCAACGTTGACGATGCTGCACTCGTCGCGGCACAGGCCGCGAACACGACCGTCATCTCCTGGGCTCTCACGATCGCAGGATTCTTGATCGCCGTGCTCGCACCGGTACTTGGTCAACGTTCTGATGGTTCAGGCAAGCGCAAACTGTGGCTCGCCATAAATACCTGCCTCGTCGTTCTCGCGATGGCGGCAATGTTCTTCGTCGAACCTGTACCCGCCTACATCTACCTCGGCGCCGCGCTACTCGCGGCGGGCAACATCTTCTTCGAGTTCGCCAGCGTCAACTACAACGCCATGCTCGTGCAGGTGTCGACCCCGGCCACCGTGGGCCGGGTCTCCGGCTTCGGCTGGGGCATGGGTTACGTGGGCGGCATCGTGCTGCTGGTCGTGCTGCTCGTGCTGTTCATCCAGAACTTCGGCAGCGAGACCGGTAACGGAATTCTCAACCTGCCGTTTGGCGCTGACGGCGGTGCGCTCGACGTTCGTTTCGCCATCCTCGCCTCTGCTCTGTGGTTTGCGATCTTCGCCATCCCGGTGTTGATCAGGGTGCCCGAGATTCCCGCGCGTGAGCGCGAGAATCGGGTGTCGTTTCTGGGCAGTTATGCCCAGCTGTGGGCCACCGTTCGCCGACTCGCCAAGAAGAACCCGAACGTTCTGATGTTCTTGCTCGCGAGCGCCATTTTTCGTGACGGGCTCGCAGCCGTCTTTACCTTCGGGGCGATTATCGCGGCAGTCGTGTTCGGCTTCAGCCCGACAGAGGTGCTGTACTTCGCCGTCGCCGCCAACGTTGGTGCAGGAATCGGCACCTTCATCGGTGGCTGGCTCGACGACAGGCTCGGGGCCAAGAACGTCATTATCGGCGCGCTCATCGGGCTGATCGTCGCGGGCACCGCAGTGCTATTCATCGGGGATTCGAAACTGGGCTTCTGGATCGCAGGGCTTTTCTTGACCCTCTTCGTCGGGCCCGTGCAGGCTGCGAGCCGTTCGTTCCTCGCCCGCATCACGCCCCCAGGTCGAGAGGGCGAGATTTTTGGTCTCTACGCGACGACAGGTCGAGCGGTGAGCTTCTTGGCTCCGGGAATCTTTAGCATCATCGTCGGGCTCACCTCTGACACCCGCTACGGCATCATCGGCATCGTGCTCGTGCTGCTCGCCGGCTTGCTGCTGATGATTCCGGTCAAGCCGAAGCAAGAGGTCATTGACTAGCCCCCCGGCCTAGTACGAGCGGCCNNCTCCCGCGACGAAGCGGGCGAGAAGGTCGGCGAACTGCGCGCGCTCGTCAGCAGTGAAACCCTGCAGCGCCCGCTCTACTGCGGCGCGGCGCTCGCGGCGACGCTCCTCGAGCACGGCCCGGCCGGCGTCGGTGAGGGCGATGACGCTACGGCGGGCATCCGCCGGGTCGGTCTGCTTCGTGACGAGGCCGCGCTCGACGCAATCAGCTACGACGCGGCTCGCGCGCGGCTGGTCGACGCCGATCGCGGCGGCGAGCTCGTTGACGCTCGCGCCATCGCCAAGGCGATCGAGCGTCGAGAGCAGGCGGTAGCGGGCCATGTTCGCGAACGGATGCTCGTGCCGACCGCCCTTCCACCCGAACGGTGCGTGCTGCCCGTCGTGGTGCGGATGCGCGTCGTGTCGCTTCTGGCTGGCAGCCGGGCGGCTCCACGGCGACCGAGAACCCGAGCGTCGCAACTCGCTGACGGCGCGCTCGATCGCGGTGATCGGGTCGAGGTCGTCGCGGGGAGCATCCATAGACTACCGCGGCCTCGACGCCACCGCCCGCGAGGGCATCAGCGACGAGGACTACGCCACGACCATGGCGACCATCGAAACGATGGCCCGCAACCTGGGCTGGGTCGAGAGCCAGGGCATGCCCGGGCGCGGCCCCGGCGGGTGGCGCGGGCACGGGCACGGGCATCACCGTGGACACCGTCGTGGTCACGGCCACTGCGGCGAGTTCCCGGACGAGCTCGGCTACCGTTACGAGTTGTGAGCAGCGAACCGTTCGACGACGATCTCGACCCCGATCGCTCGGGTGTCGGGTGGCAGCCGCTGCTCGAAAGGCCAGGCTACGAGCAGTGGTTTGACGGCGCCGAGTGGCGCGGTCGGCCGCACCGCGAGCCCGACCCGTTCTCGGCGTTCACGCCCGAACTCGCGCGCAGTCTGCGGCCCGGGCCGAACCGCGCCGCGCACGTGGCGCGCTTCGGCATCGGGGGCATTCTGCTCAGCTTTCTTCTGCAGACCCTGGTGGCGACGAGCACTATCGAGGTGGCAGGTGTCGCCCAGATCACCCTCACTATCGGGGCGCTCGTCATCGCTGCAGCGGTCGGCATCGGTACCGCCGTCGCGTCGGTGGTGGCATTGCGCGCGGCTTCCCAGCTCGGCGGTCGAGCCATTGCGTCTCTCGCGCTCGGCACCAGCATTCTTCTCGGGCTCGCACCCGTTCTGCTGCTCGTCGCGATTGGTCTCGCCGGCGGGGTGACGGCCGGTTAGCGCAGGCGCACGACGGCAGCTGAGCGGGCCGGCAGCCCAAGCTGGGCGACCCCGGTCGTTTCGTCGACGTGCACTCGAGCATCGGCTGTCGACAGCAGCAGGTGCGCACGCGTGAACGACCGAAGGCCCGTCGGCGGCGCGAACTCCATCACCGCATCGTGCGCGAAGGCCGCGCACACCGCGACGAGTCCACCGCGCGCATCGTGAATACCGGAGCCGCGCAGCAGGCGGAACGACTCGGGCGGCGCGGCCTCGTCGGCTCCGGCACTGGCGGCCGAGCTATGGGCGAAGCTAGGGTCGGTCAGCTCGGGGGTCGCTCGCCGCAGGGTTATGAGCTCGCGATGCAGCGCCAATAGGCGCGCATGACCCGCGTCGTCGAGCTCGCTCCAGTCGAGACGCGAGCGCTCGAAGGTGGCCGGGTCTTGAGGGTTCGGTACGACCGACTCGTCCCAGCCCATCTTCACGAACTCGGCGAGACGCCCTTGGGCGGTCGCGCGCCCGAGCTCGGGCTCGGGGTGCGAGGTGAAGAACTGCCACGGCGTCGACGTGCCCCACTCCTCGCCCATGAAGAGCATCGGCGTGAACGGGCTCGTGAGGTTCAGCACGGCCGTGACGGCCAGCAGGTCGTCGTCGACCACCGCCGACAGCCGGTCACCCGTGGCGCGATTGCCGATCTGGTCGTGGTTCTGCGCGCACGTCACGAGCCGCCAGGTCGGCACCTCATCGGGAATCGGATGTCCGTGCTCGCGCTCGCGGAAGCTCGAGTACGTGCCGGCGTGGAAGAACCCCCGCGTCGAGGTCGTGGGCAGAGCATCGCGCGTCGCGAAGTCGGCGTAATAGCCCGCCGACTCGCCCGAGACGGCGGCGTGGATCGCGTGATGGTGGTCGTCGCTCCACTGCGCCGTGAGACCGTAGCCGCCGGCCTCGCGCGGCAGAATCAGCCGCGGGTCGTTGAGGTCGCTCTCGGCGATGAGCGACAGGGGCCGCCCGAGGTGCGCAGAGTGGGCATCCGTCTCGATGGCCATGTCGCGCAGAATGTGCTCGTCAGGGTCGTCGACGAGGGCGTGCACGGCATCGAGCCGCAGGCCGTCGACGTGGAAGTCGTCGAACCACATCGCGAGGTTGTCGAGCACGAAGCGCCGTACCTCGGGCTCGGCGACGTTGACGGAGTCGCCCCACGTATTCGCGCTCGCCTCGTGCAGGTAGGGGCCGAAACGCGGAAGGTAGTTGCCGCTCGGGCCGAGGTGGTTGTAGACGACGTCTTGCACGACGCCGAGGCCGCGCGCGTGGCAGGCGTTGACGAAACGGCGGTAGCCCTGGGGCCCGCCGTAGCCCTCGTGCACGGTGTACCAGAGCACGCCGTCGTAGCCCCAGTTGTGCGTACCGTTGAATCCGTTGACGGGCAGCACCTCGACGAGGTCGATGCCGAGGTCGACAAGGTGGTCAAGGCGGTCGATGGCGGCGTCGAAGGTGCCCTCGGGCGTGAAGGTGCCGATGTGCACTTCGTAGATGACGCTGCCGGCGAGCTGACGGCCCGTCCAGTGCTCGTCGCTCCACGCGAAGGCACTCGGGTCGTCGAGCGCGCTGAGGTCGTGCACGCCGTCAGGCTGGCGCCGTGAACGGGGATCAGGCACCGGATGCTGGGCGTCGTCGAGCACGAAGCCGTAGCGGTCGTCGACGGCGAGCGCCGCAAGGGCAACGAACCAACCGTCGCCGTCAGGAAGCATCGGTACGCGCTCGATCTCGCCGTCGCGCTCGCGATGCAGCTCGACACTCGTCGCTCTCGGCGCCCATACCCGAGCGTCGGTGTGGTGCGTGGCGTGCATCACGACTCCTCTTCCAGCAACAGGGCGACGGGATACCCGTGCAGCACCTCGTTGAGCAGCAGTTCACCGCCGGGGTAGCGCGCGCCCGTGAAGGCGTCGACCATCGCTCGGTGCGGCAGCACGACGATCGTGTCGCCCCAGCCGCCGCGCCGTTCGAGCCCGACCGGCAACCGGGTGGCGATGGTGACCGAGCCGCCACGATCGAAGGCGATCGCGTGATCGACCGCCTCCCCCACGATCGAGAGCGGGGCGTACCGCGTGAAGAGCTCGGGCCGATCGCGGCGGGCGCGCAGGGCGCGGCTCGTCACGAGCAGCTTGGCGGCGCCACCGCTGTCGACCGGCGGCAGCTCACCCGTATCGAGATCGGCGAGCAGCTCCCGTCGCTGCGCAAAATCGACGGGGCGCCGGTTGTCGGGGTCGACGAGACTCGTCTCCCAGAGCTCACTTCCCTGATACACATCGGGAATACCGGGCGCCGTCAGTTGCAGCAGCTTGGCGCTCAAGCCGTTCGACCAGCCCGCGTGGGCGACATCGTCGACGAGCATCTCGATCACCGCGCGCACGGCAGGGTCGTCGAAGGCGGCATCGACCGCTGCGTGCATCCTCGATTCGAAAGCCTCGTCAGGTGCCGTCCACGTGGTCGAGGTGCCGGCCTCGCGCGAGGCCTTCTCGGCGTACGCGTGCGCCCTCTCTCGCGACAGCGGCCACGCGCCCACGAAGGATTCCCACAGAATGTTCTCGAAGGGTCCGTCGCCGATCGGCGCTCGGCGGCGCAACTCGTCGAGCACGGCCTCCCAGCGCTCGTGGTGCTCGGCGAGCACGTGAATGCGCGCTCGAGTGTCTTCGCCGCGCTTGGTGTCGTGCGTCGACAGTGTGGTGAGCGAGGCAGGAAAAGAACCTTGTCGCACGGTCTGCCGTCGGTGAAACTCGTCGACGTCGATCGCGAACTCGGCGGGATCGGCGCCGACCTCCGTCAGCGAAGCAAGTGGCGAGTACCGGTAGAACGCGGTGTCTTCGACGCCCTTCGCCATGACCATGCCGCTCGTCTGCTGGAAGCGAAGAGCGACGGGCTGGGTCGCATCGCCGAGCACGTCGGCGAGCGCGTCGAACGCATCCGCGAGCTCGGGGCGCGATCGGCGCGCATCGGCGAGCGCCTCGTCGAGGTGCTCGGCCCCCACCGGAAGGTACGAGCGATAGACGGGAAAGCAGGCCAGCAGCTCGGCGATCGCGTCGGCGGCACCCTCGACGGGGTTGGGCAGCTCGCGCTCGAGACGCAGCACCTCACTGCGCAGAATGGTGTCGGCGATGCGGCGCTTGGTCGATCGGATGAGCGACGACCAGCTCGTGACTGACGGGGTGCCCCGCAATCGTGCGTCGAGCTGGCTCAGCGGCTCGCGTGCGTCAGGGTCGACGAGCACCCGGTCGATGGTGGCAAGCGCGTCGTAGCCGGTCGTGCCCGCTGTCTGCCAGTGCCCGGGCAGTGGCTCATCACCCTCGAGAATCTTCTCGACCCACACGGGCGCGTGGTTCGTGAGCTGGGCGAGCGCGTCGAGGTACGCCCCGGGGTCGGCGAGACCATCGGGGTGGTCGACACGGATGCCGTCGACGAGTTCCTCGTCGACCCACCGAACGATCTCTCGATGGCTCTCGTGCAAGACCCAGGGCACCTCGACACGGATGGCCGCTAGGGTCGACACCGCGAAGAAGCGCCTGTAGTTGAGCTCTGCGTCGGCCCGGCGCCAGTGCACGAGCTCGTAGTGCTGGCGCTCGAGCACGCGGCGCAAGTCCGCAGGGCCGGCAGCCGCGCGGTCGACCACGTCGTCGGCGCTGCCCTCAGCGAGCGGATAGTCGGTGCCGTGCACCCGCACGGCATCGTCGAGCAGCTCGACCTCGCCCGCGGCGATGACCCGCGACAGGTTGTCACCGAGCACCGGGAGGCGGACGCGTCCGCCGGCGAACGCCCAGTCGACGTCGAAGGCCTCGGCCATGCGCCCGTGCTGACCCGTGCGCAGCAGCTGCCACCACCACCTGTTCTGTCGCGGGTCGGCCACGCCGACGTGGTTGGGCACGATGTCGACGAGCACGCCGACGCCGTAAGTGCGCACCGCTGCCACCGCCCGCTCGAAGCCATCCGATCCGCCGCGCTCGTCATCGATGACATCGTGATCGACGACGTCGTAGCCGTGCGTCGACCCTCGGGTCGCCTGCAGCAGTGGCGACAGGTAGATCCAGTCGGCTCCGAGCGCGTGCACATAGTCGGCCTGTGCGGCGACGTCGTCGAGCGTGAACGCGCTCGAGACCTGCAGGCGGTAGGTCGAGAGCGGCACACGTGGCTCGCTCACGATTCGCTACCCGAATCTGCTGTGCTGCCGAGCTCGGCGTCGGTCGTGCCCGACGGTGCCGACAACGAGGCGGCCACCGCACCGTCGAGTGTGGGCTCGGCCTCCATCCATTGACGAAGCACCACGAGGCTGCGAGGCTCGAGCGTCATGCTCGACCCCGCGTCGACGACCACGGGTCCGTCTATGCCCGCAGTATCGACGAGCCGCTCCCAGCGCTCGCCGTAGGACGCACCCGGCAGCGCCACCTCGACCGGCCCGTCGTGCGCCGACACGTAGACGACGAACGAGCGGTCGACGATGGGCTCGCCGCGAGCATCCCGCTCTCGAATTCCGTGGCCGTTCAGAAAGACGCCGACGGCGCGCCCGAAGCCGGCATCCCAGTCGGCTTCGTCCATCGAGCTGCCGTCGGTGCGCAACCAATCGAGGTCGGGCACCGAACCGCCGTCGCCCCGGTGCACGAGGCGCCCAGTGAAGAATCGCGTGCGCCGGAATACCGGATGCTCGCGCCGCAGCCGCACGATCGACGCGACGAACTCGATGAGCGCCGCATCGGCCGTCGACCAGTCGATCCACGAGATCTCTGAATCGTGCGCATAGACGTTGTTGTTGCCCTTCTGTGTGCGACCGAGCTCGTCGCCGTGGGAGAACATCGGCACGCCCTGCGAGAGCAGGAGCGTCGCCAGCAGGTTGCGTACCTGGCGCGAGCGCGCGGCGATCACGTCGGGGTCATCGGTCGGGCCTTCCACCCCCATGTTGTACGACCGGTTGTGCGATTCGCCGTCGGCGTTGCCTTCGCCGTTGGCCTCGTTGTGCTTCTCGTTGTACGACACGAGGTCGGCCAGGGTGAAGCCGTCGTGCGCCGTGATGAAGTTGATCGAGGCAACGGGGCGACGACCCGAGTTCTCGTAGAGATCGGCTGAGCCGGTGAACCTCGCGGCGAACTCGCCGAGCGTGCCCTCCTCACCCCGCCAGAAGTCGCGCATCGTGTCGCGATAGCGGCCGTTCCACTCTGTCCACAGTGCCGGGAAGTTACCCACCTGGTACCCGCCCGGACCGACATCCCACGGCTCGGCGATGAGCTTCACCTGGCTCACCACGGGGTCTTGGTGCACGAGGTCAAAGAAGGCCGCCAAGCGGTCGACGTCGTAGAACTCGCGGGCGAGCGCCGACGCGAGGTCGAAGCGGAACCCGTCGACGTGCATCTCGGTGACCCAGTAGCGCAGAGAATCCATGATGAGCTGCAGCGAGTGCGGGTGGCGCACGTTGAGGCTGTTGCCCGTGCCCGTGTAGTCCATGTAGTACTGCAGGTCGTCGTCGACGAGCCGGTAGTAGGCGGCGTTATCGATGCCCTTGAACGACAGCATCGGCCCCAGATGGTTGCCCTCGGCCGTGTGGTTGTAGACGACGTCGAGAATCACCTCGATGCCGGCGGCATGCAGGGTGCGAACCATGCTCTTGAACTCCTGCACCTGCTCGCCGCGGTCACCGCTCGCCGAGTAGGCGTTGTGGGGCGCGAGAAAGCCGATGGTGTTGTAGCCCCAATAGTTCGTCAGGCCCCGGTCGACGAGGTGCTTGTCGTGCACGAACTGGTGCACGGGCATGAGCTCGAGGGTGTTGACTCCGAGCTTCTGAAAGTGCTCGATGATCGCCGGGTGCGCGACGGCCGCATACGTGCCGCGCAGTTCGGCGGGTATCGCCGGGTGCGTTCGGGTGAGTCCGGCCACGTGCGCCTCGTAGATGACGCTCTCACTGTAGGGAATGCTCGGCGGCCGATCGCCCGCCCAGTCGAAATAGGGGTTGATGACGACCGAGAGCATTGCGTGCGCTGCAGAGTCTTCGGTATTGCGCACACCCGGGTCGTCGAACCGGTACGGAAAGAGCGATTCATCCCAGTCGACCTCGCCATGCATAGCCTTGGCGTAGGGATCGAGCAGCAGCTTCTCGCCGGCGCATCGGTCGCCCGTCGACGGATCGTAGGGCCCGTGCACGCGAAAGCCATACCGCTGGCCAGGCTGCACGCCCGGCAGGTAGGCGTGCCAGACGAAGGCGTCGACCTCGATGAGGGCGACCCTCGTCTCGACGCGATCGTCGTCGAAAAGACACAGTTCGACGCGTTCGGCCACCTCGCTGAACAGTGCGAAGTTGGTGCCGCTGCCGTCGAAGGTTGCGCCCAATGGATAAGCCTCGCCCGGCCAGGTCGTCAAAGTCAAGCCCCCCATGCATTCGACGGTACCCCTCGAACAGGGGACAATTCTCCCCCTAGCATGAGGGCCTTATGGGGGCTATAGGGGCAACAGGGCCAATTGGGTTCGTCGTGACGCACTACGGCAACGAGTATGTCGTGACGCCAGAAATCGCTGAGATCTTTCTGCGCCAACGACGTCGTCTGCTCGATGCCGGGCAAGGAGAACTCGTTCCTCTTCCGCATTCACGGGGCGTCGCCATGCTGTGGGTCGAGGCGAGCGTTCCCTGCGGCACCGCCCCCATCACCGTGCCCGACGGCGAGGATGTCGAGGCTGCTCGCCGACGCTGGGGTTTGTGCCGCCGCAGGCGAGCGGTGCGCGACACGGCAGACGCACCGCCAGGTTCTGCCCGGTCGATCGAGGGCCCGACGCTCGTCAGCGGTTGATCGCCCAGTAGATCATGAGCATCGTGACGATCGCGCCGGCCACGAAGTTGAGCAGCAAGAAGCGCTTCCAGCCCCGGTTGGCCGATTCAGCGGTCTCGTCGGTGATCCTCCAGAACTGCGCCGTGATGATCACATAAGGCAGGGCGGCGACTGCCGCGAGCGGCCCCGGCCAGTCGGTGCCGAGCAGCAGCAGACCGGCGAGCAGATAGGCGACGATCGAGAGCTGCACGGTCGCCCGCGCCCCGATGACCGTCGCGATCGAGTCGAGCCCGCCTTCACGATCGGCGATGACATCTTGCACAGCGCCGAAGGCGTGCGAGGCGATGCCCCACAAGAAGAACGAGGCAAGAATCAGCCCGAGCGCGGGCGTGAACGTCGCCCCCGCGAGCACGAGGCCGTAGACGGCGGGGCTCACGAAGTGCGTCGACGAGGTCACCGAGTCGAGAAAGGGCTTCTCTTTGAACCGAAGGCCCTTGGCCGAGTAGGCGATCACCGCGAAGACACTCACCGCGAGCACGAACCACGAGAGCGGCGAGCCGAGCGCCACGAGCACGACGAGGAACGGCACGTTCGTGATTGCGGCGGCCCAGATCGTCGTGCGGTGGATGCTCGGGTCGAGCAGTGCCCCCTCGACGCCGCCCTTGCGCGGGTTGCGCAGGTCACTCTCGTAGTCGAAGACATCGTTGATGCCGTACATCGCGAGGTTGTACGGAATCAGAAAATAGATCGTGCCGACGATGAATGCCACATCGATGCGCCCGGTCGTGAGCAGGTAGGCAGCGGCGAACGGGAACGCCGTATTAATCCAGCTCAGCGGTCGCGAGCTGACGAACAGCTGACCGAGGGTGCTCACGACTCACTACCCTGGCGCGCGGGCGTGCGCCGCAGCAGCTCCCACACCGAGGGCAACAGCACGAGCGCGGCGACCGTGTAGGCGAAGTCTTCAATCGGCGCGAGTCCGATGCGCACCCCGCTGGTGAGGCTGTCGTCATAAGCGACGAGGCCTGTGCCGATGATGACGTTGTCGAAGACGGCGGTGAGGGTGAGCAGCAGCACGGCCGCGAGTCCTACCGCGCGCCAGCGCGGCGCACGGCGCACGACGATGGCCGCGATCGCGACGACGGCCACGACCAGAAGAAAGACAATGTTGAGAAGCGCGTAGGTCATCCCTCGGCCCCTCCCTCGATCGGGGCTGTGGATGCCCGCCGCGACCACCGGCCGTCGAGCCAGTCGCCCGCCGCGGTGTAGGCGTTCATCGTGTTGTAGCAGAGCAGCGTCAAGAAGAAGACCTCTTCGATCGGCAGCTCGGGCCCGATGAGAAGCCCCGTCATGAAGTCGGTCTGACCGCGAAAGAAGATGCCGAGCAGAATGCCGCCGAGATCCCACACGAGAAAGAACACGACGCCCGTGACGAGAACGATCGCGGCACGGCGAGCGTCGCGCCAGAAGAACAGCGTGAAGCGGCGGTCGAGCAGCACCATGCCCGTGAGCGCGATCGCGATCGCGACGAGATAGGCGAAGTTGATCGGCGACAACGTGGGGCTCAGGCTGAGGCGGCCGTCGGAGCGGAGTCGGCGACGGGGTCTGCCGCGGCCGGCACCGTGCGCTCGAGCGGCTCGGGCAGCGGGCCGGTGGAGGTGTCGCCGCGCAAGCGCTTGACGAGCACCTCGGCGCTGATGAGGCACATCGGCAGGCCGATGCCCGGAATCGTCGAGCCACCCGCGTAGTAGAGCCCCTTGACCTTCTTCGAGACGTTGCCGGCCCTAAAGAAGGCACTCTGCGAGAGGATGTGCGCCGGGCCGAGTGCCGTGCCACGCCACGCGTTCAGGTCGGCATTGAAGTTGCCCGGGCCGTAGCTGCGGCGCACGACAATGCGGTCGGCGAGGTCGGGAATCTTCGCCCAGTCGGCGATCTGCGCGATGATGCGGTCGGCGTAGACCTCGAGAGGAGTGTCGCCGTCGCCATCGACATCGCCGTGGCCGAACGAGAGGTCGGCGGGCGCCGGCACGAGCACGAAGACGTTCTCGTGACCCTCGGGAGAGACCGAGGGGTCTACCCCGCTCGGCTTGCAGATGTAGAGCGAGGCCGGGTCGGGCAGGCTCGGCTGCGGCCCGAAGATCGCCTCGAAGTTCTCGCGCCAGTTGGCCGTGAAGAGCAGCGTGTGGTGCTCGAGCTGCGGCAGGTCGCCCTCGACGCCCAAGTAGAGCAGCAGGGCGCTCGGCCCCGCCGTCTTCTTGTCCCAGTACGACTGCGGGTAGGTCTGCAACGCCTCGGGCAACAACTGGGTCTCGCTGTGGTGCAGGTCGGCCGCCGAGACGACGATGTCTGCCTCGATCACCTCGCCCCCACTGTGTCCATCAGCTTCAAGCTCGACGCCCGTGGCCCGCTTTGTCACCGGGTCGACGAGGATGCGCGCGACGGGCGACGAGGTGCGGATGCTCACACCCTGCTGCTCGGTCACCGCGGCAATGCGCTCGATGAGGGTCGTGAAGCCGCCCATCGGGTAGAGCACCCCATCGGTCAGGTCGAGGTGCGACATGAGGTGGTACATGCTCGGGGTCAAGAATGGCGACGAGCCGAGGAACACCGCGGGGTAGCCGAGCACCTGACGCAGACGCAGGTCACTGAACCGGCGGGCAACGTAGTCATCAAGGTTCTGCAGCAGCATCCTGACGAGCTTGCCCGTGCGCTTGAGCACGTCGCCGCGCAGCAGCGGGCCGAACGAGGCGAAGCTCGTGTAGAGAAAGCGCTTCTTGGCCATCTCGTAGGTGTCGAGGGCCGAGTCGAGGTACTTCTCGAGCGTGGCGCCGGCGCCCGGCTCGATCGACTCGAACAGCGCGATATTCTCGTCGCGCGTGGCCGCGATGTCGATCGGCTCGTCATAGCCCTGAGTGATGACGCGGTAGCCGGGGTCGAGCTGCACGAGCTCGAGTTGTTCGGCCGCGCTCGTGCCGCAGAGCTTGAAGAAGTGGTCGAAAACTTCGGGCATGAGGTACCACGAGGGGCCCATGTCGAAGCGGAAGCCGTCTTTCTCCCACGATCCGGCGCGGCCGCCGACGTCGGGCTGCTTCTCGACGAGCGTCACCTCGTGGCCGTCGCGGGCGAGCAACGCTGCACTGGCGAGGCCGGCGATGCCTCCACCGATGACGACGACGCGACTCATGATGCTGCTCCGATCGAGAGGGGTGCCGCGGCGGGACGCGGCCGGGGGGTGCGGCCCGCGATAGCCCCGAGGGCGATGCGGGCCTTCACGGGGTCGGGCACGCGCACACGCGCGCGCGCGAGCTGCGAGGCCGGGGTCTTGCGCAGGCGAACCGAGAGCTCGGCGAAGAGCCCCTGCGCGAGTGCGACAGCGCGACGGCTGCCCTTGGGCAGTTCGGGAATCACCGCGGCAGAGGTGCGCAGGTCGGCGTCGATGTCGTCGAGCAAGCGGTGCTTCTCCTCTTCGGTGAAAGAGTCGACGCGGATTCCGGGAAAGTAGCTGCGCCCGAGCATCTCGAAGTCGGCCGCGAGATCGCGCAAGAAGTTGACCTTCTGGAAGGCCGCCCCCAGCGCACGTGCTCCCGTGACGAGGCGCTCATCCTGCTCTGCGCCGATGGGCATCCCCTGAACGAAAGCCCGCAGGCACATGAGCCCGACGACCTCGGCCGAGCCGTAGACGTAGCGGTCGAAGCTCTCTTGGTCGTGCTCGGTATCGGTGAGATCCATACGCATCGAGTGGAAGAACGGCTCGGTCAGCTCGGTGCCGAAGCCCACCTCGCGCGCTGTGCGGGCGAAGGCGTGCACGACGAGGTTGGTGGAGTAGCCCGACTGCATCGCGGCCTCGGTCTCGGCCTCGAACTCGTTGAGGTAGCGCGCGGCGTGCGCGCTGTCGAGGCCCGCGTCGGCGACGCCGCCGTCGACGATCTCGTCGGCGACGCGCACGAGCGCGTAGATGTTCTCGACATGCTGGCGCACGCGGGCGTCGAGCAGGCGCGAGGCGAGGCCGAACGATGTCGAGTAGCGCCGGATCACGGTCGAGGCCGTCTCATCGGCCACGCGGTCGTAGAGACTCAAGCGGTTCATCGCACCCGTTTCAGCACGGTCTCGGCGACGGGGTGCAGCTCGTCGCGCAAGGCAGAGGGGATGTGGGGCTCGGCGAGACGCGCGAGAGCCCGGTTGGCGTAGCCGCGGGCCAGGTCTTCGGCGAAGGCGCGGGCACCGCACTCGATGAGCAGCAGCCGCGCCTCACTCGCTTCATCGAGCGAGAGATCGGCCTTGCCGATGAGTTCGCACAGGCGCGCCCACGCGGGCGTCGAGCAGGCAAACGCGATCATGACGGTGCGCTTGCCCTCGCGCAGGTCGCCGATCGTGGTCTTGCCCGTCGCCTCTTCTTCGCCGAACACCCCGAGCACGTCGTCGACGATCTGGTAGGCGATGCCGATATCGCGGCCGAACGCACCGAGGGTCGCCACGGTGCTCTCGGGAGCTCCTGCGAGAATCGCGCCGGCCTGCAGGGGCGACTCGAACGAGTAGACGGCCGTCTTGAGGCGCTCCATGGTGAGAATGTCGTCGACGAGCGGCATCTCGGGATCGATCGAGAAATCGACGTCGATGAGCTCGCCCGCCGCGCTCGTGAACATGGCCTCGTCGAGCACGTCGAGCAACCGCTCGCGAACCGGCGACGCGACGCCGCTCTTGTCGATGAGCCGGTAGGCGTTGAAGAGCGCGAGGTCGCCCGCAATGACCGCAGCCGACACTCCGCGGTGCTCGGCGATCTCGACGCTGACGCCCCGATCGACGGCGTGGTCGCGATAGGCGCCAGAAATGTTAGGGATGCCCCGCCGCACGAAATCACGGTCGATGACATCGTCGTGCACGATGAGGGCGGTGTGCAGCAGCTCGAAAGCGGCGCCCACGTAGGCAGCAGCATCCCGATCGTCACCGCCGAGTCCTTCGTAGGCGGCCATGACCATGCGCGGTCTGAATCGCTTGCCGCCCTGCGTGTTGCGCTCGAGCAGCCCCCAGAGGTGCTCGTAGTGGGCTCCCAGAGGAGCCGCGCGCTTCTTGGATAGGCTGAAGAAGCGCTGCAGCACAGCGTCGACCAAGGCGACTCGCGCCTCTGCGATGCTCGACTGGTCGTTCCTCTTCACCCGAGCAGACTACCGCGGCCTATGAGCGAGATTCCTGAAACTGTCGTGCTGCTGTCCGACGACGGCGAGGTCATCGGCACAGCCCCCAAGTCGACCGTGCACACCGTCGATACGCCGCTGCATCTGGCGTTCTCGTGCCACGTGTTCGACGGGCAGGGGCGCGTGCTCGCCACCCGTCGCGCGCTCGGCAAGGCCACGTGGCCGGGGGTGTGGACGAACTCGTTCTGCGGGCATCCGGCACCCGGCGAAGACCCGGTCGAGGCGATCGTGCGTCGAGCGCAGCGCGAGCTCGGTCTCACCCTTGCCGACGTGCAGGTGGCGTTGCCCGACTTCCGCTACCGCGCGGTCGATGCCTCGGGTGTCGTCGAGAACGAGATCTGTCCGGTCTACACTGCACGCGCCGCGACCGACGTCGCACCGGCCGAAGACGAGGTCGCCGAGTGGGCCTGGGTCGATCCGAGTGAGTTGCGCGCCTCGGTCGAGGCGGCACCGTTCGTGTTCAGCCCGTGGCTCGGGTGGCAGCTCGCGGCGTGGCCCGGCGACTACTGCGCGGCCGACTGAGCCGTCGGAGCGATCGAGAGCGGCGACCGGGGAATGCGCACAACGACGCTCGTGCCCGACACCCCGTCTGAGCTCAGGCTTACCTGCCCGCCGATGCGATGCTCGACGAGCGCGCGCACAATCGGCAGGCCGAGCCCCGTGCCGGGCACGTCGCGATGCCGGGGTGACTGCACGCGGTAGAAGCGCTCCCAGACAGCCTCGTGCTCGGCGAGCGGAATGCCGGGCCCCTCGTCGTCGATGCGCACCTCCACCCAGGCTGAGTCAGCGGGCGCGGTCAGCGTGACCACCACTGTTCCCTCAGCGGGGCTGAACTTCAAGGCGTTGGTGAGCAGGTTCGAGAAGACTCGCACCAGGTCTTGCTCGACGGCGTGAATGGTCACCGGCTCGTCGGGCAGCCGCCGCTCGACCGTCACGGCACGCGCGGCAGGCACGAGCACGAGCGTGTCGTCGATGCAGTTCTCGAGCAGCACGCGCAGGTCGAGATCGGCCGGCGGTCGTGTACTGCCCTCGGACGTGCTGAGCCGACTGAGCTCGAGCACGTCTTCGATGACGTCAGCGAGCCGGCGAGCGTTGCGGTGGATGATGCGCCCCGCTTGATCGGTCTCGGGGTCGAGGTCGGCGTCAACGAGCTGCTCCGAGAAGCCCAGAATGCTCGTCACCGGGGTGCGCAACTCATGGCTGACGGCCGAGATAAAGTCGTCTTTCTGCGCGTTCAACTGCAAGAGCTCATGGGCGACGAGCGTCGCATCGCGCTCGCGGGCCGCGAGCGAATCGACCGCCCTGTTCCAGTCGGCACTCTGGCCCGACACGAACAGGGCTGCGGCGGCGTGAGTCATGATGAAGAGTTGCAGGGCGAAGATGGCTCCGCGCTGATCGGTGGCGATCAGCAGGGCGAACGGGCCGATGCCGGCAGCGGTGGCGAGGGTCGCGGCGACCGCGAGTGCCACCGTCTGCAGGGCGACTATCATCGGCGGCATCCGGTAGGCACCCCACATGAGCGCCGAGATGATCAAGAACGTCAGCGCGAGGCCGCCGGCGAGAGCGAAGACGACCACCGTGAGAAACACCAGGGCGAGGGTCTGCACGAGTGTCTCCCACGCGGGCACCCGCAGCGGAAGCTTCGGCGAGACCAGCGCAAGCGGAGCGATCGCGAAGAATGCGCTCGCGTGCGAGGTGACGAGCGACGAGGCGACGAGTGCTGGGTCGGCCCCAGCAAGCAGGGCAGCCGCCGTCGCCGTCAAGAGCGAGAACACGAGCGTGCCGATCGCAACACTGAGCAAGAAGCGCCCGAGTTGCACGAGCGTCGTGAACCGGGCGTGCGCCGCTCCACCGGTGAGCACGCGCACGACGACCCAGACTTCGATCGCATTGGTGAGACCGTAAGCGAGCGAAAGCTCGATGGGCTGACCGCCGAGGTAGTTTCCGATCGCCACGGCCACGACCACGACGCCGCTCACGGCGAGGCGGCGACCACGACTAGCGAGCACCGCGAAGAAGAGCACGCCGATCGCTGGCCACCAGAGCGCGATCGGGGCGTCGGAGCTGATGGCTGTCAGGCTCAGGCGCGCGACACCGATGGCCGCGACAATGAGCGCCGCGATGAGGATGCGCCGGGGCAGAGCGGGCAAGTCGTGCAGACGGGCGGCCAGCCCTCGAGCATCCATGGTTCGTCCTCGACTCGGTGCGGAGGGTCTTTCGCCCTGGTGCGCCAACGATACCGCCGGGGCCCCACTCGACGAGGGCCTTCACGATGGGCAGTCCTAGACCCGTGCCCAGCACCGCGCGGTGCGCATCGATCGGGGCGCGCGCGAAGGGTTCCCACACCATCTCGCGGCACTCCACTTGTGCCGCGAACGTCGTTCTGCATGAGACACTATCGACAACACGAGGGGACGTGGTTGCGCATGGCGCAGGTTTTGATTGTCGAGGATGAGCCCGACGTGCTTTTGCTGCTCGAGAACCGGCTGCGAGCCGCCGGCCACGATGTCGAGAGCGCCACTGACGGTGAAAGTGCCCTCGAGATGATCGCCCTCCGACGCCCCGGGGTCATCGTGCTCGACTGGATGATGCCCCGCGTCACTGGAATCGATGTGCTCGAGAAGCTACGCCACGACGACCCCGACCATGAGGTTAAGGTGCTCATGCTGACTGCGAAGTCGCAGCAGAGCGACATCGATCGGGCGTATTCCGCCGGGGCTGACGACTACATCGTCAAACCGTTCAGCTCGCGCGACCTCATCGAGCGCATCGCGAGCCTCGCCGGCGCCTGACGCGCCAACAGGCTACTCGGCGGTCGGTGCGATCTCGGTGCGGTGGAAGTTCTGCCACGAGCGCGATGCCGTCGGGCCACGCTGCCCCTGGTATCGGTTGAGGTAGGCGCCCGTGCCGTAGGGGTTCTCGGCCGGTGAGCTGAGCCTGAAGAAGCACAGTTGCCCGATCTTCATGCCCGGCCACAGCTTGATGGGCAGCGTCGCCACGTTGCTCAGCTCGAGCGTGACGTGCCCCGTGAATCCGGGATCGATGAAGCCCGCCGTTGAGTGCGTGAGCAGCCCGAGTCGACCGAGCGAGCTCTTGCCCTCGAGCCGCGCGGCCACATCGTCGGGCAGGCTAACTTGCTCAAAGGTCGAGCCGAGCACGAACTCGCCCGGGTGCAGAATGAACGGCTCATTGGGCTTCGCCTCAACCAGGCGTGTGAGCTCGGGCTGCTCGTCGGCCGGATCGATGAACGGATACTTGTGATTGTCGAACAGCCGAAAGAGCGAGTCGAGCCGTACGTCGACGCTCGACGGCTGCACCATCGCCAGGTCGAGCGGATCGAGGCCGACGCGGCCCGAAGACAATTCAGTACGGATGTCGCGGTCGCTCAGCAGCATGCGGTCAGCCTACCGAGAACAGGATCGGGCCCCGGTGGCGCGACCCGAGCCTCAGCAGAACAGCAGCCTCATCTGAATTCGATGCTGCGGATCGAGTTGCTGAGATTAACGCCGGTGAACGCAGTGCGCGCTGACGCGGGGTCGGTGGAGGCCCCGATCGCGACCAAGAGCGGAACGTAATGATCGCTCGTGCGGTGGGCGCCGCGGTTGCCGGGTCCCTTTGCGCGGAAGTCGGTGAGGTCATCGACGGCACCCGCGGCGAGAGTGTCGACCAGCCACTCATCGAAATCGCGGTTGTACCCGGGCATGTCGTTCCAGGTGGAGGGGTCACGCTGGAACGTCGACATGTCGTGCGTGGCGAACCCGGATCCGATCAAGAGGTAGCCCTGCTCGCGCAACGGGCGCAAGGTCTCTCCTAGCTGAAGATTCGCCGCGGGCGAGAGGTCCGGCATCGACACCTGCAGAACCGGCACGTCAGCGAGTGGGTACATTGCCATGAGCGGGATAAAGGCTCCGTGATCAAGGCGACGATCAACGTACTGATGCACGCTGCCGGTGGGTCCGGCCAACAGCGGCGCGACCTCTTGCGCAAGCATGAGACTGTCGGGCGTCCCGTACTCGGCCTGGTAATACCGCTGGTGGAACCCGCCGAAATCGTAGTAAAGCGGCACCTGAGGGTCGGTCGCACCGATGGCGACCGGCGCGTTCTCCCAGTGCGCGGACACGATCACGATTCCGCGCGGCTTCGGGAACGTCAGACTCCACTCCAGCAGAGCCTGCAGCCATTGAGGCGAATCCAGCAGCGGTGGCGCACCGTGCGAGAGGAACAGAGTCGGCAGCGGACCATCAGACGGCTCCCAGCGGCGCGCGGCGCGGGACCGTTCCTGCGCGCGAGGCAGGAACGCGTCGTAGGCGCCCATAGGAATGTCCGGGCGGATGGACTTGAGCGAATCGTCTCGGACAATTGTCTCAGGCATGTATAGCTAAACGCGGTCATCGTATGAGCTATTCCCGCGTCGGGGCGTCGGGGCGTCGGGGGACACCGTCTCGAAGGCACCTCCGATCGCCCCCACCAGCTCATCTCCCAGAGACCGTGCTCTGTTCGTGCCTTGCGAGAGGGCACACGGCGGGTAGGCTGATGACGGTACGGAGCCTGTTGTCTCAAGAAACAAGGCCCTTCGGGGATGTAGTTCAATGGCAGAACTTCAGCTTCCCAAGCTGATAGCGCGGGTTCGATTCCCGTCATCCCCTCCGAGTTACTCGTCGTCGGTGATCGCGTAGCTGGCGATCTCGGAGCGCACGCGGTCGAGAGCCTGCGGGGTGAGGCCCGCGTCGCCGGTCACGTCGCGCCAGGCGTCGACCATGACATCGCCGAAGTTGTGGCCGTGCCGTGCCGGAACGCTCTGCCCCATGAGCATGTCGATCGTGACCTGCAGGCCCGTGACCACGGGAATCCAGCGCATCGACGGGCTCACGTCAGCGCCTCGCTGCTCGGGCTCGAGCCACTCGGGCGGTGACCACAGCAGTTCGGCGGTGAGCCACGTGATCGGGTCGGTCGCGTGCTGCAGATACAGCACGCGGGGCTCGGCCCACGGGCCGGGCAGTCGCTCGGTGTCGCCCGGCTGTGACATCCACCGCACGACGGCGCCGTCGTCGAGCACGGGCTGCCAAGAAGGGGTGCCGAGATCGCGCGCGGCCTGCAGCTCGCGCCACATGGTCGAGCTCGCGGGGCTGCCGACGAAGAGTGCGCCATCGGCGCGCTCGCGCAGCTCGTCGACATCGGCGAACGTCTCCTGCCCGCCGTGCGCACCCAGGCTCAGCCCGTAGGTCACGAGACGCGGGCGATCTGCCGCGGGCAGGCTCGACCACTCGGCATAGACCGCCTCAAAGGTCGCCTGCGCGGCCCCGATCGGCGCATCCTGATCGAACAAGAACGACACCCAGCTCGGGGTGTAGGCATACTGCACTGCCACGATCGCCGTGTCGCCCGCGTGCAGGTACTCGACCGAGTCGACCCCCTGGTCTTCGAGCCACCCCGAACCGGTCGTGGTCGCGACGACGAGCAGCTCGCGCTCGAACGCGCCCGTGCGACGCAGCTCGGCGACCGCGAGCTCGGCCCGCTCTCCGATCGTCTCGGCATTGCCGAGGCCGACGTACACGCGAATGGGCTCGAGGGCGTCAACACCCGTCAGCTGGCTGATCTGCGCCGCCGTGGGGCCACCTGCAATGAAGGTGCCGCCGTGGCGGCCGAGACCTTGCCACTCGACGGCCGACTGCGGGCCGGCCGAGCGGAACTCGCTCGAGGGCTCGACGAGCGCAGCATCGGGCGCTCCATTCCGGTCGGCGTAGATCGCGTCGATCGCCGCGACGACCACCATGCCGAACGCGAGCGCCCCCGCCGCGACCGCGACCGTCGCCGTGAGAAGGCCGACCGCGGGCCCGGCGAGTCGCACGATGTGCGCGGTCATGCGCCGGACGCCCCGGCCGATCACCACAAGAAGGGCGGCGGTGACGATCGTGCCGGCGAGGAAGGCGCCCACCGCTACCGCGTCGAGCGGGGCGACCTCGACGAGCGCGCGCACCTCGTTCTGCCAGCCCACGGCGATGAGGCCGATCACGAGGATGATGAATGCGGCGAGAGCGAGCATCCCCCACCAGAAGACGCCGCGCACGCTCGCAGACGGCCGCCACGCGACAGACGACCGGATGATCCACCAGACGAGGGTCCCGATCGCGTAGCCGATGCCGAACGCGACCCCGGCGAGCGCTCCCTGCAGTATCGCTGGGCGCGGTAGTAGCGAGGGTGTGAGCGAGAGCCCCACGAGCGCGAGGCCGATGAGCACTCCGCCCGGGTCGAGGTGCCACCAGCGCCGGGTCATGGCGTCAGCCTAAGGCGGCGAGCAGTGTTCAGAAAGTTGCAGCAAACCGCTCGTCGGAGGATTGATTGTGGGGCTGGCCCGGGCTGCATTCGCGGGGGCGGGGGGGCGGTGCACTCTCAGCGCTCGTCGCTCCTGCGGCCGAAGAGTTCGAGCAGGCCATCCTGGTCGGCCATCACAGCGGGCACGAGGGCTATACCGACTGAGACACCGCCCGGCCAATGAGCGGCTCGACGTCGGCCATAAAGCGCCGCACGTTCTCGTCGACGATGATGTCGCTCGGCCGCAGGGGGCGTGCCAGGTGCAGGCCGTCGAGCGAGCGGATGCGGCTGAGTGCCACATAGGTCTGCCCCGGCGCGAAGGCGCGCGGGCCGAGGTCGACGATCGCGGCGTCGTAGGTCGAGCCCTGCGACTTGTGAATCGTCACCGCCCAGGCCAGGCGCAACGGAAACTGCGTGAACTCGGCCACGATGTCTTTCGACACCCGCTTCGTGGCACTCGAGTAGGTATAGCGATACTTCTCCCACGTCGCTGGCACGACCTCGTGACTCACGCCGTCGACCTCGACGACGACCGTGCGGCCGATGCGCTCGACCGTGCCGAGCGAGCCATTGACCCAGCGCGGCGTGCCGTCGCCACCCGTGTCGTTGCGCAAGAACATGACCTGTGCGCCGACCTTGAGCTGCAGCTCTTCGTCGGCGGGGTAGCCGCCCTTCGGCCCGAACTCGCCCTGCACATCGGCCCGAGCGGTCTTGGGGTCTCCGGGCAGGCGCCGAAGGGCATCCATGTTGATGCGCGTGACGGTCGCGTTCGTCGTCGCCAGCGTCAGCACACCCTCGGTCGGGGCAGGGCGTGCGCCGGCCTCGTTGAGCGCGCGACCGATCTCAGCAGTCACCGCGCCGTGCCGCACGGCGGTGAGCATGGCCCTGAAGTCAGCGTCCTGCTGACGGTGAATGGTCTGCAACTCGACGATGCGTAAGGAGGCCTCGTTCCACACCGCGGCGTCGAAGAACCACATCGAGCGGTAGTGGTCGGCGTAGTACGCGCGCTCGCCCTCGTCACGGCCCGGCACCGGCGCGAGCTGGTACGGGTCGCCGAACAGCACGACCTGCACGCCGCCGAACGGCTCATGACGACGAGCCCGGGCCTGGCGCAGGCGTCGATCTATCGCGTCCATGAGGTCGGCGCTCACCATCGAGACCTCGTCGATCACGACCGTGTCGATCGAGGCGAGCAGGCGGCGCAACTCAGGCGGGTCGTCGAAGTCGTGATCGGCGATGAGCCCGATCGGCAGCCGGAAGAGCGAATGGATGGTCTGCCCGCCGACATTGAGCGCCGCGACGCCCGTCGGGGCGCACACCACGACCTGGCGATCGGTGGCGGCGATGAACGACTCGAGCAGGGTCGACTTGCCCGTGCCCGCGCGACCCGTCACGAAGACGTGCTCGCGCGTTGACTCGATGAGGTCGAGCACGGCCGACTGCTCGGGGCTCAGCGGTGTGCCGTCGGGAGCCGTGCGGCTCTCGGGCTGTGTCGTCATGCCGCTCCTCTCCCGTCGGTCGCGGGCCGACGAGCCTCCACTGTAGCCGCGGGGCATTGCCAGCCTGGCGCGACCTCCGGGTGGTCGTCGACGTGCACGCCTAGGCTGGCCGCATGAGACGCGAAGCGCTGGGCTGGGGAGGAGCCGCCGCCGCGGTGCTCGGTCTCGGCGCAGCCTCGTTCGCAGTCGCTGTCGTGGTCACAGTGACACCCGAAGCGCACGTGCAGCGCTACCTCGAGGCGCTCGCTGACGACGACCTCGTCTCCGCCGCGCGACTCGCCGGCATTCCCGACGGCGACGCGCTGCCGCTCGGCGACGACGGCGAGCCGAGCATCGTGCGCATCATCGAGCGCATCGATGCCCCAGACGGCTCCGCCCGCGTGCTCGCGGAGTATGGCGGCGACAAGGATGCGGTGACCGCCGTCTTCACGCTCGAGCCCGGCCCGGCACGCTGGGGGATCGTGCCCGCCTGGCAGTTCAGCCGCCCTCCTGTGGCCACGGCATCGGTCGGCGTCGATCAGCACGATCGTGTTCGCGTGAACGGCGTCGTCGCGCAGACTCCCGAAGCCGGAGAGCCGGTGTCGTTCGCCGTCTTCGTGCCGAGCCTCGTCACCGCGCGCGTCGTCGAGCCGCACGTGCAGGCCGCACCGGTCTCGCGCCGGGTAGATGGGTCGAAGGTCACGAGCATCGAGCTCGAGGCCGAGACCACGGCACTGCTGCAGCGCGTCGTCGCGGTCGAGGTCGAGCAGTTCTTGATCGACTGCACTGAGCAGCAGGTGCTGCTACCCACAGGGTGCCCGTTCGGTCGCACGGTGACCGAACGCGTCGTCGACCTGCCACGCTGGAACCTCGTCTCCGGGCCCGACCTCGAGATCGTGCCCGGTCGCGCACCCGGTCGGTGGAGTGTGACCGGCGAGGCCGACCTGCGACTGACCGCGCACGTGCAGCGCTTGCGCGATGGCCGGCTGAGCGATCTCGATGAGACCGTGACGGCGTCGCTCAGCGGCGAGGTGGTGCTCACGGTCGACGGTCCTAGGCTGACGATCTATCCGCCGCCCGACTGACCGGTAGGAGCACGAGCGCCGCGCTGCTCGGCGTGATCGCGGTCTGCCCGCTCGGCAAGCATCGCGTTCCACGCCGTGAGGTCGGCATCGCCGTCGCGATCGGCCTGGCGATCGCGACGCTTCGACTCGCGGCTGTCGGCGCGGCTCCACGACCAGACGACGAGCATGGCCAGCACGAGGGTGGGAATCTCGCCGACGCTCCAGGCGATGCCGCCGCCGGTCTGCTGATCGGCGAGCGGCGGCTGACCCCACTCGCGTCCCATCGCGCCGAACCACTCGGGGAGCAGCAGCCCGGTGCCGGTGATGAGCGACAGCCCGAAGAAGGCGTGGAACGCCATGGTCGCGAGCAGGATGATGAGCCGGATCGGGTAGACGGGTCGGTACGGCGAGGGGTCGACGCCGGCAAGCGCATTGACGAACAGGTAGCCGCTGAGTAAGAAGTGCAGAATCATCCACTGGTGACCGAGGTGGTCGCTCACCGCCCACGAGAAGAGCGGTGAGTAGTAGAACACCAGCAACGAGACCGCGAAGACCACTGAGGCGACGATCGGGTGTCCCATGATGCCGGCGAAGCGCGAGTGCACGATCGCGAGAATCCATTCGCGTGGGCCCCGCGAGCCGTCTGTACGAGCGTGGATGGCCCGCGACGCGAGCGTCACGGGCGCCCCCAGCACGAGCATCACGGGAATGCCCATGCTCAGCACCATGTGGCCGAGCATGTGGATGCTGAACACGTAGCGCTCGTACACCGCGAGGCCGCTGCTCGTCACGAGCACGAGCACGAGCATGCCGAGCGTGAAGAGAATCGTGCGGTGCACGGGCCACGCGTCGCCCCGGCGATGCATTCGCACCGCGCCCGCCAGGTAGAAGAAGGTGCCGAAGCCGGCGATGAGCGCCCACAGCAGATTGAGATCCCACTCGGTCGCGAGGCGCCACGGCTCGAAGGCCGGCGGCAGAGGCGCGCCCGTGAGAATCTCTGCGGGCGACGGGTCGGCCAGTTGATCGACGGGCACTTGCGGCACCGGGGTGGCCGTGCGCGCAAGCGCTGTGGCGAGACCAGCGGCGGCACCCATGAGCGCGAGCTCGGCGGCCACGATGATCCAGAAGGCGCTGCGTGGCCGCGCATCCCGCTCGATGCGAGCGATGAAACGCAGTCGATAGAAGGCTCCAAAGGCTCCGAGCCCGATGAGTGCGACGACCTTCGCGATGACGAGCAGCCCGTACGGGGTCGTGAGCGCCTCAAGGCCGCCGACGCGAAGCTGCGCACTCACGAGCCCCGAAGCGGCGACCACGATAAAGGCGATGAGTGCGAGCGTCGAGTACCGACGCAGCACGACCGTGAGGCGCTCGTCGAGCACCGGGCGAAGTGCCGCGATCGCCAGTAGCCCGCCGATCCACACGGCCGCGAACACGCTGTGCAGGTAGACCGCGGTGACGGCCGCATCGTGGTCGGCGGTGCCCCCGGTATGACCGGTCTGCGCGACCGGCCAGAGGGCAGCCGCGGCGATCACGAGGACTCCGGCGAGCAACGCGGGGCTACGCACGGCGAAGCACAGCACCGTCACGACCGCGGCCATGAGCGCCGTCGAGAGCCACGCCTGCCCGAGATCCATCGTGCTGAAGTAGGCGGCGAGCAGAGCACCGAACCGCTCATCGAACGAGAGCGGCTCGTTGTAGACGCTCATGAAGGTGAAGAAGCCCGTCGCGACGGCAGCGACCGTCCAAACCGCGGCCGAAGCGGCGGCCAGGTCGAGGGCCCTCGAGAACTCGGCGCGCGACGGACTCAGCGCGAGCAAGGCAAGCAACAGGCCGCCGATGGTGCTGGCGGCACCGAGCGTCGAGGCGAGCTTGGCGATCGGCAGACCGTACCGCACGATCGCACCCGGGTCGATCGCGAGGGGCGCGTCGGCGCCGCCCCCGATCGCGAGCCCGATGAGCAGGGCGACGACCGCACTCGACACGAGCGAGGTGGTGCCGACGAGAGCCCACGGCAGTGCCGCAGTGCGGGTCGCCCGAGCAGTCGTGGTCACCGTCTCAGGGTAGGCGACGGGGCTGTGCGGGGGCTTCGGCTGAGCATCCGGAACGCGCGAAGGGCGACCCCCCGTCGACACGGGAAGCCGCCCTCACAGCGGTGCGAAACCGACGACTACTTGGCAGCAGCCTTCAGCTTGCTGCCGGCGCTGACCTTCACGCCGTTCGATGCGGCGATCTGGATCGTCGCACCGGTCTGCGGGTTGCGGCCCTGGCGCGCCTTGCGGTGCGTCTGCTCGAACGAGATCCAGCCCGGGATCGAGACCTTGGTGCCCGACGCGACGGCGCCCGAGACGACCGAGAAGAGGGCGTCGACGGTGCGGTTCACATCTGCCTGGCTCAGGCCCGACTCAGCGGCCACAGCGGCGACAAGCTCGGAACGATTCATGGTGTCCTCCTCGGACCTCAACGTTGGTGGTGATAATTCGCGAGCCATGAATGACTGCGAACCGCCTTGACGGTATCAGCAGATCCGCGTGTTTCCGGGCAATTCACCTCGGTGCGGCGAAACTGGGGATTCTGCGCACGAGAACGCGAAAAGCGGGGCACCCCGGCTCTGGGGCCCCGCCTTCGCAGAGTGGTGTGGCTACCAGCTCGACTTGGTGATGCCGGGCAGCTCGCCGCGGTGCGCCATGTCGCGGAACCGCACACGCGAGATGCCGAACTTTGTCAGCACACCACGGGGGCGGCCGTCGACGGCGTCACGCGAACGCACACGCACAGGCGAGGCGTTGCGGGGCAGCTTCTGCAGGCCCTTGCGCGCGGCCTCGCGCGACTCGTCGGTGCCGTTCGGGTCGACAAGCGCCTTCTTCAGTTCGAGTCGCTTCGCGGCGTACCGCTCGACGACGACCTTGCGCTGCTCGTTGCGCGCGATCTTGCTCTTCTTAGCCATGACTTAGCGCTCCTCGCGGAATTCGACGTGCTTGCGGACGACCGGGTCGTACTTCTTGAGCACGAGACGGTCGGGGTCGTTGCGACGGTTCTTGCGGGTCACGTAGGTGTACCCGGTGCCAGCGGTCGACTTGAGTTTGATGATCGGACGAACGTCTTGCTGCTTAGCCATTAGATCTTCTCCCCACGGGCGAGAAGATCTTTCACGACCGACTCGATACCGCGAGCATCGATGGTCTTGATGCCCTTGGCCGACAGGGTGAGCGTTACATTGCGGCGAAGCGACGGCACGAAGTACGTCTTCTTCTGAATGTTCGGGTCGAAACGGCGCTTGGTGCGCCGGTGCGAGTGCGAGATGTTGTGCCCAAAGCCGGGTACGGCTCCGGTCACCTGGCAGACGGCTGCCATGGTTCCTCCAATATGTGGTTACCGTACGGCGAGCGCCGTACCCAAGGTCACTTGTCGGCACGCAGACACCCGCTGGTCCTTCCGATGACACGGGAAGGGCGAGAGCGCGTACAGAAGAGCGGATGGCCGCTCAACACAAACCCCTAGCTTACGACGAAGAGGGGCCGGCCTGCAATCTCGAGCACTGTTCGCACAGGCCGAAGACATCGACAATGTGCTCAGCCTTTGTGAAACCGTGTTGCGACGCCACGAGACGGGCCCACTCCTCGACGGCCGTCGCCTCGATCTCGACCGTGAGACCGCAATTTCTGCAGATGAGGTGGTGGTGGTGACTGCCGGGCGTGCAGGCGCGATACAGCGCCTCACCCTCCTGCTGCAGCGAGTCGGCCTCACCCTCATCGGCGAGGTCGGCGAGGGCCCGGTAGACGGTCGCGAGACCGATGCTCGAGCCTGCCTCTCGCAGCGAACCGTGCAGCGCCTGTGCGCTCACGAAGTTCTCGTTCTCGGCGAGCGCCGTGCGCACGGCCTCACGCTGCCAGGTGTTGCGCTTCATCGAGCCACCTTCGCGCGAGAACCAACGAGTCGACAAACCAGGTAGATCGCGAACGAGATCGTCGTGATGTACGGGCTGATGGGCAGCGAGCCGCCGATCGCGAGCAGAATGCCGCCGACCGCCGAGACGAAACCAAAGATCATGCTCAGCACGGGCACGAGCACGGGAGACGACGACACCCGAAGCGCCGCGGCCGCCGGAGTGACGAGCAGGGCGAGCACGAGCAGCGCGCCGATGATCTGCACCGAGACAGCCACCGTCAGACCGAGCAGAGTCATGAATACGAAGCTGAGGGCTCGGCTCGGCACGCCGCGGGCGCTCGCGACCTCGGGGTCGAGGCTGTCGAAGGTGAGCGGCCTCCAGACGACGAGCAGCGAGACGAGCACCACGATGCTGATCGCGATGAGCAGTCCGAGCTGGGGCAGGTCGACACTGATGATCTGACCGGTCAGCAGGCCGAACTTGTTGCCGCTGCGGCCGGGGTAGAGCGCCAAGAAGAGAATGCCGAGGCCGAGGCCGAATGGCATGAGCACGCCGATGATCGAGTTGCGATCGCGCGCCTTGGCGCCGAGCACCCCGATGAGTGCCGCAGCGATGAGCGACCCGACAATCGACCCGGCCACGACGTTGATGCCCAGCAGCAGTGCCGCGGCAGCACCCGCAAACGAGAGCTCGCTGATGCCGTGCACGGCGAACGCCATGTCGCGCTGCATCACGAACACTCCGATGAGCCCTCCGACGATGCCCAGCACGGCCGCCGCGATGATCGAATTCTGCACGAGCCCGAGCAGTTGCAGATAGGTGGCGGGGTCGACGAAAGTCATGCGATCACCTCGTGGTGATGCTCGGCTTCGGGGGCACCGACGACGACGACCCGGCCGCGCGAGCGGAACACTTCGACCGGGGTTCCGTACAGGCGCGAGAGCACATCGTCGCGGAGCACCTCGTCAGGGGTTCCGATCGTGAAGCGCCCCTGAGCGAGGTAGAGCACCCGGTCGACCATGCTCAGCACGGGGTTGATGTCGTGCGTCACGAAGACGACGGCGGTGCCGTGCTGCTGTCTCCGACGATCGATGAGCTCACTGACTGCTCGCTGGTGCTGCAGGTCGAGGCTCATGAGGGGCTCGTCGCACAGCAACAGTTTCGGGTCGTCGGCGAGCGCCTGTGCAACACGCAGGCGCTGCTGCTCGCCGCCAGAAAGGCTGCCGAGCGGCCTGTCGGCGAAAGTCTCAGCACCCACAGCCGTGAGCAGAGCATCCACCGCGGCGCGATCGTCGCGCGTCGTGATCGGCGGTCCGAAGCGCTGACCGTTCACACCGAGCATGACGAGATCACGCCCCCGCAGAGGGGTGCCCGGGGCGACGATCTTCTGCTGCGGGATGTATCCCATGCGTCGGTGACCGCGATGAGCGGGATGCCCGTCGACGAGCACCTCGCCGCTGTCGAGCTTCTGCTCGCCGAGCATCGCGCGCAGCAGGCTCGTCTTGCCGGTGCCGTTGCCGCCCAGCACAGCGATGAACTCGCCCTGGCTGACGTCGAGATCAAGGCCGCTCCAGAGTGCACGGTCGCCGAAGCCGAGAGCCCCGCCCCGGATGCTCAGCACCGGGGCGGGGTCGGGCAGCGCCTCGCTCGGCGTCATGGTGCGGTCAGCACCGCGGCGACCGCTTCGAGGTTGGCGCGCATCCACGAGACATAGTCTTGCGCGTCGGGAAGGGTCTCGGTGAACGGGACCACTGGAATGCCCGCAGCCTCGGCCGCTGACCGGACGCGCTCCGTCTCGGGACTCGCGGTCTGCTCGTTGTAGGCGAGCAGTCGCACGTCGCCCGACTCGATCAGGTCAAGCGTCTGCTGCAGCGCGAGCGGCGGCACATCAGCACCCTCTTCGATCGCTTCGAGGAAGTCTTCGGGGGTCTCGTCATCGAATCCGAGTTCGGCCAGCAGGTAGGCCGGAACCGGTTCGGTCGAGGCGACCATGCCGCCACCGAGCTCGCTCGCCAACACCTCGAGCTCGGCCTCGAGGGTCTCGAGCTCGGCGTCGAAGTCGCTGAGGTTCTGCGTGTAGGCCTCGGCATTGTCGGCGTCGACAGTCGAGAGCGCCTCGGCGATCGCCGCGGCGACATCGCCCATCACGTGAATGTCATACCAGACATGCTCGTTGACGCCCTCGAGGTGGCCGTGGTCGTCGTCGTCGGAGTGAGCCTCCTCCTCAGAATGGGCTTCGTCCTCCTCGAGACCCGCGACAGCGGCGGCAGAGATGACCACGGCGGTCGTGCCTGAACCGTCGACGAGAACGTCGATGAAGGGGTCGTAGCCGCCACCGTTCTCGATGACGAGGTCGGCGTTCGCGATCGCGAACTGGTCTTGAGCGCTCGCTTCGTAGCTGTGCGGGTCTTGCGCGGCCGAGTCGATGATGCTCGTGACCGTGGCGAGCTCCCCGGCGATCGAGGCGGCGATGTCGCCGTAGACGTTGGTCGAGGCGACGATCGAGAGTCCGGTCGCCTCGGGTGCGGGCGCGGCGCACCCGGTGAGGGCGAGGCCGACTGCGGCGAGGACGAGCAAAGCGGGAAGAGAGCGGTGACGATTCATGGCTTGATGCTAGGGCTTATCGAGAATGGTTGTCAAAACGATTCTCAATAAGTCGGCCGGTGGGACTGTGCTTCCGGATGCCCCGCTCGCGTGCGGGCAGGTCGAGCGGTCTGACCCGCACGACGATCCTCACCGTGCCGCACCGCGAGCCGATGCCAGCAGTCAAGGCGGCGGCGACCTGCAGCCGGCGACGGGATTAATCGAGCAACAGCGCAGGCTCTTCGATGACGCTCGCGACATCGGCGAGGAAGCGGCTCGCCACGTCACCGTCGACCACGCGATGGTCGAACGAGGCGCCGAGCGTCGTCACGAATCGCGGGCGCACCTCGCCGTCGACGACCCACGGCTTCTGCTTAATCGTGCCGAGGGCCACGATCGCGACCTCGCCGGGGTTCAAGATCGGCGTGCCGGTATCCATGCCGAAGACACCGATGTTGGTGATCGTGATCGTGCCGTCGGCCATGTCGGCGGGCTGTAGCTTGCCGTCGCGGGCCGTGTTGGTCATCGCCTCGATCGCCTGAGCGAGCTCGCGCAGGCTGAGGTCTTGCGCGTTCTTGATGTTCGGCACGACGAGCCCGCGAGGAGTCGCGGCGGCGAAGCCGAAGTTGACGAAGTGGTGAACGATGATCTCGGCGTCGGTCCACGTCGAGTTGACCGTGGGGTTGCGCCGCACCGCCCAGATCATCGCCTTCGCCATGATGAGCAACGGCGAGACCTTGATGCCCGCGAAGTCGGGGCTCGCCTTGAGGCGCTTGACGAACTCCATCGTGCGGGTCGCGTCGACGTCGACGAACAGGCCGACGTGCGGGGCGCTGAAGGCGCTCTTCACCATGCCCGCGGCGATCGCCTTGCGCACGCCCTTCACCGGGATGCGGTATTCACGCTCGTTCGGCCACGAGGGGGTCTGGATGTTGCGGAACACGCTCGCCTGCTGCGCGTGACGGATGACGTCGTCGCGCGTGATCTCGCCCGCGAGTCCCGTGGCGGTGACCGCCGCGAGGTCGACGTCGAGGTCTTTCGCGAGCTTGCGGATGGGCGGCTTCGCGATGACCGGGACTGAGTCGGCGGCCGGCACCGAGCTGAGCCGCGGTACGGCAGTGGCCGGGGCCGGCGCGGCGGGCGCGGCGGGGCGTCCGCGCGTGCGGCGCGAGGCGACGTGCCCCTTCGAGCCGTAGCCGACGAGCACGGCGCCCGACGTCGAGGGCTCGGCCTCGGTCGCGATGCTCAAGGCGGTGTCGGCGACGCCGTCGGCGGCACCGGTGTCGGGCGACGGGGCATCAGCATCCCCTCGCACCGTGATGATGGGCGTGCCGACCTCGACGATCTGGCCCTCGTCGACCAGCAGGGCGTCGACCGTGCCCGCGAAGGGCGACGGCAGCTCGACGAGCGACTTCGCCGTCTCGATCTCGACGAGCACCTGGTTGATGGTCACGGTGTCGCCGGGCTTGACGCGCCACGACACGATCTCGGCCTCGGTGAGGCCTTCCCCGACATCGGGGAGGGGGAACTCGGAGACGCTCACGGTGTCCTCCAGTCAGGCTTCGGTCAGTACGCCAGGGCGCGGTCGACGGCGTGCAGGATGCGATCGACGTCGGGCAGGTAGATGCCCTCGAGCTTCGCGGGCGGAAAAGGGGTGTCATAGCCGCTCACGCGCAGCACCGGTGCTTCAAGCGAGTAGAAGGCGCGCTCGGCGATGGTCGCCGCTATCTCTGACCCGATGCTCACCGATCCCGGAGCCTCCTGCGCCACGACGAGCCGGCCGGTGCGCCGCACCGAGTCGAGCAGTGGGCCGTAATCGATGGGCGAGAGCGAGCGCAGGTCGACGACCTCGATGCTCGTGCCCTCCTGGGCGGCGAGCTCGGCAGCGTCGAGCAGCATACTCACCATGGCGCCGTGCCCGACGACCGTGACATCGGTGCCCGCGCGCACGACCCGCGAGGCATGCAGGTCGATGCCCGGGGCGTCGAAGTCGACCTCGCCCTTCGGCCAGTAGCGGCTCTTAGGCTCGAAGAACAGCACGGGGTCGGTGCTTGCGATGGCCTGCTGCACCATCCAGTAGGCATCGTGCGGCGTCGCCGGGCTCACCAAGCGCAAGCCGGGCGTGTGCGCGAAGTAGGCCTCGGGGCTCTCCTGGTGGTGCTCGACCGCGCCGATGTGCCCGCCGTAAGGCACGCGGATGACGACGGGCAGCTGCAGGGCGCCCTCATGCCGGGCCGTGAGCTTGGCGAGCTGGGTCGTGATCTGGTCGAAGCCCGGAAAGATGAAGCCGTCGAACTGAATCTCGCACACGGGACGGTAGCCGCGCATCGCCAAACCGATCGCGGTGCCGACGATGCCCGACTCGGCCAAGGGCGTGTCGAGCACGCGCGTCGCACCGAATTGAGACTGCAGCCCTTCGGTCACCCGAAAGACGCCACCCAGCGGGCCGATGTCTTCACCCATGAGAATGACCTTCTCGTCGGCCTGCATCGCGGCCGCGAGCCCGAGCGTCAGGGCCTTCGCCATCGTGAGAGTCTCGACGGCCATCAGGCACCGCCCTCGAACGACGCCTCGTAGTCGGCGAGCTGCTCGCGCTGAGCATCCATAACCGGATGCGCCTGGCTGTAGACGTGGGCGAACATCGACTCAGCGGGCGGCGGCTCGAGGGCGAGGGTGCGCGCCCGCGCCTCGGCGGCGAACTGCTCGGCCTCGTCGTGCACCTCGGTGAAAAATGCCTCGCCCTCGCCAAGACCGCGCAGGTAGGTCTCGAAGCGGGAGATCGGGTCGCGCTCTTGCCAGTAGTGCAGCTCATCGTCGTCGCGGTACTTCGTGGGGTCGTCGCTCGTCGTGTGGGCACCGATGCGATAGGTCAGCGCCTCGATGAACTGCGGACCCTCCCCGCCGCGAGCAGCGTCGAGGCTCGCCGCGGTCGCCGCGTAGCTCATGAGCACGTCGTTGCCGTCGATCTGCACGCTCGGAATGCCGAACCCGCGCGGCCGGTGGAACAGCGGCGTGCGCGACTGCAGCCGCACGGGCGCCGAGATTGCCCAGTGGTTGTTCTGCAAGAAGAATACCTGCGGGGTCTGGTAGCTCTGCGCGAAGACGAAGGCCTCGTTGACGTCGCCCTCGCTCGTGGCGCCGTCGCCGAAGTAGACCATGACGGCGGTGTCTGTCGAAGGGTCTCCCGTACCGACAAGGCCGTCGAGCTGCACGCCCATCGCGTAGCCCGTGGCGTGCAGCGCTTGCGAGCCTATGACGAGCGTGTAGAGGTGGAAGTTGCCGGTCTCGGCGGGGTTCCAGCCGCCGTGTGTGTGACCGCGCAGCATCGTGATGATCTTCACGACGTCAAGGCCGCGGATGTAGCCCACAGCGTGCTCCCGGTAGGCCGGAAAAATGTGGTCGTGCGGCTTCGCGGCGAAACCCGAGCCGACCTGCGCGGCTTCTTGGCCGATGCTCGGAATCCAGAGGGCGAGCTGGCCCTGCCGCTGCAGGTTGCCCGCCTCGGCATCGAAGCGGCGAATCACGGTCATCGTGCGGTAGAACTCGCGCAACTGCTGCTCAGTGAGGGCATCCACGTAGGGGAGGTAGACCTCGGTGGCCTCGCTGTCGACGCGAGTTCCGTCCGGTGCCAGCAGCTGGAGGGTCTCCGGCGTGTACGACATGGATTCCACTCTAGGCCCGACCATATGCCGACTCGTCAGAGGGTTCGAACAACCTCGCCCGCGACGCGCACGAGAGTTGCCACAGACTCGGCCTCGGCGATCGAGATACGGATGCCCTCCGGAGCGAAGGCGCGCACGACGAGCCCGGCGGCAGAGAATGCCTCCGCAGCCTCGGCCGTCGCTTTCCCTGTCGGCAGCCACACGAAATTGCCGTGCGAGACCGGCACCGGCCACCCCTGCGCGCGCAATTGCGCTTGCACCTCGTCGCGTCGGGTCGCGAGCACAGCCACCTGCTCGAGCAGCTCAGCCTCGTGATCGAGCGCCGCGTGCACGGCGCGTTGAGCGGCCTCGGTGACCGAGAGCGGAATCGCGGTGCTGCGTGCCGCCTGCACGATGGTCGGGTGCGCGATCGCGTAGCCGGCGCGCAGCCCGGCGAGGCCATAGGCCTTCGAAAAGGTGCGCAACACGACGAGGTTCGGGTAGCGCCCGATGAGGGCCGCGCCGTCGACTGAGTTCTCATCACGCACGAATTCGACGTAGGCCTCGTCGAGAATGACGAGCAGGTCGTCGGGCACGGCCGCCATGAACGTCTCGAACTCGTCGGCCGTGACGATCGTGCCGGTCGGGTTGTTGGGCGTGCAGACGATGACGACGCGCGTGCGGTCGGAGACCGCGGCCGCCATGGCTGGCAGATCGTGTCGGCCGTCGGGCAGCAGCGCGACCGGAACGCTGATAGCGCCCGCAACCGTGATCAGCCCCGGGTACGCCTCGAAGCTGCGCCAGGCATACACGACCTCGTCACCGACCGAGGCCGCGGCGGTCAAGAGCTGCGCGAGCACTGCCACCGAACCCGCGCCGACGATGACCTCGTCAGGCGTCACTCCGTGGCGTGCCGCCAGCCGCTCGCGCACGACGAGCGCCGAGGCATCCGGGTAGCGGTTGATATCGAGGTCGCGGATGGCCGCAAGCACTGCGGGATGCGGAGGGAAGGGGTTCTCGTTGCTGGAGAGCTTGAACGCATCGGCAGAGGCCGCGCGGCCTTGTGCGTACGCGGGCAGGGCGACGATTTCGGGGCGGAGACGCACGGGAACAGGCACCTGCTCACCCTACGTCGATCGTGCCATCCCCTGATGCTCGTTTGCCACGGTGATGCCCCTCTCGACATAGTTGACCCATGGCCCGCTTTCTGATCCGCCTCATCATCAACACCATCGCCCTCTGGCTGACGACCCTCATCGTCGCCGGTGTCTCGGTCGTCTCGTACGGCACCGAGGACGACACGGTGGCCCTCGTGCTCACCTATCTGCTGGTGGGTCTGATCTTCGGCCTCGTGAACGGCATCATCGGCAACCTCATCCGCATCGTCGCCTTCCCGCTCTACATCCTCACCCTCGGCCTCATCGCGCTCATCGTGAACGGCCTGCTGCTGCTGCTCGTGGCGTGGATCTCGAGCCTGATCGGATTCGGGCTCACGGTCGACAGCTTCTGGTGGGGCGTGCTGGGCGCCATCGTGCTCGGCCTGCTGAGCTGGCTCATCGGCATCGTGTTGCGGCCGCTCGTGGGTCGCAAGCGCTCCTGAGCCGGGGGCATCACTGCTCGGCTCGATCGATGCGGGTCGCCGTGAAGGTCATCCGCTCGCCGTTCGTCGACAGCGACGGAAGACCCGCGATAGCTGCCTGCAGCGCGGCGTTGCCGTGCGCATCGGCGGCGGCCGCGGTCGCCAGGTAGCGGTCGAGCTCGTGCGCGGGCAGCGCGGTCTCGTGGCCCGTTGCTGATGCGAGCGCATCGCCGCGCACGATGACGGCGTTCGTCTCGCGACGGATGCCCGAGAGCACGGGCACGAGATCCTCCCGATGCTCGATCACGACGGCGGGGTAGTGGCCCTGCACGGGCATGCCGCCGGTCGGAGCGCCGACCGTCACGAGCCCCGCGGTGTGCCACAGGCCCGATTCGGCGAGCACCGTGGCGATGGCCCCGCCTTGCGAGTAGCCCGTGAAGACCACCGAGCTCGATGTCGTCGCCCCCGCCGCGCTCAGGGCGGCCCGCACCGCCTGCAGCGAGCTCGCGTTCTGCTCGGCGACGAGCGCGACGTTGCTCGCCATGTCCCACGGGCGGTCGCCGCCGAGCTCTGCCGAGGAGTCGGTGCCGGCGATGTACACCTCGAAATGCCAGGTGCCGTCGGGCAGGGGGTAGCGCTCGACCACGATCGGCGTCGCGGGGTCGGGAACCCGGCCGACACGATCGGCGAGTGATGCCGGCGGAGCGCTGGCGGTCGGGCCTTCGCCTCGTCGCCGGTCGGC
>DIUS01000037.1 GCA_002423075.1 Microbacteriaceae bacterium UBA6152
GTCATGGATCGCTGCATCAAGGTCGAGCACGCGCGCTTTCACGGTGGGCTCTCCCTCATGGGTTTCGACACCGGGGTCATCTCAAGCCGGAAGCCAGTGCGCTAGCCGACACTTGTCGTCGATGGTCGTCGCGCTCTGACTTCGCGGCTCTCACCGAATCCGACACCGCACACGTAAAGAGTCGTGCGATCTGTCGCAAGAAGTGCGACGCGCGCGGGTGGCATGCACCCTCGCTCGCACGAACGACCCGCGCGGATGGCTCGACGCGACCTCCGACGACGACCAACTCATCGCCGAACTGCACTCGCAACCGGGTAACCGGTACCGTGCCGAGGCGTGCGGAATCACCGACGTCAGGCCACTCGCCGACCGAGTGCCGGCGCTCATGTCGGAGCTCGGCCAGGGTGACGGTGGTGACAGACGACCTTAGGCCGCAACGCCCTTTAGGTTCGGCCATACTCGAACTGCTCGCGACTCGCTGAGCACGCTCTCGTCATCGGTTGACACGGTTGCGGTCTTCGTTGTCGACGAGGGGCCAAAGTGTGCGGTGTCAACCTCGTTGCCGATAGTCATGACGCTGCCGATTTCACCGTCGGCATCGACCACGGCGACTTCGATGGTGATGTCAGTGCCTTTGACGATGAGTTCATCGCAGTCACCGAAAGTCTGCAGCTCGGGCCGGGCCTCGACCAAGCAGTCGTCACTCGGCGACGACGAGACCGCCCTCGGATCAGTGTTCGGCTCCTACTCAGGAGCCTGCACCACCATCATGCACCCGGCAAGGGAGAGCACGATCGGCGGGGCGAGCAACAGACTGAGAGTGCGTCGGCGCGTCTTGCCGGGCCACGTAGCTCTCACTCAGTGGGTGCCCCCTGATTAGCCTGACCAGAGCAGAGCGCCTCAATCGCGCTGAAGCAGTGCGCGACGACGGCTCAGCACGAGCGCTGCAGCGCCTGCAGCGGCGAGCAATCCGCCAAGTGCGACCGCGCCAGTCGCGTCAGCGCCTCCGGTGTTGGCGAGCTCGCTGTCGACATCGGCGTCGTCAAGGGCCGCGTATCGCAGAATCACTCGACCATCGCCGCCCGCGGTGTTCGACTCAGGAACCGAGCTGGGGTCAACGTACTGCACGTCGGCTCCGCGGCCCGTGCCGTCGAGTGCCGGCTGCGGGTCGAGCGCCAGGGGCGCGACGAGCACCCGGCCGCCGGCACCGAGGGTCTCAGTGAAGGTCAAAAAGATGGCGAGAGCCGCGTCGCCGCTCGAGTCGGCGTCGGTCGCCGGAGCCACACCGGGGGCCGTAGTGGTCGCGCAGTCGTCTCCGGCCGTTCCCGCAGGCCCGCCAGCACCATCGCCGTTGCCGACGTACGTTGAGAAGTTGCCATCCGCGATGCAGTACTGCACGTAGGTGGAGCCCGAGACCCCGCCTGCAGCGGTCGTCACAGCACCGAGATCGATCGACGAGTCTTCGCCGTCGCTAGCTCCGCTATCTGCGGTTGCGCCGCCGGCGCCGACGACGATCTGCGCCGTTGATCCTGTCGGCTGCGACGACAGATCGACGTACTCGACCTCGCCACCGGAACCTGCGTATCCCCAAGACACGTTGTCAGCTTCCGCGCCGCCACCGGCGCCTGCCACGACGGCGTACAGACCCGAGAGCCCCGACGGAACCGTCCACGAGTATGAGCCCGAGTCAGAGAAGTCGAGCTCGCACACGTCGCCTAGGCGAGTGAGGTCACCGCCTACAGGTGCGTCGCCGCAGCCCGCGACAGGAGCAGCGAAGGCTGGCACGGCCGAGCCGACGAGAGCGAAACCAACGGTTCCCATGCCCGCGATTGACGCGGCCTTGCGTGCAACGGTCATGATTCTCCCAAGAGTGCGGCTAGTTGCTGTCTCGAAACCTTACCGCGTGGATTGCGCGGAATGGCGTCGACGCGAATGAAGGAACGGATGTCAACGCCGGGGAGGGCGCTGCGTATTCGCAACGCGAATGTGTCAGAGGCCAGGGCGTTGTCGGAGACGTACACGACGCTGATGGCCGAGACTCCGCCAGGTAGCTCGTAGGCGAACGTCGCAGCATCGCGCAGAATGTCGAGTTCCGCGAGCCGCCGATCGAGGTCGGCGAGGTTCACTTTTGCACCACCGACATTGATGAGGTCATCGGTTCGGCCGACGAGCTCGAGCACGCCAGCCTCGTCGAGCGAACCACGATCACCCGGACGGAACCAGCCGTCGCGAAACGGGGATGGCTCGACGCCGCGCGCCCAGTATGCGTCGGCTGTTGCAGCCGTGCGGTACTCGATGACACCGATCGCCCCGGGCTCGTCGACCGGCCGACCATGGTCGTCGAGCACGCGCAGTTCAGCCCCCTCAACCACTGCGCCAAGTCGCGCCGGGCATTCAGGATCTGCTGGCCCGAAGGTGATCGTGCCCGCCTCGGTCGAACCGTAGAGGTACACGGGGCGCACGCCCGTCAGTGCCTCGCATCGGCGGATCAGGATCGCGCTCAGCAGCGAACCAGCGACCTGCACCGTCTCAAGCGCTGGCAATGCGCCCGTCGGCTCGATGGCGTCGAGCAGTTCGGCCAAGCGTGCGGGCGATGTCTTGATCGAGCGCACGGTCGCCCGGCGCATGAGCTCGGCATTGGCACGGCCGTCGCCGGGCACGATCCACGGCTCGCCGTGGAGCATGCTCCAGGCGAATGTCTGAAAACCCGAGACCGTGTCGATGCCGAGTAGGCAGAAGAACGGATCAGCGGGCATCCAGATCGACCTCGCCGAATTGGTGCGCGCGCGCAAGGCGCTCTCGGTGAAGGCGATGCCCTTGGGAGTGCCCGTCGTGCCGCTCGAGAAGACGATTCGCACGATGCCACCGGCAGCGACGGGTCGAGGGTCGATACGCGGGTTCACCGCGCCCAGCGACGCAATGAACTGCTCGTCGACCTCGATCGTGCGCCCAGCAGCTTCGGTCGAACCCGGCGCTCGCCCGAGGTGCATCGCGATGTGGTCGCTGTATGCAGCCCTGACCTGAGCACTCGCGTGCAACGACGCGGCCCCCTCGTGCAGCACCGCGAGCGTGAGCACGGCCTCCCATTCCGGCACCGCATGCAGACCGATGACGTCGCCTGGCTTCACTCCGAGTTGTCGCAATCGCGACGCAGTGCGCCGCACCGCCGATCCAAGCTCGCCAAAGGTCATGCTCAGCCGCGTCGAGACTATGGCGGGCGCATCTGGTCGACGGTCGCTCCAGGCCAGCACCTCGTCGATAAGCGTCGTCGACATCGGTCTAGAAGTCGGTGTTGAGCGGGTGCGCGCCGACGCGCTGGTCGCGATCGGCGGCAGCGATCGTCGCCATGTCGTCGGCGGTGAGCTCGAAATCGAACACGGCTGCGTTCTCGAGCATCCGTTCACGGCGCACCGTCTTCGGGAAGACGATCAGACCCTCTTGCAGGTGCCAGCGGATCGCGATCTGCTGCACGGTCTTACCGTGGCGCTCGGCGATGGCGGCGAGGCCCGGCAGCTCGGCGAGGTCGTAGTTGCCGCTGCCGAGCGGGCTCCACGACTCGGTCAGAATGCCGCGGGCTTCTTGGAACCCGCGCAGGTCGCGCTGCTGGAAGGCCGGGTGCAGCTCGACCTGGTTGACCACCGGCACGACGTCGGTCTCGGCCGCGAGGTCGTCGAGGTGCGTCTGCATGAAGTTCGAGACGCCGATCGAGCGCGCGAGCCCGGCCTCGCGCACCTCGATCATGGCTTCCCACGACTCGACGTGCTTACCGTACTTCGGCGCCGGCCAGTGGATCAGGTACAGGTCGACCTGCTCGAGCCCGAGCCGGTCGAGACTCTTCTCGGCGGCGTCACGCACCGTNNTTCTTGTAGACGCGCGCGGTGTCGATGTGGCGGTAGCCGACCTCGAGCGCCTCGGCGACCACGCGGTGCGCCTCATCGTCGTCGATCTGCCACACACCGAGCCCGAACTGCGGGATGCGATGCCCGTCGTTGAGCATGATGTGCGGGGTGGGGATCGCGTCAGTCATCCGGCCAGTCTCCCCCATACGCCTTGACGCTGCCTCTCAGACGGTGCTCGGCACCGATCGCTCCTCGGGGCCGGTGTAGAGGCTCAGCGGGCGGATGAGCGCGTTCGCGGCGAGCTGCTCGCGCACGTGCGCTGTCCAGCCGGTCACGCGCGCGGCGATGAACAGCGGCGTGAAGAGCTCGGTGTCGAAACCGATGAGGTCGTAGGCGGGGCCCGAGGGGTAGTCGAGGTTGGGCTTGATGTTCTTCGCGTCATCCATCGCCTTCTCGAGCGCGTCATAGAGGTCGAGCACCTCGGGCCGCTCGTAGTGTGCGACGAGGGTGTCGAGAGCGGCCTTCATCGTCGGCACGCGCGAGTCGCCGTTCTTGTAGACCCGGTGACCGAAGCCCATGATCTTGCGCTTCGCCGCGAGAGCCTGCTCGAGCCACGCGGCGGCAGCATCCGCGGCGCCGACCTCGCGGAAGGTGTGCATGACCGCTTCGTTCGCCCCGCCGTGCAGGGGGCCCTTGAGGGCGCCGATCGCGCCCGTCACGGCCGAGTACACGTCGCTGAGCGTCGAGGCGATGACGCGCGCCGTGAACGTGGACGCGTTGAACGAGTGCTCGGCATAGAGGA
Organism: Microbacteriaceae bacterium UBA6152; assembly: GCA_002423075.1. Taxonomy (GTDB): domain Bacteria; phylum Actinomycetota; class Actinomycetes; order Actinomycetales; family Microbacteriaceae; genus Microcella. Next base: position 4,642 of record DIUS01000037.1, read on the forward strand.
TCATCGACACGTCGAACGCGTTGACGACGACTAGCTCGGGCACCTCGCCGAAGGTCATGTGCAAGAAGTTGGCCGAATAGCCGAGGTCATCACGCGGCTCGACGAGCTCTTGGTCGCGCAGGCGTCGCTGCGCGTAGGCGACGATCGCGGGCAGCTGCGCCCACACGCGGATGCTTCGCTCGAGCGTGAGGTCGGCGTCGATCCACGTGGCATCGGTCGTGAGGGTGTGATCGAGGGCTCCGAGCACGCTCACGGCCGTGCGCACGACATCCATGGGGTGCGCCGTGAGCGGCAGGGCGTCGATCGCGTGCTTCACGGTCGGGTCGAGGTGCCGCATCGAGCGCTCGAGCGTCTCGAACTCGGCGAGCTGCTGCGGCGTCGGCAGTTCGCCGTGCCACAGAAGGTAGGCGACCTCTTCGGCGGTGCAGCGCTCGGCGAGCTGCTGCACGGGGTACCCGCGGTAAAGCAGCGAGTTGGTCTCGGGGTTTACTTTCGACACGGCGGTCTCGTCGACGACGACGCCGGCCAGGCCCTTGCGAATCTCGGTCTCAGTCATGTGGGTCTCCTTGGGTCTAACGGCCGGAATAGGTAAAGATGCTCGAGTCAAAGGCGTTATAGGCCTCGTAGTCAAGCAGTTCGTAGAGCCTGCCTCGAGTCTGCATGGTGGCGACCTCGCCGTCGAGGGTTCCGGTCGAGTGCAGAACATCCAGCCCTCGCTCGATCGCACCGAAGGCGATGCGCAGCAGCGAAACCGGGTGAATGACGAGGTTCACACCCACCTCGGCGAGCTGCTGATGGGTGAAGAGCTCGCTCTTGCCGAACTCGGTCATGTTGGCGAGGATCGGCACGCTGACGGCCTTGCGCATCGCGGCGAACTCGTCGAGCGTCGACATTGCCTCGGGGAAGATCGCGTCGGCGCCGGCCGCCTCGAGCGCCTTCGCGCGGTCGATCGCGGAATCCATTCCGTCGACTCCGCGGATGTCGGTGCGGGCCATGATGACGAGGTCAGGGTCGCGGCGTGCGTCGACGGCGGCCCGGATGCGCTTGACCGCCGTGTCGAGGTCGACAACGGCCTTGCCGTCGAGGTGCCCACAGCGCTTGGGGTTGACCTGGTCTTCGAGGTGCAGCCCCGCCACACCGGCGTCTTCCAGCTCGTGCACCGTGCGGGCCACGTTCATCGGTTCGCCAAAACCAGTGTCGGCGTCGACGAGGGTCGGCAGGTCGCTCATGCGGCTGATCTGGTGGGCACGGTGGGCGACCTCGCTGAGCGTCGTGAGCCCGATGTCGGGCAGGCCGAGCTCGGCCGCCATGACGGCACCCGAGATGTAGGCACCGTCAAAGCCCTTGTCCTGGATCAGGCGCACGCTCAGCGGCGTGAACGCGCCCGGGTACACCTGCAGACGCCCGCTCGCGAGCCCCGCGCGGAACGCCTGCCGGCGCTGGCTCGGCGTGGTGGAGGTGGAGAGCATCAGAAGAGTCCCTTCGGGGCGGCGGGCACGGGGTACATCGGGGTCACGGTGAGGCCGCCGAGTTCGGCCGGGCTCAGCTCGGGCAGGCGCGCAGCGAGCTGCAAGAAGCGATCGACCTCACTGTCAGCGAGCACGCCGTCGGCGAGAATGCGCAGCTTGTTCTCGTACTCGGCGCGACCGAAGGGCCGCGCGCCCAGCGGGTGCGCATCGGCGACGGCGATCTCGTCGACAACCTTCTGGCCCGAAGTCAGCTCAATCTCGATGCGGCCGCCGAAAGCCTTCTCGCTCAAGTCGAGGGAGTGATAGCGGCGCGTCCACTCGGCGTCTTCCGTCGTCGTGATCTTCTGCCACAGCGCCACGGTGTCGGGGCGGGCCGCGCGCTCGGGCGCGTAGGAGTCGACGTGGTGCCAGGCTCCGTCTTGCAGGGCGACGGCGACGATGTACGGAATCGAGTGGTCGAGCGTCTCACGACTCGCCGTCGGGTCGTACTTCTGCGGGTCGTTCGCACCCGAGCCGATGACGTAGTGCGTGTGGTGGCTCGTGTGCAGCACGATGTTCGCGATGTTCGCGGGGTCGCGCAGCTCGGGGCGTTCGGTGCCGAGGCGACGCGCGAGGTCGATCCACGCCTGCGCCTGGTATTCGGCGGAGTGCTCTTTCGTGTAGCTGTCGAGGATGCCCGTGAGCGGCTCGCCGCTGTCGGGTAGCGGAACCTCGTAGCGGGCATCCGGGCCGCTGAGCAACCACGCGATGAACCCGTCTTCTCCCTCATAGATGGGGTTGGGGCTCGTCTGCCCACGCATGGCCCGGTCGACGGCTTCGACGGCCATCTTGCCGGCGAAGGCGGGGGCGTGCGCCTTCCAGGTCGAGATCTCGCCCTTGCGCGACTGGCGCGTGGCGGTCGTCGTGTGCAGGGCCTGGCCGATGGCCTGGAAGATCGTGGCCTGGTCGAGACCCAGCAGCGTGCCGATGCCGGCGGCGGCGCTCGGGCCGAGGTGGGCTACGTGGTCGATCTTGTGTTCGTGCAGGCAGATGGCACGTACAAGGTCGATCTGAATCTCGTAGCCGGTCAGCAGCCCCTTCAGCAACTGCGCGCCGTCGGCGCCGGTGTGCTGTGCCACAGCGAGAATCGGTGGAATGTTGTCGCCCGGATGCGAGTAGTCGGCGGCGAGGAACGTGTCGTGGTAGTCGAGCTCACGCACGGCGACGCCGTTGGCCCAGGCGGCCCACTCGGGGCTGACCCGCTGGCTCTGGTCGAGACCGAAGACGGTCGCGCCCGGGCTGTACGGGTGCGCCTCGGCCTGCCCGCGGGCGCTGACGACGGGGGCGCGGCCGAGGCTCGCCGTGGCAACGGCAGCGTTGTCGATGATGCGGTTGATGACCATGTCGACGCTCTTCTCATCGAGCGGGCGGTGCTGCTCGGCCGCCAATGCGGCGAGCTTGCCGGCGAGCTGGTCGTTCGCGGCGAGCGGCTCGCTGCTCTTGTAGGTGCGCACGGTGTGGGTGGTCGTCATGGTTGCTCTTTCTTGTCGTCGGCGCCGCTGCGCGGCAAATGGGCGTGGATGCTCGTGAGGGCTTCGTGCAGGTGCAGCCGGGTGGCGGCGGCCGCGCGTTCGGGGTCTCCGTCGGCGATGGCGCGGGCGATGGCGCCGTGCTCGGCGGCGCTGGCGGCGAGCCGTGCGTCGTCGTCGCGCGCGAGGCGGCGCACGCGCGCGAGGTGCACGCGGGTGCTCGCGATCGCGGCTGCGAGGTAGGGGCTGCTGCTGAGGCTGTCGTCGAGTGCGGCGTCAAACTCGGCGACGAGAGCGTAGTAGCCGTGGCGCTGTGGGTCGTCGGCCGCGAGGCTCGACGCGTCGACCGATGCGAAGCGCGCGGCGAGTTGAGCGAAACGGCCGCGGGTGGGCGCGACTGCTTCGCCGCCAATCGCGGTTTCCGTCGGCGCTGTCTCCGCGGCAGCGACCTGGGCGACCAGCCGCGCAGCCTGCTCGTCGAGCGCGCGTCGCAGATCGAACAGAGCTCTCACGTCGTTGGGCTCGATGTGACTGACGACGAGCGAGCGCGGGCCGCGCTCAGTGGCGAGACCGGCAGCGATGAGGCGCGCGAAGGCTTCTCGCACCGGAGTGCGGCTGACCCCGAGCCGACTCGCTTGTTCTACTTCGGTCAGCGGGGCGCCCGGGGGCAGCTCGCCGTCGACGATCGCGACGCGCAAGGCTTCGAAAGCCCGATCGGCGGCGGTGCGCAGCGCTGCGGGAGCTCCCCCGTATGCCACACCTTCGATCGCCATTCGTCCAATGTATACATTGTGGCCTTTCTGCGCTAGATGGCACCCATTTGACGCGACTTGCGTATACACCAGCAGCCCTCGTCGCCCTCCTCGTCCCAGGTTGGCGGTCGCTCGGCGCCGATGTCAGCACCCTCGCCGTCAGCATCGAGATCGTCGTACTGGGCCGGCTCGCGCAGCCGCTGCAGGTGCTCGACGAGTCCGGCGAGAGCGCCGATCACGCGCGGGCTGAGCCGGTAGATGCGGTGATTCATGTCGACGCGCGTGGTCACGAGCCCCGCTCGCGACAGACGAGTGAGGTGCTTCGAGACGGCCTCGCGGCCGACGCCGCGTTCGAACTGAACCGCATCAGCAAGCTGCCCTGATGTGTGCTCGCCGCTCGCGAGCACCTCGATGAGCCGCCAGCGCAGCGGATGGGCAAGAAGGAAGAGAGTTTCCACTGACGCAGTGTGCCTCTCGCGGCATGTGCCGCAAGCGGCACATTGCCTGAGCGGGGATGCCGCTCGGGAAAGAGCAGGGAGGGGAGGAGGACTCTGGTCGGAGAGGCGAGACGAGACGAGACGAGACGAGACGAGGCAAGGCAAGGCATGACGAGACGAGGCAAGGTGAGGCAAGCGGGCGAGCGAGCGAGCGAGGCGAGACTCGAGGCCGTGGCCATCAGCGAGCGAACTCTAGACTGGAAGGCTGATGACTGCGCCCGCCGAGACCCCGCCCGCCGACGCGTCGGTGACCGCGGCGACCCCAGCGGACCTGGTGCCCCCGGCGACCGGTCTGCGCATTCATTACCCGCCCGACCTGCCGGTATCGCAGCGGCGCGACGACATCGCCGCCGCCATTCGCGACCACCAGGTCGTCATCGTCGCGGGCGAGACGGGGTCGGGTAAGACAACGCAGCTGCCGAAGATCCTGCTCGAGTTGGGCCGCGAGCGCATCGCCCACACGCAGCCGCGCCGCATCGCCGCGCGCACCATCGCCGAGCGCGTCGCGGAGGAGCTCGGCTCCGAGCTGGGCGGACTCGTCGGCTACAAGGTGCGGTTCA
>DIUS01000045.1 GCA_002423075.1 Microbacteriaceae bacterium UBA6152
ACGACCGCCCCGGCATCGTGCACGCGGTCACGGGCGCGATCGTCGAAGCCGAGGGCAACATCACCGAGCTGCAGCAGTTCTCGAGCCTCGACTCGGGCCGCTTCTTCTTGCGCCTGCAGACCGAGACGGCAACTGACCACGACGAGTTGCGCGCAGCCCTCGAGCCGGTCATCGAGCGCTACGGCATGCAGTGCCGCATCGACGCCGTCGGGCGCCCGCTGCGCACGCTCGTGCTCGTGTCGAAGGCCGCGCACTGCCTCAACGACCTGCTCTTCCGCCAGCGCAGCGGGCACCTGCCCATCGACATTCCGCTCGTGCTCGGCAACCACCCCGACCTCGCCGAGCTCGCCGCGTTCTACGACGTGCCCTTCGAGTCGCGCGCCGTCACGAGCCCCGACGAGAAGAAGGCGTTCGAGCAGCGCATTCTCGAGGTGGTCGAGCAGCACGACGTCGAGCTCGTCGTGCTCGCGCGCTACATGCAGATCTTCTCGCCCGAGCTGTGCGAGGCGCTCGCGGGTCGTGCCATCAACATCCACCACTCGTTCCTGCCGGGCTTCAAAGGGGCGAACCCCTACAAGCGCGCGCACGCCCGGGGGGTCAAGCTCATCGGCGCCACCGCGCACTTCGTCACGAGCGATCTCGACGAGGGGCCGATCATCGAGCAGAACGTCGTACGGGTCGACCATTCGCGCTCGCCCGATGAGCTCGTCGTCATCGGTCGCGACGAAGAGAGCCGTACCCTGAGCCAGGCGGTGCGCTGGTTCGCTGAAGACCGCGTGCTGCTCGACGGGCAGCGCACCATCATCTTCCGTTAGGCCACGCAGCTCCCCCGACCCGAAGGGCAGCCCCATGACCACCCTCTTCAGCGGAGCCGACCTGCTCGACGCCGACGGACGCCGCGCCGGTTGGGTGCTCGTCGACGGCGATCGCATTACGGCCACAGGGACGACGGGCGCGGATGCTCTTCCGAGCGCCGCGACCACGATCGACCTGCGGGGCCGCACCCTGACGCCCGGGTTCATCGACCTGCACGCGCACGGGGGTGGCGGTGCAGCGTTCGACAACGGCGTCGACGAGATCGCCACAGCGCTCGCGGTGCACCGCGCGCACGGCACGACCCGGTCGGTGATCTCGCTCGTCGCCAACCCGCTCGACGACGTGCAGGCGTCGCTGGCTCTCGTCGCCGAGCTCGCTGCGAGCGACCCCACCATCGTCGGTGTGCACCTCGAGGGGCCGTTCCTCGCCATCGGCCGGCGCGGTGCACACTCACCAGAATTCTTGATCGAACCCGACCCCGAGGTCGTCGATCAGTTGCTCGAGGCGGGCCGCGGCGTCATCCGCCAGGTCACGATCGCGCCCGAACTGCCCGGCGCGATCGACGCGATACGACGTTTCGTCGCTGCCGGTGTCGTCGTCGCGGTCGGGCACACCGAGGCCGACGAGAAGGTCGCGGGCGCGGCCTTCGACGCGGGGGCGACGCTCGTGACGCACGTCTTCAACGCGATGCCGGGAATCCACCACCGCGATCCCGGTCCCATCGCGGCGGCGTTCGACGACAACCGCGTATCTCTCGAGCTCGTCGTCGATGGGGTGCACGTGCACCCCGCCGTCGTGCAGATGACTTTTCGCGCCGCACCGCACCGCGTCGTGCTCGTCACCGACGCCATGGCGGCGGCGGGCGGTGACGACGGCTACTACCAGCTCGGCTCGCTGAATGTCGAGGTGCGCGGCGGCATCGCCCACCTCTCGGGCACCGAGACCATCGCCGGCTCCACCCTCACGCAAGACGCCGCGCTGCGCATCGCCGTGACGGTCGCCGGCGTCGACGAGACCGCGGCGATCGAGGCCCTGACGCTCACGCCGGCGTGTCTACTGGGCCGTGAGCACGAGTGGGGTCGCCTCGCGCCGGGCTTCGCCGCCGACCTCGTCGCGCTCGACGACGAGTGGCGGGTCGAACGAGTATGGGCCGCGGGAGCAGAAATCGGAAGGGTCGCGTGACCCGTGCCCGGAGCATCCGCTCTGCTCTGCCGCTGGGGACCGCCTCCCTGCTTGGCACCCTCACGGGATGCGCGACGGCGGCCGAGTCCGAGGCGCCCGTCGACGCGAGCTACCGCGACGGCGTCTACCAGGCCAACGGCACTTACTAGTCGCCTAACGGAAGCGAGAACATCATCGTCGTGCTCGAGCTCGAGAACGACATCGTCACCGGGGTCGAGGTCACGATCAACCCGAACAACCCGACGACGGCAAACTACCAGGCCCAGTTCGCCGATGGCATCGGCGACCTCGTCATGGGTCAAGACATTGACACCCTCAGTGTGACCGTCGTCGCCGGGTCGTCGCTGACCAGCACCGGATTCCGTGAAGCGCTCAACGCCATCACGGCAGATGCCGTCGAAGGCTGAGGCTTCGCCGACCTCGGTGGGGGCCACGAGCTTCGACGCGATCGGCGTGCCCTGGCGCATCGGCACCGGTTCGCGTGAAACCCCGCTCGAGTCGCTCGGAGCCCCGCTCGCTACCGACGACCTGGCCGCCGTGCTCGACCGCATCGAGCGGTTCGACCGCGACTGGTCGAGGTTTCGCGACGACTCGCTCGTCGCCCGCATCGCCCGCGAGCCGGGGTCGTGGCGCCTGCCCGCCGACGCCGCGTACCGCCTGAGGTCGACGGGTGACGCGCTGCCCGCCCCGAGCTGGGCCGACTCGATCTCGAGTCTCGAACCGGGTGCGCGGATTGCCGCCACGCAGATCGCCGGCGATTAGCCTGAATCCTCCGATGTTTTTGGTGAGGCCGGGTCGTGGGGCTGGTGAGCTTGGTGCTGCTGCGGGGCGTGGCGGAGCTGCGGGCCTTGCTGCCCGTGGTGTTCCACCCAGGGTTCCTGGTCGCGCCGGGGGTGGCTGGTTGTGAACTGGTACTCATGTTCTGGAGGGGTACCGGCTCCTGGTCGATCTTGGTGAGCCGACACCATCGTTCTGTGGCGGCTTTCGTTTGGTCCCCGTCCGGTCCCCTTGCCCAGCGCCGCCGCAAGCTCGGACAGCTGCGTCTGGCCGGTGAGAGCGTGCGGCGCAGGGCGAGCATGTTCCAGAGGCCGAGGAGCACCAGCACGAGGGTGCCGTTACCGCGTGGTGAAGCACATGACCTGGCGGGTGAGCGGGAGGGCTGGGGCTCGGATATCTCGCGGCCCGGACGCCCCGCGGTCGGCGCCCGGCCTTCCGCTGCCGCCTTCGTTGTCAGCGCACCCGCAGGTACTCGAGGGCCGCGAGCACTCGCCGGTTGCTGCCGACGTCGGCTTGCAGCCCGAGCTTGCCGAAGACCGCGCCCACGATGGGCTCGACCGTCTTGATGCTCAGGTGCAGACGGTCGCCGATCGCGGCGTTCGAGAGCCCCTCCGCGAGCAGCTCGAGCACGAGACCCGCGTGAGAGGCCAGGTCGTCGAAGAGCCGGGACTCCGAGCGTGACAGCGGATCGGCCCGCTCGAGGGCGATCGCGCCGATCACCCGGCCCGACCGCTCGACCGGCCGCAGGTCGACGGCGGAGGAGAGGTCGGCCACGGAGGCTGCGCGTCCGCCCGTCGGCCACACCCCGACGAGCACGAGCCGGCCTGGATCGCCGAGCCAGACGGTGACGCGTGCGGCGTCGGTCGACTCGACCAGGGCCTCGGCGAGGCGCCCCGGCAGCTCGTGGGCGTCCGCCGCCCCGCGCGAGAGCCAGCTGAGCGCCGAGTACGCCGCTACGTGCTGACGGTGAACGATCGCCCATCCGGCGGCGAGCGGCAGCAGCGTGGCCGAGAGGATGCCGGCGCGCGGCGAACCCCAGATGATCAGGCCGACGACGAGTAGCACCACCGAGACGGCCGTTGCCGCGGCGAGCCAGCCGAGCGCCCGGCGGCCCGTGCCGTCGCGCCGCCGCCAGCGGACGATGACCGCGACGATCCAGAGCATCTGGAACGCGATGAACGACGGGTAGGCGACGGTCTCCCACACCGCATCGAGGAGCGCCGAGGATCGCAGGCCGAGGGGATGAGGCATCCCGATCCCGGTGGAAGCGTAGTCGACCGGCCACCCGGCTGAGAGCACGGTCAGGAAGACCGTGTCCGCAATGAGCAGTACTGCGACGGGACGCCAGCGGCGCGACGGCAGCCGACCGTCGGGGAAGCAGAGCACGGCGAAAGTCGTGAGGGCGATGGCCGCGGTGAGCGGCCAGACGCCGAGCCAGCCCCACCACGGCGAGGCATCGGGGGTGAAGTGGCCGAGCTGACGGCCGAGGAACATGACGGCGTGCACCGTGCCGGTGGCCAGGAACAGCTTGCCTTCCCGGTGTCGCGGGCGCTCGAACAGCACGTAGGCGCCGACCGAGGTGAAGGTCACGGCGAGGGCGGCGTTGTGGATGTTCTCGAGCCACAGCCCGCGCGCCAGGCCGAAGACGGTGAGCAGCACGACGACGGCGAGGAGCAGCAGCGGGACGATCCCGCGCAGCCGCGCCCGCATGTTCCGCATGGTCTCATCGTGGCAGCGCCGTCGGCAGGAGTCGACAGGGAAAACCCTGCTCCGCGACTCCAGGGTTCCCCCCGTACCCCTGGGAGCGCCCGCGCCGCAAAGTGGAGGAATCGCATCCACATCCACTCGAAGGAGATCCAAATGACCAGCACCACCACCGCCCTGCCTGCGACGGCGTCCCGCACCGCCAGCGACGCCGTGCTCACCGCCTCGCTATTTATCGCACCACTTGTCTACCTCGCCGCGGACTCGGCCTACGCCGCTCTCGGCTGGGACTCGGGGGTCGGCGCCGTGCTGCACGTGCTCGGCGCGATCGCCTACGGCCTCGTCATCCTGCGGGTCGTCGCCTGGATGCCGCCGGCCTCCCGGCTCGCCGCCGTCCTCGTGCCGGTCGGGCTCATCGGGCTCGCCGGCAACGTCGCGTACGGCTTCGAGGCGATTCACCTCTCGCTCGGCAACGTCGCGCTCGTCGATCAGGACGTCGTCGCGAACCTCATCAAGCCACTCGGCCTGTTCTTCCCCCTCTCGCTCGTGCTGGTCGCTATCGCGCTCTGGATGCTGCGGCGGCGCTGGCAGGGGGTCGCCATGCTGGTCGCCGGCCTCGCCTGGCCGGTCGGCCACATCGCCAACGTCGCGCCCGTCGCCGTCGCGACGAACGTGCTGCTCGTCATCGCGCTCGGAAGTCTCGTCTGGCAGCGTCCGGCGACTGCCCACAACTGAGCGGGGCCCCGTCGACGCGTGCTGACGAGCGGTGCGACGCGAGCGCGCCGAGCGTCGCGACGAAAGGGGTCGAGTCCGAGCGGCGGAAGTCGCTTGGGTTCAGCCGGTCGTTGCAACACCCCGATCTTGGAGGTGGGTGGTGGCAAGTTCAAGGAAGCCATGGCCGGGAGGGGCCGGTGGGAGGGCGGCGGCGGACCGGGCGCTGCGCCCGCCCATGCGGTCCCCGGCCCGACCTCGCGTCGCGCCGCGCCGACGTCTCGGGCCCGCCCAGGGTGGTTGCTACCGCGCTCACAGCCCTGAGCCGCGCGGGCGCGAAGCGTGTGCAGACCGACTACTTCGCGGGCTACTGACTCGCGCTAAACCCTCTCTCATCAGGTATTTCGCCCTGCGCGAACCTCTGGCACTCTCGTATGTCGAGTGCTAATATCGACGTAGTTGAGTCACTCCGACTCAACTCTCGAAACCTTGGCCCGCTTACGGCGGGCGACGTAAAGGAGAACGACACGATGAGCATGATCTTCGACCCGTTCCGCGAGCTCGACCGCGTCGCTGCGAGCCTGCTCGACCGCCGCGAGAGCCCTCGCGTGATGCCGATGGATCTCTACCGCGACGCCGACCACTACGTACTGACGGCCGACCTGCCCGGCATCGACCCGGGTTCCGTCGACGTCGACGTCGACGGCCAGTTGCTGACCATCCGCGCCGAGCGCACGCCGCGCTCGCACGAGGGCGTGCAGTGGCTCGCGCGTGAGCGCGCCGCCGGCACCTTCCTGCGTCAGCTGACGCTCGGCAAAGACATCGACACCGAGCAGATCTCGGCGCACTATGAGAACGGCGTGCTGAGCGTCATGATCCCGGTGCTCGAGAAGGCCAAGCCCCGCAAGATCGACGTGGCGACCTCGAACGAGCGCCAGGAGGTCTCGGCCTAGCCAGGCGTCGTGGCGCCAGACGCGGGCCTCGAACCTTCGGGTTCGGGGCCCGCTCTCGTGCCACCTCGACGCACAACCGGGCCGTCGAGGCCCCTCACTCGAGTCTCCCCCGCACGCACCGCACGCAGAGCGCCGACGATCGCCACGAGATCGACGACCTCCTGCAGCGCGGCCCCGATGATCGCGGGCAGCAGTCCGACGGCCGCAACAAGCATCAAGGCAACCGAGATCACGATGCCGAGCCAGATGCTCTGCAGCGCAATGCGCACCGTGCGCTGACCGATCGCGACGGCCCGCGCCACGCGCGCGATGTCGTCGATGAGAATGACGACGTCGGCCGATTCGCTCGCTGCTGTCGAGCCCTTTGCTCCCATCGCGATGCCGACATCGCTCACCGCGAGCACCGGCGCATCATTGACGCCGTCGCCGACCATCACGACAGGACGCGGCTGCGCATCCCGAATGATGCCCACCTTGTCGCCCGGCAGGCACTCGGTGTGCAGCTCGGTCATGCCGAGTCCTCGCGCGATCGGCCCGGCAGTCGACTCGACATCGCCTGTGACCATGATCATGTGCTCGATGCCGAGCGACTGCAGCGCGGAGAGGGTCGCGGCCGCCTCGGGTCGCACCTCGTCGCGCAGCACGAGCACGCCGGCGAAACGGCCGTCAACGGCCGCATAGACGACGGCCTCGCCGCTCTCGACCGTACGCACTGCCAGGTCGGGCGCATGCTCGGCGACGAATGAGGGCTTGCCCACCACGACACGACGACCGTTCACGGTCGCCGCAACGCCAAAGGTCGCGACCTCATCGGCGTCGTCTGACGAAAAGAGCAACGCACCGGCGTCGATCGCCGCCGTCGCGATCGACGCCGCCAAGACGTGCGACGAATACTGCTCAACCGAGCCGACCAGCCGCAGCAGCTCGTCCGTCTCGAAACCCGCCTCAGCGTGCACGCCGACCACCTCGGGGCGCCCTCCGGTGAGAGTGCCGGTCTTGTCGAACGCGACCGTGCGGGCGCGCGCAAGCTTCTCGAGCGAGCCGGCGTTCTTCATGACGATGCCGTGCTTCGCGGCACTGCTCATGCCGCCCATGAACGCGACCGGTGCCGCAATGAGCAGCGGGCAGGGAGTCGCGACGACGAGCACTTCGGCGAAGCGCACCGGGTCGCCGCTGAGCGCCCACGCGAGCCCGGCGATACCAAGCGACACCGCCGTGAATGGCAGTGCGTATCGATCGGCGAGCCGCACGAGCGGTGCCTTGCTGCCCGCGGCGTCGCGCACGAGCGAGACGATGCGCTGATATTGCGAGTCTTCGGCGAGCGCCGTGGCAATGAGCTCGACCGCCCCCGAGCCGTTGATCGCCCCGCTGTACACCGCGTCACCCGCCGCTTTGTCGACGGGCAGGCTCTCACCCGTGAGCGACGACTCGTCGAAGCTCGCCCGTCCGCTCGCCAACTCGCCGTCGACCGGCACAATCTCGGCCGGACGCACGAGCAGCCGGTCACCGATGCGCACCTCGTCGACGGGTACATCGACGACTTCTCCCGTCGACTCGACCCGGTGTGCCTGTTGCGGCACACGGTCGAGCAGCGCCCGCAGTTCTCGCTGCGCCCGGCCGGCTGCCGCGACCTCGAGCGCTTCGCCGCCGGTCAGCATGAGCACGATGACGAGGCTCGCCCAGTACTCGCCGACGACCACGGTGGCGACGATCGCCGTCACCGCGAGTATGTCGAGCCCGAACTGCCGGGCGAGAAGCCCGCGCACCATGTGCGCAGCCTCCAGCACCGCGATGCCCAGCGCATAGAGCGATATGAGCCAGCGCGCGCCAGGCTCGAAACCTGCCAGAGCGAGAGCACCCGCGACGATGCCCACCCCGATCGTGAGAGCGACGAGCGGAAAGCGTTGCACGGCTGAACTGATTCGCATCACATGCTCGTTCTAGCGTGATTCACACCCGACCGCCAGGGCCACAAGTCCCTCCGGCGCGCACTGCTCGCTGCGCNNCCCGTCGCCGCGGCGAGCGCATCGAAGGCGGCCGCGCGTGCGGCGGCGATGCGTTCGACGCGATCGGTCACGAGGTCAGCAGGTGCAGCGATCGGCCTGCGCCACGCCATCGAGCGCCTGCTCGATGTGCTGGCCGCAGCCGGTCCAGGTGATTTTGCCGCAAGCAGCGCAACGGGCCGGTGAGCACATGGGAGTTCCTTCCGAAGATGAGGCGTCAGTCGACGCGTACTCTCAGAATACCCTGGGGGGTATAGTATCGCAACTGCCCCCGCGACGACGGATGCCCGAGGCACGCAGCCCCGGGCATCCACTCACTCGGTCTCGGGTGTCAGGCGAGTCGCGACTGCAGGTTCTCGTCGAGCGCGGCCAAGAAGTCTTCGGTCGTCAGGTACGACTGCTCGGGGCTGATGAGTATTGCGAGGTCTTTCGTCATCTTGCCGCTCTCGACCGTCGTGATGACGACGTCTTCGAGCGTCTCGGCGAAGGTAATGAGCGCCTGGTTGCCGTCGAGCTTGCCGCGGTGCATGAGCCCACGGGTCCACGCGAAGATCGAGGCGATCGGGTTGGTCGACGTGGGCTTGCCCTGCTGGTGCATGCGGTAATGGCGCGTCACCGTGCCGTGCGCGGCCTCGGCCTCGACGACCGACCCGTCGGGGCTCGTGAGCACGCTCGTCATGAGGCCGAGCGAGCCGAAGCCCTGCGCGACTGTGTCGCTCTGCACGTCACCGTCGTAGTTCTTGCAGGCCCAGACGTAACCGCCCTCCCACTTCATGGCCGA
>DIUS01000010.1 GCA_002423075.1 Microbacteriaceae bacterium UBA6152
GTGTACGCGATTTCGGTCGTCATCGGATGCGTCTTCGTCGTCGAGAGTCCGGCACGCGTCGTGCTCGTGAGCGAGATGGTCGAGCCGCGGCTACTGCAGAACGCCATCAGTCTCAACGCCTCGGTGTTCCACTTCGGCGGCTTCATCGGGCCCGCAGTCGCCGGCGTCATCATCGCCGTGGCCGGCTCGGGATGGGCGATCGGCGTCAACGCACTAGCCGCCGTCGTGGTCGTCATCACGCTCGCCACGTTGCGTAGCGACGAGCTGCGCATCATTCCCGTGCAGCCGCGGCAGAGCGGGCAGATTCGTCAGGCGCTGCGCTACGCCCGCTCGAAGCCGACCATCTTCTGGCCGATGGTCATGCTCTCGTTCGTCGCGGTGTTCGGCATGTCGTTGCCCGTGATCCTCACGGGCTTTGCGAACGAGGTCTACGAGACGGGTTCGACCGGCTACGGCCTCTACACCTCACTCGTGGCGATCGGGGCTCTCACGGGAGCACTACTGTCGACCCGACTGCGCACGCTACGCCTGCGGACGCTGATCGCCGCGGCCATGATCTACGGAACCCTGCAGGCCCTCGCCGGCTTCGCCCCCTGGTACGGGCTGTTCCTCGCGCTTCTTGTGGGAGTCGGCATCGCCCGTCTCGTGTACGCGATCATGGCCGACTCGCTCGTTCAGCTGAGCTGCAACCCGGGCATCCGCGGCCGGGTCATGTCGTTCTACGTGATCATCATGGTGGGCGGGCAAGCCATCGGCGGGCCGCTCATGGGCGGCCTGGCCGAGTTGCTCGGGCCGCAGACTGCGCTCGTTATCTCAGGAGCCGTGCCCGCGCTCGCCGCGGTCGTCATCGCGGTGCTCATCGCGCGCTCGGGATCGCTGAAGTTACAGGTGCGCCTCAAGCGCGGCGAGTCGCTCGTGTCGATCGTCGCGCGGTCTCAGATCAAGCCAACCGAGCTGTAGCGGCCGCCTAGGCTCGAGCCATGCAGTATTGCATCTTCACCGAGCCCCAGCAGGGCGCCAGCTACGACACGATCGTCACCCACGCGCAGCGCGCCGAGGCCCTCGGGTTCCACGCCTGGTTCCGCAGCGACCACTACCTCGTCATGGGCGAGGGCGACGGGCTGCCGGGCCCGACGGACGCGTGGACGACCCTCGCGGCGCTCGCGCGTGAGACGAGCACCATCCGTCTCGGCGCCCTCGTGAGCTCGGCGACGCACCGGCACCCCGGCATGCTCGCTGTGCAGGTGGCGCAGATCGACCAGATGTCGGGCGGGCGCGTCGAGTTCGGCCTCGGCACCGGCTGGTACGCGCGCGAGCACGAGGCCTTCGGCATCCCGTTCCCCGATGCGCGGTTCGGGATGCTCGAGGAGCAGCTCGCCATCGTGACGGGCTACTGGGCCACCCCCGACGGCGCCACCTTCTCGTTCGAGGGCGACCACTACACGCTCGTCGACGTGCCCGCCCTGCCGAAGATCGTGCAAGAACGCATGCCCGTCATCGTCGGCGGTGGTGGGCCGCGCAAGACTCCCCAGCTCGCGGCGCGCTACGCGACCGAGTTCAACATCGGGTTCCGCTCCCTCGAGAGCTTCGCCAAAGTGCTCGCCAACGTGCGCGCGGTGTGCGAAGAAGAGGAGCGCGACCCGGCGACGCTCAGCCTCTCGGCCGCCTGGCCCACCGTCGTCGGCCGCGATGCCGCCGAGCTCGCGCGGCGCTGCGCAGCCGTCGGCATCGACCCCGCGAGCGACCACAGCGAACGCCTCGTCGGCACCCCCGCCGAGGTCGTCGACCGCATCGGTGCGCTGCGCGAGCTCGGCGTCGACCGCCTCTACCTGCAGACGGTCGACATGACCGATCTCGAACACCTCGACCTCATTGCGGCCGACGTGCTGTCGCAGCTGAGCTGACCTGAGCGGAGCATCCGTGACTGACTTCACCCCTGCCCTCGAGTGGACGCGACGCCACGTCGACGCCGGCCGCCTACCCGTCGCCGTGCTCGGCATCGCCGACGCGAGCGGCGTGCTGCACCTCGAGGCCTTCGGCTCGGATGGCGACCGCACGGCGCACGTCGACGACCGCTTCGCCCTCTACTCGGTGACCAAGCCACTCGTCGCCCTCACGGCGATGCGCGCGGTCGAGCGCGGACTTCTCACCGCCGAGACGCCGCTGCGGGATGCCCTCCCTGAGTTCGCGCACCCGCAGGTCACGCTCGCGCACCTATTGAGCCACACGTCAGGCATCGCCGACCTGGTTCTTGAGACTGCCGGCCCCATCGCCTCGCACGGCAACGCCACGACGTTGCGTGAGGCGATCGAGCGCGCGCCGCTCGAGTTCGTGACGGGCACCGCCCGGCGGTACAACAACCTGGCGTGGCAGGGCGTCGCGGCGCTCATCGAGCACGCCACGGGCCGGGCCTTCGACGCCGAGTTCGCCGACCTCGCGGCGGCCGTCGGCGCCGAGGGCCTGTCGTTCGACACCGACGGCGTGCACACCGTTCACGGCGGCGAGCGCTACGGCCACACCCCCGCCAACCTGCTGCCGCTTCGTCACCCCGCCGCTGGCGCCGCCGCCCGTGCGAGCGACCTGCTCGCTCTCGGCACCTCTCTGCTCGCAGGTGACAGCGCGGCCGTTGCCCCGGCAACGCTTGAGGCGATGCTGCGGCCCCGCACGAGCGGGCTCTACGTCATCGACGCCGACCCGCTCAAGGCTCTCGAAGACTTCGGCCTGGGCTTCAACCTTCCCCGCCGCCCGAGCCTGCTCGACGACAGCGTCCTCGGCCACGAAGGCTGGTGCCGATCGCAGTTCTGGGTGTCGCGCGCCTCGGGCCGGTGTGTCGTGCTGCTCACCAACCGACTCGATGCGAGCGAGCCCGACGTGGGCGTGCAGTTCGACGAGCTGCTCAACGCCGTCTTCTCGGCCTCATGAGCGCGCGCCCGCACATCGTCGTGCTGCCTGGCGGCGGCTACGCCTTTCGTGCCGCGCACGAGGGCGAGCCCGTCGCAGAGTGGCTGCGGTCGCTCGGTCTCGACGCGAGCGTGCACGCGTACCCGGTGAAGACTCGGCACCCCGGCCCGATCGACTCGGTGCGGATGCGCGTCGCCGAACTGCGCGCCAGCGGGGCCGAGCGGGTCGGCATTCTGGGGTTCTCAGCCGGAGGTCACCTCGCCGGGCAGGCGGCGGCACTCGGTCTCGTCGACGCGGCGGTGCTGTGCTACCCCGTCGTCTCGATGCTCACCCCCACCCACGGCGGCTCGCGTCGCGAACTGCTCGGTCGTTGGGCGACGCCGTGGTCGCGCACCGCGGTCTCGGTCGAGCGGCTCGTCACGCCGAGCACGCCCCCGACCTTCGTCTGGCACACCGCCGAAGACGAGACGGTACCGCTCGAGCATCCGTACCTTCTCGGTCGCGCGCTTGCCCGCCACGGTGTTCCCCACGCGCTGCACGTCTACCCGCACGGTCGCCACGGACTCGGCATGGTGACGGGTATCGAGGGCGGCGAGCACGCTGGCATCGCGGCGAACTGGACGCGCGATTGCGCCGAGTGGCTGCGCGAACTCGGCTGGGTCGACTGAAGCAACTCTTGCTGCAGCACTCAGGGCAAGAATTGCAGTGTGATGCAGCAAGATTGGCTGCGAGGACGAACTCGCAAGGAGCAACGCAATGACTGCACTTGGCTTAGACCTAGTTGAAGCCGCGAAGGTTGCAAAGAGCGAGACCTACGGAGAGTGGTACCGCGATCCGTGGGGCTGGCCCGAGCTCTCAGCAGAGTTTGTATCGTCACTAGAAGTGGGCCAACTAGGTGAAGTGCGCAGTGGCCCCACGCCCTTGAGGCTTTCGCCCGCTTTTCACCCGTTCGCCTTTCCCAAGTCCTTTTTCGGGGTGCGACCCGCTGTCGTCTTCGATGCGCCGTCTCGCCTGTTGTACACAGCATCGTCCCTGCGGCTGTCGAGGGACCTCCATCGCGAACTACCGCCGTGGGTCTTCGGGTGGAGGTTTCGAGATGGCGCCTTGGCGAGCAATGAGTGGGCCGAATACGCCACTAGTCAGGAAGACATCGGCAGGTCCGCTTTCGCCGCGCAAACCGATCTCAACTCTTTCTTCGCAACGGTCGACAACACGCGGCTAGCCGAAAGGCTGGTCGAGTTGGCCTCTCGAAGCGCATCTACCGAGATCGTTCGTCAGGTCCTTGAGGCTCACGACCAACTTGCTGGCAGGTCAGGTCTCCCGCAGAGAAGCCTCGCTTCCTCGCTCCTTGCGCACATCGCTGTGGAGGGCATCGACGACTTGCTTGATACACGCCTCCGAGATGGCGCACTACAAAGCGTTCGACGGTGGATGGACGACATCAGCTTCGAAGGCACAGAGTCCGCGCTTTACTCAACGCTTCTGGAGCTTCAAGAACGTGGTCGTCAAGTTGGTCTTGAGATCAACGCCTCAAAGACGATTGTCTCTACAGGGCAGGAGGTAAGCGACCGTCTGGGTCGAGAGCGGCAAAGACTGATTCGTGTCCCAAGGCTCGAGCAAACAATCCGGGACGACTACGCCGATCTATTCGACACTTTCATCGATGGAAGCGACCTTGCCGAGGCCGAGTCCAGAGTCTTGGCGGATCCCAAGAACGCGACTCGCACGGAAGCTGGTCTTGTTCTCCGAAGTTTGCGCCACTACGGCGCATTCAACCGCGTCAGTGCCTGGCTGAACGCTGCCCGCTACCTGCCACACGCGGCCGATCATCTCAGTCGCTTCGCAGTCCAGGCCAGTCAAGAGTCAATACTTGAACCAGATACCGCTCTTTGGTTTGAAGGGCTTCAGGCCGACGGCTGGCCGCACCTACCTTGGGTTCGAGCGCAACACAGCCTGGCGGTTTCGTCCGAATCCGCGACGAACAACGTCACCCGCACCTGGAAGGAATGGCTTGAGAACTCCGATTCACTTCAGCAGGTGGCCACGGCAACGCAAAGACTGACTCGCGCGCCGAGCGCGGACATTCGTTCCGCAATCACCGGCAGAATCGACCGAACGACGGATCCTCTTGTAGTTCGTGCGCTTGCACTCGGCCTAGTCGACGCAGGTGGCGATCGACGCATAGTACGGTCGGCACTTGAAAGACACCCAAGCAACCGGCTCACCCTGCTATTCCTTGATGGGTCCGGGTGGACTCTTCCGTCAGTGAGCGACGATTTCGACCCAAGTGTTCATGGCGAATAGTCCTCGCTCAAGGCGGAACCATCAATTGCGGTGTTCGAGAGTTTCATCGCGGCGAACTGGGCGCGCGATTGCGCCGAGTGGCTGCGCGAGCTCGGCTGGATCGACTGAGCTCAGGCTGCGCTACGGTCCGAGCTCGGCGCGCACGGCTGGCGCGACCTCAGAGCCGAAGCGCTCGATGGCGCGCGGGTCGTCGCCCGCGAGCACGAAGGTCGACACCCCATAGGTGCGGGCGAGGTGCACGAGGCGCTCGAGGTGAGCATCCGCCCCACCGATGTTCAGCACGCGGCAGATCGCGGCCGGATCGCGGCCTGCCGACCGCGCCGCCTCGTCGATGATCGCGCCGCTCGTCGCGAGCTCGGTCTCGTCGGCGAGCATGGCGAGCGACGCCCACCAGCCGTCGGCCCGTCGACCGATGAGACGCAGCATGCGAGGCTTGAGCGCACCTACCCAGATCGGAATTTCGTGAGCGGGCGCCGGGCCGCGCTTCGCGCCGATGATCGGGTAGTGCGGCCCGTCGAGAAAGACGCCGCCGGGCTCGGTGCTCCACAGCGCGCGCATGACCGTGATGGCCTCGCTCAGGGCGTCGACGCCCTCGCCCGGGGTGCGGCGAGGGCCGCCCATCGCCGCGATGCCGTCCCAGAAGAATCCGGCTCCGAGGCCCATCGTCACGCGCCCGCCGGTCAGCAGGTCGAGGCTCGCGGCGCTGCGCGCGAGCATCGCGGGGTGGCGAAGCGGCAGGTTGAGCACGTTGCCGGAGAGGCGCACGCGTTCGGTGTGGCCGCCGATGACGCTGAGCAGGGTCCACGCGTCGAGAAAGGCGGGCTGGTATGGATGGTCCTGCACGGTCACGAGGTCGATGCCGGCCCGCTCAGCCGTGAGTGCCAGGTCGACGACCCGCGCCGGATCGGCGGCAGTCGGAGTGAGGAAGACGCCGAACTGCAGGGTCATGGGATTCTCCTTCGCGACGATCATGCTCGAGTCAGGCCGCGCCGACCATGTCGGTCACTTCCAGGTCGGGTCGATCGCCGGGCCGGGCAGCGCGAGCCCCGCGAACGCGAGCCCTTCGTCGATGATCGCGACTCTGTCGAGCCGCGCAATCTCGTCGAGGGCGAACCACCGCACATCGTCGGTCGAACCGCTCTGCTCGACCTCGAGCTCGCCGCCGACGATCGCGCAGCGAAAGAAGATGCGCAGCGCTTGCAGATCGGGTCCCGGACCAGCGAGGCGGTCGACGCCGGCGACCATGATCGACCCGACGCCGATGATCGCGTCAACACGCACGTCGTAGCCGGTTTCTTCACGCACCTCGCGTACGACGGTGGTCTCAGGATGCTCTCCCGGCTCCATACCGCCTCCGGGCAGCGTCCACCCTCCGCGATCGCGGTCGTGCCAGTGCGCGAGAAGCACACCACGCTCATCGTGAACGATCGCGTAGGCGCCGACCCGCAGGTCGATGCGGCCCGTGAGCTCGTCAGTGGGAAGGTCAGTCGGCTCGGTCATGGCGTCGGCCCGAGCAGATCGACGGCGACGGTCGCGTGCACGGCCTCCGTGTCGCTCGGGTGGTAGATGCCGGCGAGCACGTCGCGCTGCAGCCGACTCAGCTCGGCGGTCGCGCGATAGGCACCCCCACCGGCGATGCGCATGGCCTGGTCGACCACGTGCCGCGCGGTCTCAACGCTGCGGTGCTTGAGCCCCGCCAAGTCGCGGAACCACCGCATCCCCCGGTCGACACCGGCGTCGCGATCGCGCGCGACGGCCTGCAGTTGTGGGGCCAGCGCGTCGAGGGCGAGCGCAGCATCCGCGATGCGCCAGCGGATGTCGGGGTCGTGCGCCTGGCGCGCACCCCCGGCGCGGAGGCTCGTGCGGCGCTGCGCGCTCTCGACGGCGAGCTCAAGGGCCCGGTCGGCGATGCCGGCATAGACGCTTGCGATGAGCGTGTGAAAGTTGGCGGTGATCGCGAGTGTGTAGGCATCACCGCTGGGGCCGATGGGCAGGATGCGCGCAACCCGGGCGTCGGCGACAACAGCACCATCGAGGCGGGTGGTGTGGCTCTGGGTTGCGCGCATGCCGAGCGTGTTCCAGTCGGGGGTGATGATCACCCCGGTGGCCTCACGCGTCAGGAAGCCGTGCACGATCGTCGGCTCTGAGCCGTCGGCCGGGTCATGCCGCCCGAGCACACCGAGCCGCGTCCAGGCGGGCGAGAGCGTCGTGAAGATCTTCGTGCCCGTGAAGGCCCAGCCGCCCTCCACCCGGTTGACCTTAGTCAGCGAGTCGGTCATGACGCGGTCGTTGCCTGCTTCGCTGATCGCAAGGGCGAAGAGCTCGCCGCGCTCGGCGTCGTCGAGCACCCACTGCAGCGAGTCGTCGCCCGCAACGGCGAGATCGCGCGCAACGCCCATCCAGACGAGGGGCATGGTGAGACCCAGCGCCGTCGCGGGAGCGTGCGCCGCGAGCAGACGCTGGTCGGCGGATGCCCGCTCGAGTCCGCGCGCACGCAGATAGCCGGTGGCGCGCAACTCGTCGAGGTCATCGTCGAAGAAGCTATTCGCGGCGTCGTAGCCCGGCGCGCGCTCGCGCACGCGCGCGAGCAACTCGGGGGTCAACACGCTCATGCCCCCACGCTACTCGCGCCGGCGATCGGGCAGTTGTTGCGTGCTCACGCACGACGTGACGCAACAACTGCCCGATCGCGGCTACCTGCCCCCCGGTCAGTAGCCCAGGAACCCGGCCGTCGCGACGAAGCCCGCGAGCACGAGAATGACGATGTTCGGCACGATCGTCTCTTTGCGGCGCAGGTGCACGCTCATCGCTCCAGCCTGCAGCAGCACGATGCCGGCGGCAGCGAGAGGCGAGAGAATCGGCGCGATGTCGAGCAGCCGCGGCAGAATGAGGCCGATCGCGGCGAGCACCTCGGCCACGCCGATGAGCCGCACTTGCGTGTGCGTGAAGTCGCCCGCCCACGGTTGCTGCGCCACGTGCTTGTCGCGAGGCATGACCAGCTTGGCTATGCCAGAGCCGAGGTTGACGAGGGCCAGCAGGCCCGAGACGATCCAGACAGCGATCTCCATGATGATTCCCTTCAGGGGTCGGTTACTCTTGGTTCGTTTATACCCGAGAAGAACCGGAAACCTCAGTGTGCGTCAGGTACACCGCTGTGACCGCCGGCACGACGAGAGCGAGCGTCCATGAAGCACTGCCGTCCCGACCCCAGCTACACCGCCTTCGTGCGCCAACTGCTCGACCGCGTTGGCGACAAGTGGACGATGCTCGTCATGCGCGAGCTCGCCGAGCAGCGCATGCGCTTCACCGAGCTGCTGCGCTCGATCGACGCCATCTCGCAGCGGATGCTCACGCGCACCCTGCGCGAGCTCGAGCGCGACGGCCTCGTCACGCGCGAGGTCTTCGCCGAAGTGCCGCCGCGCGTCGAGTATGAGGTCACCCCGCTCGGCCTCACGCTGCTGCCGCACGTTCGCGCGCTTGCCGACTGGGCGGTGGAGCATCGCGACGAGATCGAGCAGCACCGCGATCAGTACGATGACCGTGCGGACCTCGCGGCCGATTCGTCGGCGGCCTGAGCTCGCGCCACCGCCACTGCCCCGTGACTCTCTTAGATCATATGATTGAGGTTCGGGCGCCACGCCCCGAACGATCTCGGAGGAACCGATGACGCGACCCCCCATGTCTGTGCAGCTCTACACGGTGCGCGACCAGCTCGGGGCCGACGCGGCCGGCACGATCGAGGCGCTCGCCGCGATGGGCTTCACCGCCGTTGAGCCCTTCGGTCTGCCTGACCTGCCGGCCGCTGTGGGCGAGGCCCTCGCTGCGCACGGCCTCGCGACGCCGACGGCGCACGGGTCGATTCTGGCCCGCACGGCCGAGACCATCACGGCCGCGAGCGAACTCGGCGTGCAGACGATCATCGAGCCCTACCAAGACCCCACGCGGTTCGCCGGTCGCGAGTCGATCGCCGCCGTCGCCGCCGAGCTCACCGCTGCCGCGGAGGCCGCCGCCGTGCACGGCATCGCCGTGGGGTATCACAACCACGATGCCGAGCTCAACAACTCGGTCGACGGGGTACCCGCCCTGCTCGTGCTCGCCGAGCTGACCGACCCGAGCGTCGTCTTCGAGCTCGACGCGTACTGGGCGGCGGTCGCCGGCGTCGACCCGGCTGAGATCGCCACGGCACTCGGCGACCGGCTCATCGCCATCCACGTGAAAGACGGCGACCCTTCAGGCACCGTCGAGCAGCAGCTGCCCGCCGGGCACGGCTCCGTGCCACTCGCCGAGGTGCTCGTCGCAGCACCGCACGCACGCCCCGTCGTCGAGTTCGACATCATTCCCGGCGAGGGCCTCGACGCGATCGCCGCCTCGGCCCGCTGGGTCACCGAGCAGGTCAGCGCATGAGCGGATCCGTCGGTGTCGGCGTCATCGGCGCGGGAGTCATCAGCACCCAGTACCTCGACAATCTCACCAAGGCAGGCGATGTCGCGGTGCGCATGATCGCCGACCTCGACGTCGATCGCGCTCGCGCGCGGGCCGATGAGTATGACGTAAAGGGCGCCGGCACGGTCGATGAGCTGCTCGCGCGCGACGACATCGAGATCGTGCTCAACCTGACCATCCCTGCCGCCCACGCAGCTGTCGCGACGGCCTGCGTCGAGGCCGACAAGCACGTCTGGACCGAGAAGCCCTTCGCCCTCGAACGCGGGGAGGGCGCTCGGCTTCTCGCTCTCGCGACCGAACGCGGCCTGAGGGTCGCGTGCGCTCCCGACACCGTTCTCGGCCCCGGCGTGCAGACCGCGCGGCGCCTGCTCGAGCAGGGCGCGATCGGCGAACCGGTGAGTGCGCTCACCCTGTTTCAGGTCTCGGGCCCGGAAGCCTGGCACCCGAGTCCCGAGTTTCTCTACGCCCGCGGCGGCGGCCCCGTCTTCGACATGGGCCCCTACTACCTGACAACGCTCGTTCAGCTTCTCGGGGCCTTTACCCGTGTGGATGCTCGCGGCACCCGCGCGCGCACCGAGCGCGTCATCGGCTCGGGCCCCAAGGCTGGCACGCGCTTCCCCGTCGAGGTTCCGACCAACGTCGCCGCTCTCTACGAGACCGCCGCCGGGCACGTCGCCCAGAGCACCTTCAGCTTCGAGTCGCCCCGACCGCGCGTCGGCGTTGTCGAGATCACGGGCACCGAGGGCACCCTCGTGCTACCCGACCCGAACATGTTCGACGGCGAGATTCCGATCTGGCGTGCGGGCATGATGCCCGACGACGAGCCCGAGCGCCACGACACCACGGGGCACGGCATGACGCGCGGCCTCGGGGTGATCGAGCTCGCGCGGGCGATCCGTGCGGGCGTGCCCGAGCGTGCCAGCGGCGAGCTCGCCCTGCACGTGCTCGACATCATGCAGAGCACCGAAGAGTCGGCCGCCTCGGGCCAGCCGATCACCCTCACGACCACTGCCAGCACCGCGCCCGCGATGCCCGACGACTTCGACCCGTGGGAGGCGACGCTGTGAACTCGAGCGTTGAGCCGCAGCTTCGCGGCTCAGCAGGCGGCGGCCCTGTTCCTATTGTCGCCGCCGCCCTGGTGGGCGGCGGCTTTATGGGCGAGGTGCACGCACGCGCGCTGCGCGCGGCGGGCATCCCGATCGTCGGGGTCGCCTCGTCGTCGGCTGTGAGCGCCGAGCGGGCCGCCGAGCGACTGGGCATCGAGCGCGCCTACCCGAGCACCGACGAGCTGCTCGCCGACGACGCGGTGACCCTCGTGCACGTGCTCACGCCGAACGAGACGCACGCTCCGCTCGCCTCCGCCGCCCTCGCGGCCGGCAAGCACGTCGTGTGCGAGAAGCCCCTCGCAACCTCTGCGGCCGATGCTCGCGCACTGGTCGACCAGGCAGCAGCATCCGACCGCACTACGGCGGTGCCGTTCGTCTACCGCTTCCACCCCATGGTGCGCGAGGCCCGCGACCGCATCGCTCGCGGTGAGACGGGTCGACTGCTGTCGGTGCAGGGTGCGTACCTTCAAGACTGGCTGCTCGCAGCCGATGACGACAACTGGCGCGTCGACGCCGCCTCGGGCGGGCCGTCGAGGGCCTTCGCCGATATCGGCAGCCACCTGTGCGACCTGCTTGAGTTCATCGCCGGCGAGCGCATCACGCGGCTCACCGCCCGCACCCGCACGGTGCATGCCGAGCGCGGCGGCCACCCCGTGTCGACCGAAGACCTCGTGGGCGTGCTCGCCGAACTGGAGGGCGGCGCGGTCGTGAGCCTGCTGGTCTCGCAAGTGGCGCCCGGCCGCAAGAACGGGCTCGTGCTCGAGCTGCACGGCGAGGCCGAGAGCCTGCGCTTCGTGCAAGAGCGCCCCGAAGAGCTATGGATCGGCCGCCGCCGCGAGAGTCTGCTGCAGCTGCGCAACCCCGACGAGTTGCAGGGTGACGCTGCACGGTTGAGCGTGCTGCCGGCAGGGCATCCGCTCGGGTACCAAGACGCGTTCACGGCGTTCGTCGCCGACACCGCGCGATCGATTCGCGAGGGAGGCGCTGTGGATGCCCTCCCCGGGTTCGCCGACGGCCTGCGAGCCGCACAGCTCACCGAGGCCGTGCTCGACTCCTCGGCCCGCGACACCTGGGTCGACCTGCCCGCCCTCGCCTAACCGCCGCCGCCTTGGCTGCACAGAAGGAGCACCGATGAGCACGCATCCCGTCACCCTGTTCACCGGCCAGTGGGCCGACCTGACCCTCGA
>DIUS01000049.1 GCA_002423075.1 Microbacteriaceae bacterium UBA6152
CGTGGAACCACGGCATGATGCTGCGCCCCTGTGCCTGCTCGACCCCGGCGCCCTCGACGTTCATAGCGACATCGGTGATGCCTGTCGTCGCCCCAAAGACGACGAGGGCGAGGAAGGTGACCGCGAACGAACCGAGCGTCTCAGAACCGAACCCCATGAGCGCCAGTGCGCCCAGGCAGCTGAGCATCGCGATGAGAATGGTGGTGCGCGAGCCGATGCGGGCGATGACGTGAGACGAGGCCAGCAGTCCGGCGATTGACCCTGCTGCCATCCCCATGATGAGCACGCCGAATTCGTCGGTGCGCACCTCGAGCGCGTCGCGAATGGCGGGGGTTCGGGCAAACCAGCTCGCCATCGCGAGCCCGTTCGTGGCGAAGATCGCGAAGACGGCGAGCCGCCAGGCGGTGAGAGAGGGGCGAGTGCCCGCAGGTGTGGTCACGAGGGTCTTTCGAGAGAGAGGATGCTCGCGCTGGCTGATCGCACACGGCGCGTTCGACAACGCTAACAGGGGTGCAGTGGGCGAAGAGTGCCGATGCCTTGCTGAGAAGTCAAGGGGGTGCGGTGGCGTGCCGCGAGTGGAACCGTGGCTCAGGTCGATCCACAAGATCGACATGAGAACCGACGACGACAAGGAGTCGACCATGAATGATGCAGCAGACAAGATGAAGCACCAGGGCGAAGAGCTCGGCGGCAAGGCGAAAGAGGCCGCGGGCAAGGTGACGGGAAACGACGAGCTCGAGGCCGAGGGCCGCTTCGACCAGACGAAGGCGAACCTCAAGCAGGCTGGCGACGACGTCAAAGACGCCGTGAAGTAGCCAGCAGCTCTCCAGCTCGAACGGGCGCTCGAACTTCGGTTCGGGCGCCCGTCGCGTGTGCGGTCTTGTGCGGGCGTAAGGTCAACCATGCCTGTGATCGAGAGTGCCGTGTACGTCGACGGCGTGCGCCGTTCGGGCGTCGTCGGTCTGGAGGAGACCTACGAGGTCACCCGTGCCACGGGCGGCGTCGCGTGGATCGGCCTCTCGCGACCGACGATTGACGAGCTCGAATCGGTGGCCGCCGAGTTCGGCCTGCACCACCTCGCGGTCGAGGATGCGCTCAAAGGTCACCAGCGCTCGAAGCTCGAGCGCTACGGCGACACGCTCTTTCTCGCGCTGCGCACGGCGCGGTACATCGACGAGACGGAGACGGTCGAGTTCGGCGAGCTGCACGTCTTTGTCGGCCCTCAGTTCGTCGTGACGGTGCGGCACGCCGAGTCGCCCGATCTCGCAATCGTGCGCGACCGCCTCGAGGCAGACCCGACCCTGCTGGCGAAAGGCCCCGACGCGATTCTCTATGCGGTGCTCGACGAGGTCGTCGACGAGTACGAACCCGTCATCGCGGGGCTCGAGAACGACATCGACGAGATCGAAGACCAGCTCTTCGGTGCGGCGGAGCATGAGGTGCTCACACGCCGCATCTACGACCTCTCGAGCGAGGTCATCGGCTTTCAGCGTGCGGTGCAGCCCCTCATCGGCATGGTTGAGGCCTTGCAGCGCGGCGGTGAGAAGTACGGCGTCGATCTCGATCTCAACCACCACCTGGGCGACGTGCTCGATCATGTAACGCGTGCCGGCGAGCGCGCCGACTCGTTCCGTACCCTCCTCGATAAGGCTCTACAGGCGCAGTCGACGCTCATCACTCGTCGCATGACCGAAGTCAGTGTCGAGCAGAACGAGCAGATCAAGCGCATCACCTCGTGGGCGGCCATCCTGTTCGCGCCGACTCTCGTCGGCACCGTCTACGGCATGAACTTTCGGTACATGCCTGAACTGCACTGGACGTGGGGCTACCCCTTTGCCCTCGGGCTCATGGCCCTTCTCGGCGTGGGACTCTACATCGCGTTCAAGCGGCGCGACTGGCTCTAGTCGCGCTCGACGTCAGCGTTCGGCGCCCGTGATGATCCAGGCCGAGCCGCGAGCACGCAGACCGAGCGTCAGCGCGCGTGCACCCAGGTAGACGAAGGTGAAGGCCGCGAGCAGCCAGGCGAGCTCGCCGACGAACGGCAGCGCCGCGAGGTAGGCCAGCAGGTTGAGCACGCCCGTGACGGCCAGATAGCGGCCGTCTCCCGCCCCGATGAGCACACCGTCGAGCACGAACACTAGACCTGCGAGCGGCAGCCCGATCGCGAGGATGACGAGCGTGAGCGGCAAGGCAGTGCGCACCGCCGCATCAGAGGTCATGACGAGCGCGATGAACGGGATGCCCGCCACGACCAGTACCGCCAACACCCCTCCCACGACCGCGCCCCAGGCGAGCAGGCGCCGCGTGATCGCGTGCACGCGATCAACCTCGGCCGCGCCGAGACCGTGCCCGATGAGCGCTTGGCCCGCGATGGCGAGGGCGTCGAGCGCGAGAGCGAGCAGGCTGTAGATCGCGAACCAGACGTGCGTCGCGGCGAGCTCGGTCGTGCCGAAGCCCGTCGCGACGACGACCGTGACGACGAGTGCGACGCGCAGGCTCACGGTGCGCAGCAGCAGCCACGAGCCGGCCCGGCCCGCGGCCGTGATGCCCGCCCGGCCCGGCCGCAGTGCGGCCTGAGCCGCACGCGCGTGGAGCACGCACACCCCCACGAGCACCGCGGCCATGGCCCACTGCGCGATGACCGTACCGATTGCCGAGCCCGCGATGCCGAGCCCGAGCCCGTAGATCAGCACCGCATTGAGTGCGATGTTGGCGCCGAAGCCCGCCGCGGCGACGATGAGCGGCGTGCGGGCATCCTGCAGCCCCCTCAGCAGACCGGTCGCGGCGAGCACCAGCAGCATTGCGGGAATTCCCCACCAGGCGATCTGCAGATACATGAGGGCTGCGGCGGCCACTGCGGGGGCTGCTCCGAACCAGCCGATGACGAGCTCGCTCGTCGGCAGCATGACAGCGAGCAGCAGCACGCCGATGCCGAGCGCGAGCCACAAGCCGTCGACGCCCGCGCTGAGGGCGCCGCGCGGGTCGCCCGCCCCGAGGCGACGCGCGACGAGCGGAGTCGTGGCGTAGGCGAGAAAGACGAGCAGGCCGATCGCCGTCTGCAGCACCGTGCTCGCGAGCCCCAGGCCTGCGAGCGGTTCGACGCCCAGATGGCCGACCATCGCTGTGTCGGTGAGCACGAACAGCGGCTCGGCGACGAGGGCGCCGAGAGAAGGGATGGCGAGCCGGAAGATGTCGCGATCGAGAAGGCGGCCGGGTGACACACGGCGCAGGGCTGTCACGGGGCAACGCTACCCGCCCTAGCATCACTGCATGCTCTCTGTGCTGCGCGACCGCCGCTTCGCCTCCTTGTTCGGCTCGCAAGTGGCTTCGTTGCTCGGCACGGGAGTGCTCACCGTTGCCATAGCTTTGCTTGCGGCGCGCCTCGCGGGCGACAACGCGGGATTCGTGCTGAGCATCGCGCTCACCATTCGCATCGCGACCTATGTCGTGGTCTCGCCGATCGCCACGGCACTGCTCGCCGGTCGCTCATCGCGCGCGATTCTCATCGGCGCCGACGCGGCGCGCATCGTCGTCGCGCTCTCGCTCGTGCTCGTGAGCGAGGCCTGGCAGCTCTACGTGGCGATCCTGCTGCTGCAGACGGCGTCGGCGGTCTTCACGCCGACCTTCCAGGCCGCGATTCCCGAAGTGCTGCCCGACGAGGGCGACTACACCGCCGCCCAATCCCTCTCGCGACTGGCGTACGACCTCGAGTCGCTCGTGAGCCCGCTGCTCGCCGCTCTTCTTGTCACGCTCCTGCCCACCTCGTGGCTGTTCGCCGTGACCGCGGCGGGTTTCGCCCTCTCCCTCATCGCGGTTCTGCTCTCGCGCCTCCAGTTGCGCACACCCGTCACGGGCGAACCGTTCGTGTCTCGGCTCGCGCGCGGGCTGAGGCTCATCGCGACGATCGAGTCGACGCGCTTTCTCGCTCTGCTCGATGCCGTCGTGGCAGCGGTCTACGCGACCGTGCTCGTCAATACTGTCGTCATCGCGCTGCGGCTCGAGGGCGACGTCGACGATGTCGTCACGCCGCTCGCCATCGCACTGGCACTCTTCGGCATCGGGTCGATCGTCATCGCCCTGGCTCTGCCCGCGCTGCTGCGGCGCATGTCTGATCGCGAAGTTATGACGGGCGGAGCACTCGCTGCGATCGTCGTGCTCGCGATCGTCGCGCTCATCGAAGCCGGCCCCGGGCTCGACCTGCTCGGCCTCGGCGTGTTCTGGCTGCTGCTCGGCGCCGCGTCGTCGGCGATCAGCACTCCGAGTGCGCGCCTCATTCGCCGCGACGTCGTCACGGCCGACCGCCCCGCGGTCTTCGCGGCACGCTTCTCGACGTCGCACGCGTGGTACGCGGTGGCGTATCCACTCGCGGGCGTGGGCGGAGCCCTGTGGGGGGTCGCGGCAGCGACCGGCGCGCTTGCGGCGCTCGCCGCGGCCGTGCTGGTGGGGGCGGTGGCGGGCGCGCGGAGGGCATCCCGAACCGCCCCGCCCTCGCCCGGCTGACTTTTCTGGCCGTTGCAAGGGTCGGGCCGTTAGGCTCTGGCGGGTGACTGACGTGCTTGCGAGCGGCATCGACCGCGCAGAACTCGACCCCGCGGTGCGACCGCAAGACGACCTTTACCGCCACGTGAACGGGCAGTGGATCGCGCGCACGGCGATTCCCGACGACAAGGCGCGTTACGGCTCGTTCCTCGTGCTCGCCGAAGAGGCCGAGAAGGCCGTGCGCGAGATCATCGAGCAGGCGCAGTCGGCTGAGCTCGGCACGCTCGAGAAGAAGGTCGGCGACCTCTACGCGAGCTTCATGGATGCCGAGCGCATCGAGGCTCTCGGCGCCGCCCCGCTCGCCCCGCTGCTCGCCGAAGTCGACGCCGTCGCCGACGTGGATGCTCTGCTCGCGACGATCGGACGCCTCGAGCGCCGCGGCGTGCCGGGCTTCGTGCAGCTCTTCGTCGACAACGACCCGGGCGACCCCGAGCGCTACCTCGTGTTCGTCGAGCAGGCCGGGCTCGGCTTGCCTGACGAGGCGTACTACCGCGAAGAGAAGCACGCCGCAACGCTCGCCTCCTACGCCACGCATGTCGACCGCATGCTCGCGCTCGCGGGCCTTGATGACACCGCCGCCCGTGCCGAGCGCGTCGTCGCGCTCGAGACAGCGATTGCCGCGCACCACTGGGATACCGTGCGATGCCGCGACGCGCAGGCGACCTACAACCTCACGACCTTCGACGACTGGGCCGCGCGCGCCGCGGGCATCGACCTTGTGACGTGGCGTGACGGCTACGGCATCCCGGCCTCGACGCTCGCCGAAGTCGTGCTGCGGCAGCCCGATGTGACCGGCGGTATCGCTTCCGAACTGACCGGCCGCGACCTCGACGAGTGGCGCGATTGGTTGCGGTACGCGATCGTGCGGTCGATGGCTCCCTATCTCTCGAGCGCCTTCGTCGACGAGAGCTTCGCGTTCTTCGGTCGCACGCTCACCGGCGCCCCCGAGCTGCGCGCGCGCTGGAAGCGCGGCGTCGCCCTCGTCGAGCGCGTCATGGGCGAGGCTGTCGGCGCGACCTACGTCGAGCGCCACTTCAAGCCGACCGCGAAGGCCGCGATGGACGACCTCGTCGCGAACCTGGTCCAGGCCTATCGCCAGAGCATTGAGACGCTCGAGTGGATGACCCCGGCCACGCGGGAGCGCGCCCTCGACAAGCTGCACAAGTTCACGCCCAAGATCGGCTACCCCGACACGTGGCGCGACTACTCGAGTCTCGAGATCGACGCCAGCGACCTGCTTGCCAACGTGCAGGCGGCCGGCGAGTTCGAGTTTCAGCGCGAGCTGAAGAAGATCGGCTCGCCCATCGATCGCGACGAGTGGTTCATGACGCCGCAGACCGTCAACGCCTACTACAACCCCGGCTTCAACGAGATCGTCTTCCCCGCCGCGATCCTGCAGCTTCCGTTCTTCGATGAAGATCGGGATGCCGCCGCCAACTACGGCGCGATCGGCGCGGTCATCGGCCACGAGATCGGGCACGGGTTCGACGACCAGGGCTCGCGCTTCGACGGCGACGGGCGACTGCACGACTGGTGGACCGAAGAAGATCGCACCGCGTTCGAGGCGCGCACCGCATCCCTCATCGCGCAGTACGACGCGCTCGAACCGACCGAGACGCCCGGCCACCATGTGAACGGCGCGCTCACGATTGGCGAGAACATCGGCGACCTCGGCGGTCTCGGTATCGCGTGGAAGGCGTACCTGCTCTCGCTCGAGGGAGCCGAGCCGCCCGTGATCGACGGGCTCACCGCCGCCCAGCGCTTCTTCTTGTCGTGGGCGCAGGCCTGGCAGATCGCGATTCGCCCCGAAGAAGCGCTGCGCTTGCTGTCGATCGACCCTCATTCGCCGAACGAGTTTCGGTGCAACCAAATCGTGCGCAACCTCGACGCCTTCTACGAGGCGTTCGAGGTCACCCCCGACGACGAGCTGTGGCTCGAGCCCGATGCGCGGGTGGCCATTTGGTAGAGGCGCCGCTGACGCGTGACCGGAGCGCTCGCACGGGCGCCCCCCGTCAGGCGCGCCATCTGGCGCTCGAGCGGCAGCCGCACTTTCGACCCGCCTATCGCGTGCTCGGCGCCGTGGCCTATGAGGGTGCTCGAGTGTCGGTCGCCGTCGTCGACCTCGACTCGGGCGAGAGCGTGTTCGCGGTCGATGAGCGCATCGTGCTGCCGACGGCGAGCATCGGCAAGATTTTGCTGCTCATCGAGGTGAGCGCGCGCCTCACCGATCGCACCGTGAGCGACTACGCGATCGCCGACCGCTCGGCCCAGGATGCTGTGGCCGACAGCGGCCTGTGGCAGCACCTGCAGGCTCCGGCCTTTCCGATCGCCGACCTCGCGGCGCTCGTCGG
>DIUS01000047.1 GCA_002423075.1 Microbacteriaceae bacterium UBA6152
GAGATCATCGCTATCCTCGGTGTCGACGAGCTCTCAGAAGAAGACAAGATCACCGTCTCGCGCGCCCGTCGCATTCAGCAGTTCCTGTCGCAGAACACCTACATGGCCAAGAAGTTCACGGGTGTCGAGGGCTCGACGGTTCCGCTGAAGGAGACCATCGAGTCGTTCGACGCGATCGCCAAGGGCGAGTTCGACCACGTCGCCGAGCAAGCCTTCTTCAACGTCGGCCCGATCAGCGATGTCGAAGAGCGTTGGGCTCAGATTCAGAAGGAGAACGGCTAGTCATGGCCGAACTCACGGTGAGCGTCGTCTCGGCCGACCGCGAGGTCTGGTCGGGTCGTGCCAAGCAGATCGTGGCGCGCACGACCGAGGGCGAGATCGGCATTCTGCCCGGCCACGAGCCGCTGCTCGGTATTCTCAGCGCGGGCGAAGTGCGCATCACGCCCACNNGTAGTTCGTGCTCATCGCGATGGCCGGCCTTCCGGGGTCGGGCAAGAGCACGGTCGCCGAGCACCTGGCTCGGCAGGGGGGCATCGCCGTCGTCTCGGTCGACCCGCTCGAATCGGCCATTCTGCGCGCAGGAATCGACGACGACCAGCCGACTGGTCTCGCCGCATACCTCGTGGCGGAGACGATTGCGGATGCGGTGCTGCGAGCCGGCCAAAGCATCATCGTCGACGCTGTTAATGCCGTCGCACCAGCCCGCGATCAGTGGGTGATGCTCGGCGACCGGCTTGGCGTCGACGTGCGCTTCATCGAGACCTTCTGCAGCGATGCTGCCGTGCATCGGCAGCGGCTCGAAGAGCGTCGCCGAGATCTCGCGCACCTGACAGAGCCCACCTGGCACGCCGTCGAGCAGAGCCTCGACGAGTACGACGCCTGGTCGGGCCTCGCGGGATCCCGACCGCGCCTGACTCTCGACACCATGGCGCCGCTGCCCGAGCTCGTCGAGCTCGCTGCGGCGTTCCTGCGCTCCTGATGCAGATTCTTCTGCCGCCCTCTGAGACCAAGCGGGCGGGCGGAACGGGCCGCCCGCTCGCCCTCGAGGCTCTGTCATTCGCGTCGCTCACCGACACGCGGCGCGACCTCGTCGCGGCTGTCCTTGAACTGAGCGCCCACCATGACCAGGCGGCTCGGGCACTGAAGCTCGGCGCGACGTCGGCAGCTGTCGAGCTTGAGCGCAATCGGGCACTGATGGCGAGTGGCACGATGCCAGCCATCGAGCGCTACACAGGAGTTCTCTATGACGCGCTCGATGTGCACTCCTTGCCGGCCCCCGCGCGTCGACGGGCCTCGACCTCGCTCGTTGTGCATTCGGCGCTCTTCGGCCTTCTGCGCGCCGACGACCCCATACCGGCGTACC
This sequence comes from Microbacteriaceae bacterium UBA6152, assembly GCA_002423075.1. GTDB lineage: Bacteria > Actinomycetota > Actinomycetes > Actinomycetales > Microbacteriaceae > Microcella. The sequence goes on from DIUS01000047.1 coordinate 1,364, forward strand.
GTCTCTCGCACGACAGCATGCTTCCGGCGCGGCCCCTCAAGCATGCCTGGGGCGACGCGATCTCAACGGAGCTCGCCGCACTACCGACGCCGATCATCGACCTGAGGTCGGCAGGCTACGCGGCTCTCGGTGCGCTGCCCGATGTCTCGGGCGCCGTCGGCGTCTCGGTCGTCGCTCTCGGAGACGACGGCGTGGCTCGGGCACTCAACCACTTCAACAAGAAGGGCAAGGGCGAGTGGGTGCGCGCATTGCTCATGGCGGGAGCGCTGCCACGGTCGATCTCGACGCTGTGCTCGAGATCGACCGAGCTCGGCTGGCCCCTGCGCCGCGTCGACGAGCGCCTGCTCGAACTCATCGTGCCGGGAACCCTGCCTCCGCGCGCCAGCATCCGCTGACGTGGTCGTCGACGAGGCCCGCTGACTGCATGAGGGCATACGCGGTCGTCGGGCCCACGAATCGCAGTCCCCGTTCTTTGAGCGCGCGGGCGAGCGCTCGCGAGGCGTCGGTCTGGGCGGGAATTTCGCTGAGCGAGTCGGGCCGCCGTGCGCGTGCGGGCGGTTGGAACGACCAGATCAGGGCATCGAGGGCTCCCGGTTCAGCGCTGGTCCAGTCGCTCAGCACGCGGGCGTTCGCGATGGTCGCCTCGACTTTGGCGCGGTTGCGAATGATGCCCTCATCGCCGAGCAGTCGCTCCACATCGTCGTGGTCGAAGGCGGCGACTCGCGCGATCTCAAAGTCCGCGAAGGCCGCGCGGAAGCCCTCGCGGCGTCGCAGGATCGTGATCCACGACAGGCCGCTTTGAAAGGCCTCCAGGCTGAGCTTCTCGAACAGGGCGCGGTCGCCGTGCAGCGGCATACCCCACTCGTCGTCGTGGTACCGCTGATAGAGCGGGTCATCGCCCGCCCAGCCGCACCTCGGGCGATCGGGGGGAGTGGGCGCGGTCGAGTCGGTCATCGGTGCGCGATGCCCTCGTGGTCGAGCAGCCAGATCTTGGTCGGGATTCCATCGCCCGCGCTGTAGCCCGTGATGCGGCCATCGCTCGCGAGCACGCGATGGCAGGGAATGAGCAGCGGAACGGGGTTCGCACCGACCGCACCGCCGACGGCACGCCCCGCGGTGGGCCGGCCCGTCGCGCGCCCAAGCTCGCCGTAGCCGCGCACTGTGCCGAAGGGAATCTCTTGCAACTGCTGCCAGATCGCCTGCTGAAAGGGCGTGCCCGCAACGCTGAGGGGCACGGTGAACGACCGACGG
>DIUS01000031.1 GCA_002423075.1 Microbacteriaceae bacterium UBA6152
ACACCACTTCCAGGGACTTGACCTGCGCGATGAGGGCGTCGATCGTGCCGAGCTGAACTCCGGCGCGGCGGCACGTGTTGCGCAAGTCGGCTGCCGCCATGTGGTCGTCGCGAGTCGGCTGCACTCCAGGCAGAGCGCCAAAGCGCTGGCGGACCTCGATCTGGGTGCGCATCGGCAAAAATCCTTGAAGGAGCTCTTGAACAATGAGGCCCGTCGTCACGACCAGATCTGACTCGAGTGCCTTCGTCAACGCCGCAACCGTAGGGCCGCTCGGCGGGACGTCTCGACGAAGCGCGAGCGACCACACGCTCGTGTCGACAAGCACGGTCATGCGCGCGCGTTCCGCCTTGTAGTCGAACGAGTCGTCCCACTCCAGGGTGCCGACGAGGTCGAGCAAGCCGAGCTGTTCACGCCGGGCGATGAACTCCCGTAGCGCGAGTGTCACGGCTGCCTTCTTGGTGGCCTGACCACTCACCGCGAGGGCGCGCTCCAGAAGTTCGGGATCAAGTGCCAAATTCGTTGCCATCGCCACCTCCTTACACACGAGCCTACACAGAGCGACTCGGCGTTACTGGGCGGAGGCGTTGCCGCCTTTGTGCACAGGCCGCGCATTCGCAGGAGTCGAAGGGGTGCGGGCCAGGGATCACGACCGCGCGCGGCAGTTCGTCCGCGATCGAGTAGGTCGCGAAGGAGTACATCGGCCCTGTCGAGGCCCAGCTCTCGCCGTCACACAGCTGAATGCCCAAGAGTCGAACCCCTCGACAGCTCAACCATTCCTCGACGACCCTGACGCGCTCCCAGTCGAAACTTTCGGGGTACCCCGATGCATCGACGACGTCGTAGCCGAGTGCAACGAATCGAGTGTCGTACTTCGGAAGATCGTCGTTGTTGTCGGGGATGGCGCGGTCGATTAAGTCGAGCGCGGCGGCATCGAAGCTTCCCGAGAACGAGGGAATCACGGTGCAGATGTCTGTGACGCGCAAGTCGGCGTCGAGGCAGACCATGCGGAGCGCGCCCCGTTCACGTCGCTCGGCGAACAAGAGAACGTGAAGGTCGTAGCCAGCTTCAATGATCATGCGCTGAACGTAGGGGTGTGCCTTCGCCCGCCTCACCCATGGCTTCGGTGCCGTGGACTTCCGAAACCGTGGTGCAACTGGGGACGACTCGACACGGGCGGCACGCCACACCAGACAGTGGCGCGAGCCCAGTGCGACCCCAAAGGTGGGCCAGTGACCACCGCCCGTGCTGTAGCCCAGCCCGTGCCGTACTAGCTGCAGGTGGACTCTTTCGCAGGGGAGGCCGCGTAGCGATCCAGTCTCGTTGGCCGTGTCGAGGTCTTTCTCGACTCACGCAGAGCTCTCGATATTGCTCTCGACCGCAGTCAGGTCACCGTTGACGACTCCGAATTTTCGAGATGGAGTGGCTCATCGACGACATCGCGCGCAACGGCGAGGCGACGACGATCGATGAGGCGGATGCTCGCCCTGTGCCATCGTTCGATCAAGCCGCGCTGCGCACGTGCGGCACGTGAGCACGGCGCCGCGCATTATGCCCGCCCGATCCGTGCTCTCGCAAGGGGATGTGTTCGGCGCGATGAACCGGGCACCCTGAATCAATGAGAAAGCTGTACTACGCAGGCGGATCCATCATCATCAGCGACCAGGTGTGCAAGGCGGTCTTGCGGTATTCGCGGGCGCTCGCAAAGTCCGAGTCATCCGACCTCATCATCCTGCCGGCCTTCACCGAGGCCTTCGGCAAGGGCGTTGCCCACATATTGATCGGGCCGGCGAGCCAGATGATGTCGGTGCCGACGGCCGACTTCGACGTCGACCTCGCTGATGCGCGCATGGTCGAGATTCTGGAGGGCCGCACCCTCAAGAATGACCCCGACCGCCCCGAGTGGAGCGAAGACGTCGCCGATGTCATGGATCTCGACGGATTCGACTGGGGGCTCGACTCCTTAGCGTAGGCGCCAGGGCGCCACGACGTGCAGCAAGGGCAGCGCTGAGGCCCCGAGCAGCACCCAGCTGAGTACCTCGTCACTCGGGCGCAGCAGCACGCCGCCGATGAGCAGCGCTGCGAAGAGGATCGCCGAGGTGGTGCGGCGCTGACTCGCGTCGAGCACACGCAGGCGCTGCTCGACTTCGGGGCTGCGCACGGCGAGCTCGCCGCGGTCGAGGCGCGTGGCGAGAGCATCCACTCGCTGGGGCAATCGCGCGAGGGCTGAGACGATCGCGAGCGCTTCGCGACCGACCGAGCGGACGGTGGATGCTCCGCCACCGCTAAGCAGGGTGCGGGCGAAGGGGTCGACGGCATCCCACATGTTGAAGTCTCGGTTGAGCGCGCTCGTGACGCCCGAGATGAGCGAGATGGTGCGCACGAGCAGCAGAAAGCTTTCGGGCAGTTGGAACGGAAGGGTGCGCACAAGCTCGCTGAACTGCAGGGCGAACTGCTCGAGCTCGCGCGGATCGATGCGCGTGAGCTCGGCGACGCCCATGCCCCCGAAGCGGTCGAAGAGGGCGGTGATCGCGCGCTCGAGCTCGACGGTGTCGGCGCTCGGCAGCAGCACGCCGAGTCGCTGCGTCGCGACCACCCAGCCGCGAGCATCGCGGGAGGCGACCGCGAAGATGAACTGCTGCAGGCCGCTCTTCAACTCGTCGGTGATCTCGCCCATCATGCCGAAGTCGATGTAGGTGAGGGCGAAGCCGTGCTCGGCGTCGGGCGTCACGAAGATGTTGCCCGGGTGCGGGTCGGCGTGGAAGAAGCCCGCGACAAAGATCTGCTCGAAGGTGGCGCGTGCGAGCTCGGCGGCGACGGCGTTCGGGTCGATACCAGCGGCCTGGAGACCGGTGACGTCGGTGATCTTGATCGCGGTCACATCGCTCAGGGTGAGCACGCGACGAGCGCTGCGCTCCCACACCACGACGGGCGTGCGCACGCGCGGGTCGTCGGCGAAGTCGCCCGCGAAGCGTTCGACACTGATGGCCTCATGCACGTAGTCGATCTCTTCGAGGCTCGTCGTCGCGAACTCTTCGACGAGCGCGGGGACGTCGGCACGGCGATTGATGAGTGTGACGCGCGACGCCCAGCGGCCAACGCGGCGCAATGCCGCGAGGTCGACCTCGACGACCTGCTCGATGCCGGGCCTGAGCACCTTGATGACCACGTGCTCGACACCCTCGTCGGCGGCGAGGCCGGGTGAGAGCTGTGCACTGTGCGCCTGGCCGAGCGAGGCGGCGGCGATCGGCGTCGGCTCGACGTGCGCGAAAGCCCGCTCGATCGGCAAGCTCAGTTCGCGCTCGAGCTGCTCGACAATGCGGGCGAAATCCTCGGGCGCGACCTCGTCTTGCAGGCCTTCGAGTTCGCGCGTGATCTCAGGCGGCAAGATGTCGAGCCGCGACGACATGAACTGCCCGACCTTGATCATGAGCCCGCCGAGGTCGACGGCGAGGTCGTGGAAGCGTCGGGCAAGCTTCTGCAGGCGACGGACGCGCCCCTTCGCCACGAAGCGCGCGAGGCCCAGCCGCGGCAGCACGAGCTCGAACCACCACGCTTGCGCGAAGGCGCGCGCCGCGAAGCGCATGATGCGGCGATAGCGCGCCTTCAGCGCCGGGTCGATCGTTGGAGCGTGAATCACGCCCTCATTCGGCACGACTCAGTCTTCGGCGAGGATGGCGTAGAGCGCCTTGCGCGTCTGGTCGAGCAGGGCAGCGGCGCGCTCCTGCTGCTCACGCGTGCCGCTCTGGGCGACCTGCGCGGCAGCCTGCGCGAGCTTGGCGCCCGCACGCGGTACCGCCGAGGTGCGCTCGCTCCAGTGGTCGTTCCACCGCCCGCTCATGCGGTCGGTGAAGTCGCTCATGCTCCAGTCGGGGCGGCTCCGTGCCTCGCTCTCGCTGTCGTGCGCTTCGCCGACGGCAGCCGCGGCCGCACGGCCCGCGTCGGTGAGTGTGTAGACCGTGCGCTCGCCGTCGTGCTGCGCTCCGACCAGACCCTCATCGCTGAGCTGCTGCAGCATCGGGTATACCTCGCTCGCGGCGGGCATCCACGAACCGCCACTGGCGGCGGTGATGGTCTGCATGACTTGGTGGCCATTCTTCGCGTCGTGAGCGAGCGCGGTGAGGATGGCGGTGCGCAGATCACCGTGGGCGGTCGCGCCACGCGAACCGCTGCGGGGCGTGAACGCGTCGCGGAGGCTCTCGACTGCCTCACGGAGGTCAAAGCCGGGGGAGGAGGACGAGCTGCGCATAGCGGTTCCCTTCACGCGATGGCGGGGGAGCGTCGAACGGCGTCCTCTCCGCCAGCTCAGAGTAGAACGGTCACCTGGATGCGCGCCGACCTTGCGCTCGGCGCAGGCTGAACGGGTTCTGTGCGGCGAAATTAGCTCGGGAAGGCGGCGCTGCTACGTCGCGGGGGCGCTCGAGTCAGCGAGTTTTCCGCGTAGCAAGAGCAGCGGCAACAGCCACCCGCCGAGTGCAGTGATGAGCCAGACGATGAGGCTCGCGAGCACCCACGTGTCGATGCCGCTCAGCGTGATGCCGCCCGGAAAGAAGCTCGCGAGCAGCAGCGCGACGAACGTCGAGACCAGCCCAATGCCTCCAAGCACGGCAGGCGCGTACTTGCGCGCCATATTAATGATGAAGGGGGTCAGGATGCTCTGTGCGAGGGCGAACACCGTGACAGCGATGATGAACCCCGAGGCCGAGAGTCCGAACTCCGGCAGCAACCACGCGGCGATAAGCAGCGCGAGTGCCGCAGTGCCGACGTAGATGGCCAGGCGGATGAGGAAGCGGATCATGTGCCTATCGTGCACGGTCCAGGTGTGTTTGTCACGCACAACCGGTACGCCCCGTGCGAGCGAAGGAGCCGCCCTGGCAACTGCAGACGAGTACGTGCGCCTCGGACCGATTGACTCCGTCGTCACGACGCCCGCCCATGACGTGGGCGAGATCGACGGCGTCGACATGGCGTTCTTCGATGGCGCCGCGTCGTACCTGCTCGACGACGACGACATTCACGACGTGAGCGCGACACTCGAGCAGCTCAAGCAGCTGGGCGAATTGCGCGATGCGGGCATCCTGACCCCGGACGAATTCGAGGCGAAAAAGGCCGCGATCCTCGGGTAGCGCCCGCCCGCGTCAGCCGTTCAGCAGCACGAAGAGCAGCGTGGTTCCACTCAACGTGAGGCCGACGAGGCCGAGAATGAGCACCCAGGTGAGAACCTTCATGGTACGCACGCGGCCCATGAAGCCGACGGGGCGCTCATCGTGGTCTGACATGGTGCGAGCCTACTGCCGGGTGAGCCCGATTCGACTGCTCAGCGCAGTTCGGCCAGCGCCGAGATGAGGTCGCCGACCGTGTGCCCCGCATTCGACGGATGCCGGAGCGGCGCCGTCGGAACCACCGAGTAATGGTTGCGTCGGCCACGGCGCTCGCGCTCGAGGTACCCGGTGGCCGCGAGGTCTCCGAGGATCGTGACGGTCGACCGCGTCGAGATGCCGATCTCGTTGGCGAGCAGCTGCACCGTGGCATCGGGATTCTTCGCAACCTCGAGCAGCACGTGCGCATGGTGGGTGAGGAAGGTCCACGACGACATGAGCACAGTGTGCCAGGCCAGGTTGTCTGCGCGGCAATATGTGAAGCAGTTTGCACGATAGTACACAACGCATGAACTCTACTTCACCTGTTTGACGCGACCGCCGGAGCCGCCCCCGTGATTCTCGAGACCGCCGCCGCCAACCTACTCTCCGCCCCCGTACTCGCCTTCGTGCTCGGCCTCGTCGCCGTCGCCGTGCGCAGCGACCTGCGGCTGCCCGAAGCGCTCACGACCTCGATCTCGATCTACCTGCTGCTCGCCATCGGAGTGAAGGGCGGTGTCGCCTTGCGTTCGGCGCCCGGACGTTCGGTCGCCCAACGCCGAGTCACATATCGAGATCGATGCTCGTGATCCACGGGCCACCCGTGGACGTCGATTCAAAGGCCGCTGAGCCGTGACGAACGGTGACCGGGGTCGCGGCCGTGACCAGCACGTCGTACTGGTCACCATGCCGGCCGATGATGCGCACGAAACCTCCGCCGTCGCGCACAGCCGAGATGACCGCCTTGATGAGGTCATCAACCTCCACGTCATCTGCGAGCGGAATGTGCTGATGGTTGATCGTCAGGATCGTAGAACTCGTCATCAAGCAGGCCTCCTCGGATAGGCCATCACGGTACGCCCGCAGAATGCGTGAGAACCAGGCCTTGCGCATACCGCTTTCTGCGACTACACCGATCGAAGCTTTCGCTCTCGCGGGTCACTCCACTGAGGTCACCGGCGGGTCGTCAGTGATGTGCACTCCGCCCGTCGCCGACGAGAGGATGAGTGATTCGATCCACTCACGGTTGATCTGAGGTGCTCGCGAACCCGAGTAGGTAATGTGCACCGGCACGCCGTTGTCGATCCAGAGTGCGTGACGGCCGCCGCCGCCCTGCGCCGGTACAGCCCACGACAGGAAGAAGTTCTCCGACCGACGAAGTTTGGTGCTGATCACGATCTGCAAATGCGCGAGCATCCGATCGTCGAACGAGAACTCCTCGTTCTGGTAACGCAGTATCCCCATGGCCGTTCCCCTTACGACATTCTCGAGGGCCGCCGGAGCGGCCGAGGTGAGCCTAGCGTAAATGACCCCCATTCGGGGGGTACCAGT
>DIUS01000153.1 GCA_002423075.1 Microbacteriaceae bacterium UBA6152
GAGCACGACGACGCGAACCGCGCCCTCATGGGTGCCAACATGCAGCGCCAGGCTGTGCCGTTGCTCCGTTCGGAGTCGCCGCTCGTCGGAACCGGCATGGAGAGCTACGCCGCCGTCGACGCCGGTGACGTCATCACGGCAACGGCTCCCGGTGTCGTGCAGGCCGTCTCGGCCGACTCGGTCACGGTTCAGCTCGACGAGGGTGGCACGCAAGACTACGTGCTGCGCAAGTTCGACCGCTCGAACCAGGGCACGAACTACAACCACCGCGTCGTCGTCAGTGCGGGCGACCGCATCGAGGTCGGCGAGGTCATCGCCGACGGCCCCGCGACCGAGAACGGCGAGCTGGCGCTCGGCAAGAACCTGCTCGTCGCGTTCATGTCGTGGGAGGGCCACAACTTCGAAGACGCGATCATCCTGAGCCAGAACCTCGTGAAGGACGACACCATGTCGTCGATCCACATCGAGGAATACGAAGTGGATGCTCGCGACACGAAGCTCGGAAAAGAAGAGATCACCCGCGATCTGCCGAATGTCAGCCCGGAGCTTCTGGCCGACCTCGACGAGCGCGGCATCATCCGCATCGGGGCCGAGGTGCGCCCCGGCGACATCCTCGTCGGCAAGGTCACGCCGAAGGGCGAGACCGAGCTGAGCGCCGAGGAGCGCCTGCTGCGCGCGATCTTCAACGAGAAGTCGCGCGAGGTGCGCGACACCTCGCTCAAGGTTCCCCACGGCGAGCAGGGCACAATCATCGGCGTCAAGGTGTTCGACGCGCAAGATGGCGACGACGAGCTCGGCTCGGGCGTCAACCAGCGCGTGGTCGTCTACATCGCCCAGAAGCGCAAGATCTCTGAGGGCGACAAGCTCGCCGGCCGTCACGGCAACAAGGGCGTCATCTCGAAGATCCTTCCCGTCGAAGACATGCCCTTCCTCGAAGACGGCACCCCGGTCGACATCGTGCTCAACCCGCTCGGCGTTCCCGGTCGCATGAACTTCGGCCAGGTGCTCGAGATCCACATGGGCTGGGCGGCATCGCGCGGCTGGAAGATCGAGGGCAATCCGGCATGGGCCGAGGGCATCCCTGCGAACGCTCGCGAAGCGGCTCCGGGCACCAAGATCGCCACGCCCGTGTTCGACGGTGCTCGTGAAGACGAGATCGCCGGCCTGCTCGACTCGACCCTGCCGAACCGTGATGGTGTGCGCATGATCGACTCGACCGGAAAGGCGCGCTTGTTCGACGGCCGCTCGGGCGAGCCGTTCCCCGACCCCGTGTCGGTCGGCTACATGTACATCTTGAAGCTGCACCACTTGGTCGACGACAAGATTCACGCTCGCTCGACGGGCCCGTACTCGATGATCACCCAGCAGCCGCTCGGCGGTAAGGCCCAGTTCGGTGGCCAGCGCTTCGGTGAGATGGAGGTCTGGGCGCTCGAGGCCTACGGTGCCGCATACGCGCTGCAAGAGCTGTTGACGATCAAGTCCGACGACATCCTCGGCCGCGTCAAGGTGTACGAGGCGATCGTCAAGGGCGAGAACATCCAGGAGCCCGGTATCCCCGAGAGCTTCAAGGTGCTCATCAAAGAGATGCAGTCGCTCTGCCTGAACGTCGAGGTGCTCTCGGCTGACGGCACCCCGGTCAGCCTGAAGGACAACGATGACGAGGTCTTCCGCGCAGCGGAAGAGCTGGGCATCAACATCTCCACCCGCTTCGAGTCCTCGTCGATCGACGAGATCTGAGCCGGCCAGGTATTCCGAGACACTGACGACAGTTAGAGAAGAGAAGAACTAGTGCTCGACGCAGCAACTTTCGACTACATCCAGATCGGCCTGGCGACGGCCGACGACATCCGCAAGTGGTCTCACGGCGAGGTCAAGAAGCCCGAGACCATCAACTACCGCACGCTGAAGCCGGAGAAGGACGGCCTCTTCGGCGAGCAGATCTTCGGGCCCTCCCGCGACTGGGAGTGCTCGTGCGGCAAGTACAAGCGGGTGCGCTTCAAGGGCATCGTCTGCGAGCGCTGCGGCGTCGAGGTCACGAAGTCGTCGGTGCGCCGTGAGCGCATGGGCCACATCGAGCTCGCCGCTCCCGTCACCCACATCTGGTACTTCAAGGGTGTGCCCAGCCGACTCGGCTACCTGCTCGACATGGCGCCGAAAGACCTCGAGAAGGTCATCTACTTCGCGGCGTACATGGTCATCTCGGTCGATGAAGATGGCCGTCACGCCGACCTTCCGGGGCTCGAGAACGAGATGCGTCTCGAGATCAAGACTCTCGAGGGTCAGCGCGACAGCGGCATCGCCGCACGCATGCAGAAGCTCGAGTCCGAGCTCGCCGAGCTCGAGGCCGAGGGCGCCAAGGCCGACCAGAAGCGCAAGGTCAAGGACGCGGGCGAGAAAGAGATGGCCCAGCTGCGCAAGTCGTTCGACGAGCAGATCGGCCAGCTCGAGCGTGTGTGGGAAGACTTCCGCACCCTCAAGGTCGGCGACCTCAAGCCCGAAGACGGCGTCTTCCAAGAGCTGCAGGACCGCTACGGGCTCTACTTCGAGGCGCACATGGGTGCCGAGGCGATCAAGAAGCGTCTCGAGGCGTTCGACCTCGCCGCCGAGAGCGAGCTGCTGCACGAGCAGATCGCGGGCGGCAAGGGCCAGAAGAAGATTCGCGCCATCAAGCGACTGAAGGTCGTCAACTCGTTTCTGCAGACCGGCAACTCGCCGGCTGCCATGGTGCTCGATGTCGTCCCGGTCATTCCGCCGGAGCTGCGCCCGATGGTGCAGCTCGACGGTGGCCGGTTCGCGACGAGCGACCTGAACGACCTCTACCGTCGGGTCATCAACCGCAACAACCGGCTGCGTCGTCTGCTCGACCTCGGTGCGCCCGAGATCATCGTCAACAACGAGAAGCGCATGCTGCAAGAGGCGGTCGACGCGCTGTTCGACAACGGTCGTCGTGGCCGCCCGGTGACGGGCACCGGCAACCGTGCGCTCAAGTCGCTCAGCGACATGCTCAAGGGCAAGCAGGGNNGGCAAGCGCGTCGACTACTCGGGTCGCTCGGTCATCGTGGTCGGCCCGCAGCTCAAGCTGCACCAGTGCGGTCTGCCGAAGCTCATGGCTCTCGAGCTCTTCAAGCCCTTCGTCATCAAGCGACTGATCGACCTGGGCCACGCTCAGAACATCAAGAGCGCGAAGCGTATGGTCGAGCGTTCGCGGCCGCAGGTGTGGGACGTGCTCGAAGAGATCATCCGTGAGCGCCCCGTCCTGCTGAACCGCGCGCCCACCCTGCACCGTCTCGGAATCCAGGCGTTCGAGCCTCAGCTCGTCGAGGGCAAGGCCATCCAGCTGCACCCGCTCGTCTGCGCGGCGTTCAACGCCGACT
>DIUS01000052.1:0-1997 GCA_002423075.1 Microbacteriaceae bacterium UBA6152
TGAGCCGTTTTGGCGGCCTTCAGGGCGGCCGTGTCGGGCGCGCTCGCGAACGCCGAGAGCGCCGCTTCGACAGCGGATTCGACGGCGGGCTCGGTGATCTCGGGTGAGTCAGACACGAGAAAGGAGTCTAGCCGTGGCTACCCGCGATACTCGCCCGTGCGGGTGCGGTCGATCGAGTAGGCGGCTGTGTCGAGGTTCTCACCTATCGCCGTGCGCGCTGCGCGTCGTGAGCGGCGCCCTGTGGGGCTCCGTCGTGACACGCGCCGCGCGATCCACGACAGGGTGAGGTTGACCGCGAGGAAAGCTCCCAGCGTGATGACGAAGAACGAAAACCCGTACTGCGAGAACCCGTAGAACTCCGCGAGAGTGCGCTGGCGTCGAACCAGCTCTTCCAGGCCGACGATGTAGCCCAGGGACGAGTCTTTGAGCAGCACCACCAGTTGAGCGATGATGATCGGTGTCATCGCGCGGAACGCTTGGGGAAACTCGATGAGCAGTCGAGCGGCGAACGGTGTGAGGCCGAGCGCCAGGCCGGCCTCACGCTGGCCTCGCGGCAGCGCAACGATCCCCGAGCGCAGGGCTTCACCGATGATCGCGCCGTTGTAGAGCGTGAGCCCGAACACGACGGCCCAGTACTGCGAGGTGGCGAACATGATGAGGATGAAGAACATCATGAGCAGCACCGGCATACCGCGGAAGAATTCGAGAACGATGGTGACCGGAATGCGCACGATCGCGTGCGCCGACAGCCTCAGGATGGCGAAGACACTGCCGAGGATCACCGCGAGAACACTCGCGATCGCGGCCACTTGCAGTGTCACGAGAAGCGCTCCCCCGAGTGCGCTCCACACGAGCGGGTCTTGGAAGATATCCCACCGGTTCGCGTCGAAGAGGCCTTCTCCGGCGAGGGTCGCGATGACCCAGCCGAACGAAGCCGCCAGCGCGATTCCGAGGACGATCGATGCGATGAGCGAGCGACGGCGGGCCTTCGGCCCGGGAACGTCGTAGAGCACCGAGGTCATCGCAGCACCACGACCTTCTTCTCGAGGCGTTCGGCCAGTTGGCCGAGCGGGATGGTGATCGCGAGATAGCACGCGGCCACGGCCACGAAGATGAGGATCGTCTCGTTGGCGTACGCGTTGGCGAGTCGTCTGCTCGAGGCGAAGAGTTCGAAGACGAGGAATCCGCCGGCGACCGAGGTGTTCTTTGTCAGCGCGATGGTGACGTTGATGAGCGGCGGAATGACCGACCGCACCGCCTGGGGAATGATCACGTGGGCCGCCGTCTGGCTGAAGGTGAGACCGACCGAGCGAGCGGCTTCGGCCTGCCCGACGGGAACCGAGTTGACTCCGGAGCGGATGGCCTCGGCGTAGAACGGCGCGGTATAGAGCGTGAGCGCGATGATCGCGCTGACGTGGAAGTCGACGATCACTCCGAGTCGAGGCACCACGAAAACGAGCATGAAGAAGACGAGAGTGAGCGGAGTGTTGCGCAACAGCTCGGTGAAGCCGGTCGCCACCCAGCGCAGGCTCGGAATCGGCGAGATGCGCATGCCCGCGAGCACGACGCCGAGCGGCAGCGCCAGGACGACGGTGAGGGCGAGCATGCGCAGGGTGGCGACGAAACCCTCGAGCAGCAGGTCACCACTCTCGACGAGGAACTGCACAGTGGCCTCCGATTGCTGTCAGCGCTAACGGTGAGGGGGTGCGGGGCGATACGAGTCGCCCCGCACCCCGAGGATGCTGGTTCGACTAGTAGCGGTCGACCGCCGGGGGCTCAGGCACCTCGAGCACCTGACCGGCCGTCTCCTCGTACAACCGCGCCCACGTTCCATCGGCGAACGCCTCTTCGAGCACGTCATTGATGAACGAGCGGAAGGCGTCATCACCGAGTGGCACGCCGATGCCGTACGGCTCTTCGGTGAACGTCTCGCCGAGCAGCTCGAACTCACCGGGGTTCTGGTCGACGAAGCCCGAGAGGATGACATTGTCGGTCGT
>DIUS01000052.1:2152-2479 GCA_002423075.1 Microbacteriaceae bacterium UBA6152
GCGACGACGATGTCGACCTGGTCGGTCTCGAGGAACGACTCGCGCACCGCCGACTGCGCCTCACTCCACTCGATGTTCTCGAACGGAATGCCGAGCTCTGCCGCGACGAGCGCCGCGATCGCGACGTCGAACCCGATCGGTACTCCGTCAGGACCCTGGAGCCCGAAGAGCGGCTGATCGAACTTGGTGCCGACTCGAATACTGCCAGCGGCGGAGAGCTCCGCCATCGTCGTGCCCTCCTCGAACTCGGGCGCTTCGGCGATCTCGAGGTTGTACGGACCATTGCCGGTGGCTGCCGGCTCATCGGGGTCGGTGACCCCACCGGGG
>DIUS01000052.1:2503-4934 GCA_002423075.1 Microbacteriaceae bacterium UBA6152
TCTCTAGTGGTGGTTTCGTGGCGTGATGTCGGGTGATGGGTCGATCTCTCAGTGGCTCAGGATCTTGGAGAGGAAGTCTTTGGCGCGATCGGTCTGCGGATCGTCGAAGAAGGCGGCTGGCGGGGAGTCTTCAAGAATGCGACCGTCAGACATGAACAGCACGCGGTCGGCCGCCTTGCGTGCGAAACCCATCTCGTGCGTGACGACGACCATCGTCATGCCGTCTTTCGCGAGACCGACCATGACGTCGAGAACTTCGTTGATCATCTCGGGGTCGAGGGCAGAGGTGGGCTCGTCGAGCAGCATGACCTTGGGGTCCATGGCCAGGGCGCGCGCAATGGCGACGCGTTGCTGCTGACCTCCCGAAAGTTGCGCAGGCATCTTGTGCGCTTGATCGGCGACGCCGACACGATCGAGCAGCTCCATCGCGCGAGCCTCGGCCTGCGCCTTGGGCACGCGTCGCACGCGCAACGGTGCCAGGGTGACATTCTCGATGACGGTCTTGTGCGCGAACAGGTTGAACGACTGGAACACCATGCCCACGTCTGCCCGAAGCTTGGCGAGACCCGAACCCTCGGCCGGCAGTTCGACCCCGTCGATGCGGATCGTGCCGCTGTCGATCGTCTCGAGTCGATTGATGGCCCGGCATAGTGTTGACTTGCCCGAACCACTGGGGCCGATGACGACGACGACCTCACCGCGCTCGACGGTCGTGCTGATGTCGTTGAGCACATGCAGCTCTCCGAAGTACTTGTTGACGTTCACCATCTCGACCAGGGGAGCCATCGTGCCACCCAACCACACCCCCCGAACGAGGGTCAACCCATCGTTCTACCCGAGACCCGACCGTGACCTGAACGGCGTTCGCGATCGACGGCAGAGCCCTCCCTTCGGGCAACGGGAGGGCTGACGGCCAGCGTCAGCGGCGTTGAGCGAAGGCACTCTCGTAGAGGCACACCGCGGCGGCGGTCGCGAGGTTGAGCGACTCGGCCTTGCCGTAGATCGGCACGATCACCGAGCGGTCGGCGAGCTCGAGCTGCTCAGGGGTCAGGCCGCGTGCCTCGTTGCCGAACAACCAGGCCGTGGGCCCATCGAGGTGGCCGTCTGACCGCACGTCGAGCAGATCATCGCCCGAGATATCTGCCGCAAGAATGCGGTTGCCTGCTTCGCGCAGGCGCTGCAGGGTCGGCTCGAGCGGCACACCCACGACGACCGGCACATGGAAGAGCGAGCCGGTCGTCGCCCGCACGACCTTGGGGTTGAAGACATCGACGCTCGTGCCGCTGAGAATGACCGCGTCGGCCCCGGCGGCATCGGCGACGCGGATGATCGTGCCCGCATTGCCCGGATCACGCACTTCTTCGAGCACGGCGACGAGGCGCGGGCGACGGGCGAGCATCTCGTCGAGCGCGAGGGGGAACTGGCGGCAGACCGCGACCACCCCTTGCGGTGTCACGGTGTCGGCGATGGTCTCGAGCACAGCATCCGTGACCTTCTCGACGCGACAACCAGCGGCGGCAGCTGCGCGTCCGATACCGGCGTGCCGGTCAAGAGCTGCCGGAGTAGCGAAGATCTCGACGATGAGCTCGGGGCGATACTGCAGCGCTTCAGCCACGGCCTGCGGACCCTCGAGCAGGAACAGACCGGTCTCAGCGCGCTGGTTCTTCTTGGCCAGCTTCGCCGCAGCGCGCACGCGAGGCGAGCGCGGGTTGTCGATCACAGCGTCATGCTAGCGAGCCGGGAATGAACGTCAGGTGAACCCGGCCCGGCGCGCCCGAGAGGGTGTCGACCCGATCACGACGATGCGGCGCGCCCCCGAGTGGGGAGCGCGCCGCGATGACGGTGAACGAGCGGTTTAGGCCGCGTCGGTCTTCGGTGCCGAGGTGTCGGCCGGAAGCGCCTCTTTGGCGACCGTGACGAGCGCGGTGAAGGCCGCGGGCTCGTTGACCGCGAGCTCGGCGAGCATGCGACGGTCGACCTCGACGCCAGCCAGGCCAAGACCCTGGATGAGGCGGTTGTAGGTCAGGCCGTTCGCGCGCGACGCGGCGTTGATGCGCTGGATCCAGAGACGACGGAACTCGCCCTTCTTCGCCCGGCGGTCGCGGTACGAGTAGACCAGCGAGTGCGTGACCTGCTCTTTGGCCTTGCGGTAGAGGCGCGAACGCTGACCGCGGTAGCCCTCGGCACGTTCGAGGATGACCCGACGCTTCTTGTGGGCGTTGACCGCCCGCTTGACTCTAGCCATTTCTTCTTATCCTTTGGGTTCTGTCTCGGGTCTTACTTCTTGCCGATGAGCTTCTTGATGACCTTGGCGTCTTGCGGAGCCAGCACGACCTCGTTGTTCAGACGGCGGGTCAGCTTGCTGCTCTTCTTCTCAAGGTTGTGGCGCATGCCGGCGCCCTGCTTCATGACCTTGCCGGAGCCGGTCACC
>DIUS01000054.1 GCA_002423075.1 Microbacteriaceae bacterium UBA6152
CGCTAACTGGATCATCGCCGCGCTATTGCTGCGGCTCAGCGACACGGTGCGGCACCAGCCCAGACTGGTGGTGACCGACGATGAATAAAGAGCTGCGTCGCGTCAGCATCGTGACTCTCGCGATGTTTCTCGCCCTGTTCGTCTCGACGAGCGTGATCCAGGTCTTCGCGGTCGACGACCTGCGGGCCGACCCGCGCAACGTGCGCACGCTCTATGCGAGCTACTCGGCCGAGCGCGGGCCGATTCTGGTGGACGGGCAGCCGATCGCCGAGTCGGTAGCCGTCGACTCGGTGTTCGAGTTCTTGCGGGTCTACCCCGAACCCGAGCTCTACGCGCCGGTCACCGGCTACTTCACGCTCAACCAGGGCACCACGGGCGTCGAAGGCGCTCTCAACGACTTTCTCACCGGAACCGCCAACGAGCAGTTCCTCGATCAGTTGAATGCCCTCGTCACGGGCCAACGCCCACAGGGTGCGGCGGTGCAGGTGACGATCGACCCGGTGGTGCAGCAGGCGGCGGTGGAGGCGATGGGCGACCTCAAGGGTGCCATCGTGGCGATTGAGCCCGCCACGGGCCGCATTCTCGCCATGGTATCGACGCCGAGCTTTGACCCGAACCGGCTCTCGTCGCACAGCGGGAGCAGTGTGCTCGAGGCCTATGATCAGCTGCTGGCCGACCCGGACGACCCCCTCGTGAACCGCACGATCGCGGGCGACCTCTACTTTCCGGGCTCGACCTTCAAGCTGATCGTCGCCGCGGCCGCAATTGACTCCGGGCAGTTCACCTCAACCGATGTCTTCGCCAACCCGCCTCAGCTGCAGCTTCCGCTCAGCACGCGCGTCATCACCAACTCGGGCGGCAGCACGTGCGGCGGCACCGAGACAGTGTCGATCGAGACGGCCTTGAGGCTCAGCTGCAACATCCCGTTCGCCGAGCTGGGGCTCGCGCTCGGGCAAGAGACCATCGATGACTACGCCACGGCATTCGGGTTCGGTACCACCTTCGAGGTGCCCATGACCGCCACGGCGTCGACCTACCCGCAAGACATGGATGACGCGCAGCTCATGCTCTCGTCGTTCGGCCAATTCGACACGCGGGTCACCCCGCTGCAGATGGCGCTGGTGAGCGCCGCCATCGCTAATGGGGGAAACCTGATGCAGCCCACTCTGCTCGACCGCATCATCGCGCCTGACCTATCGATCGTGCAGCAACCGGACCCGGTTCTCGTCAGCCAGCCCATCACGCGCACAACGGCGGAAACGATGACGCGAATGATGGTCGACGGAGTCTCGAACGGCGTCGCCTCTAATGCCAGAATGGAAGGCGTCACCGTCGCGGGTAAGACGGGCACTGCCGAGAACGGCGGAGACCGCCCCTACACGCTGTGGTTCACCGGATTCGCTCCGGCCGAGAACCCGCAGGTGGCGATCGCGGTCGTCGTGGAAGACGGCGGAGGGCGCGGTCAAGATGGGTCAGGAAACCAGATCGCGGCACCGATCGCGAAGAGAGTGCTTGAGGCGGTGCTGAGCAGATGAGACCCACGAGCGGTGTGACCTTCGGCGGGCGCTATCAGCTGCTCTCGCGCGTGGCGATCGGCGGCATGGGCGAGGTCTGGCAAGCGACCGACCTCGTGATCGGGCGCACGGTCGCGATCAANNTGAAAGAGGAGTACCTCGGCGACCCTGGGTTCCTCGAGCGCTTCCGCGCCGAGGCGAGGCACGCCGCTCTCGTTAACCACGAAGGCATCGCCAACGTTTACGACTACGGCGAAGAAGAGGGCAGTGCCTTTCTCGTCATGGAGCTCGTGCCAGGCGAGGCGCTCTCGACGATTCTCGAGCGCGAGCGCGTGCTGCCCGCCGATCAGGTGCTCGATATCGTCGCGCAAACGGCTTCGGCCCTGCACGCCGCGCACCAGGCTGGCCTCGTACACCGAGACATCAAGCCGGGCAACCTGCTCATCACCCCCGACGGGCGGGTGAAGATCACTGACTTCGGCATCGCACGCATCGCCGACCAAGTGCCGCTCACCGCGACCGGTCAGGTCATGGGTACGGTGCAGTACCTGTCTCCCGAACAGGCGAGCGGGCATCCGGCATCGCCCTCGACCGACGTCTACTCGCTCGGCATCGTCGCCTATGAAGCCCTCGCCGGCCGACGACCGTTCACCGGTGAATCGCAAGTCGCCATCGCGATGGCGCAGATCAACGAGCCGCCGCCCGAGCTGCCGGTCACCGTCGCCGAGCCCGTGCGCAACCTGGTCTTCGCCGCGATTGCCAAGAAGCCAGCCGGACGCCCAGCTTCGGCACAACTCTTCGCCCGCGCGGCCGAAGCCCTGCGGCGTGGCGACGTCGGTGCCGCCGCCGCGATCGTGCCCGCGGTCGCCTCGGGTTCCGACGCGATCGCGGCGACTCGGGTCATGCAGCCCGTCGGCAGCGACGAGGCCACGCGCGTGCTGCCGAGCATGGGCGAAACGCCGACGGCACCGACCGAGACTCAACGCAGCCCCTGGACCTGGCCGCTCGTCGCTCTCATCGGCATTCTCATCGTGTTGCTCGTCGGTGCTCTCATCGCCGTGTTCGCGCAGCCGAGCCCGCCCGCGCCCGAACCGAGCGACACGCCAACGGTCCAGCCAAC
>DIUS01000069.1 GCA_002423075.1 Microbacteriaceae bacterium UBA6152
GGCCTTCGCCTCGTCGCCGGTCGGCGCCGACGCGATCGACGCGCACAGGGTCGACCCCGCTCGACCCGGCGAGCGCCGCGAGCCCCAGCACGGCGAGCGCTGCAGAGTCGATGCCCGACAGCGCGGCGCCGGTCTCGCCGAGGGCCGCGACGAGCGCGGGTGGCACGCCGATAGCGCCGAGCGCAGCATCGTCGACGAACGAAAGCGCGTGGCGGAGCGTGTCGACGAAGCGCGGGTCGCTCAGCACGGGAGCCACCTGGTCGAGTGCGACGGCGACCCCGTGGCTCGCAGCGTCACGCATCGCCGGAGGCAGCACCGCCCAGACCGCGGTAGCCGTGATGGCGGCGTTGACCAGCGCGGGCGCGATCACAAGGCCGAGCCGCGTCGCGACGAGTCCGACGGTCGCAGCGAGGTGGGCCATGACCGTCTCGACCGCCGAGGCCGCCGCGCGCTCAGTCTGCGTGTAGAGCTCGACCGCGGTCTGCAATGACGCGGCGAGGTCGCTGAGCCGTTCCCGCACGCGACGCACGGTGTTCTCGGTATCGACGAGGTCGATGTCCCGCGCCGCACTGTCGCCCGTGCGTAGGGGTGGAAGACGCACGATGATCTCGTGGCACTCGGCACTCGCACGCCGCAGCCGGCCGGCGAGTAGCTGAAGGTGCTCGGTCGCGACAGAAGCTGAGCCTCCGACCGAGATCGAGCGGTTCACGGCATGCCCCCCAGAGCGAGCGTCTCGGTCTCGACGCGGTAGGCATCAGCCCTCAGGCTCGATCGCACCGTATCGAGTCGGTACACCTCGCGCCCGAGGTGGACGCCCTGCTCGTCGACGGCGGCCGCGAACAACTCGGCAGCGAAACCTCGCCACCCCTCGAGGTCGTGACCGGTCGGCAGCGCGCGCCTGATCGCCACGACCCGGTCGAAGAGGTCGTCGACGAGACGCGCCTGGCGCCGCAGTTCGGCGGCCCGGTCGGCGGTCGAGCCCGGAGCCGCGCATCCGATCGCATCATCGCCCACAGCGTCGCCCTCTTCTCGCAGCCAATCAGTCGGCGTCGAGCATGACGGTTCGCGCGGCACAGGCTGCCGCCACGACTCCGACCGCCGATCGGCCTTGGCCGGCTACCGAGTGTGGAGGAGGGCCAACTGGGACACAATGGGAGCATGAGCTTCGACCGGGTCCTCGCTGAACCCGGAGCGTTTCGCATTTGCTTCGTGTGCACCGGCAACATCTGCCGCTCGCCCATGGCCGAGGCCGTGTTTCGTGAGCTGATTCGCGCGCGCGGGTGGGAGAAGCAGGTCTCGGTGCTTTCTGCCGGCACCGGAGAGTGGCACGTCGGCGAGCGCAGCGACCCGCGCACCCTCAGCTCACTGACCGCGCGCGGCTACGACGGCTCCGCTCACCGAGCGCGGCAGTTCGAGGTCGACTGGTTCGACAAGCTCGACCTCATCATCGCCTTCGACCGCACGCACGAGCGCATCGTGAAGACCTGGGCGCCCGACGACGACGCCCGGTCGAAGGTGCACCTGCTGATGAGCTTTGACCCCGAGTCCAACGGCGCGCTCGACGTGCCCGACCCGTACTACTCCGACGCCGCGATGTTCGACTCGGTGCTCGGCATGATCGAACGGGCGTGCGCGGCACTGTTCCGACAACTCGAACCCGGAATCCGACAGGGAGTGTCATGAGTCCGCTCAGCATCCAGCCCCTCAGCCCGCTCGACGGGCGCTACCGATCGCAGGTCGCAGCCCTCGGCGAGCACCTCAGTGAAGCGGGCCTCAACCGCGCCAGAATTCAGGTCGAGGTCGAGTGGCTCATCTACCTCACCGACCACGAGCTGTTCGGCTCGCGCCGCATGAACCCCGAAGGGCTGCGGCAGTTGCGGCAGCTCGTCACCGAGTTCGGCGACACCGACATCGCCGACCTCGCACGGCACGAAGCCGTGACCCGGCACGACGTGAAGGCGGTCGAGTACCTCGTGCGCGACAAGCTCGCCGAGCTGGAGCTCACCGAGATCGCCGAGCTCACCCACTTCGCGTGTACGAGTGAAGACATCAACAATCTCGCCTACGCCATCACCATTCGCGCAGCGGTGCGCGACGTCTGGATGCCCAAGGCCCACTCTGTCGTCGAGGCCCTGCGGCAGCAGGCGCTCGCGCTGCGCGACGTGCCGATGCTGGCCCACACCCACGGTCAGCCCGCGACTCCCACCACGATGGGCAAAGAGCTTGCCGTCGTCGTGCACCGTCTCGAGCTACTGCTCGCGACGGTCGACGAGGTCGAATACCGGGGCAAGTTCTCGGGCGCGACCGGTACCTTCTCGGCCCACCTCGCCGCTGATCCCGACCACGATTGGATCAGCGCATCCCGCGACTTCGTCACCTCGCTCGGCCTCACCTGGAATCCGCTCACGACGCAGATCGAGTCGCACGACTGGCAGGCGCAGCTCTACCAGCGCATCAGCCACGTCGGCCGCGTGCTGCACAATCTCTGCACTGACGTGTGGAGCTACATCTCGATGGGCTACTTCCGCCAGATTCCGCAGGAGGGCGCGACGGGTTCGTCGACCATGCCGCACAAGATCAACCCCATCCGCTTCGAGAACGCCGAAGCGAATCTCGAGCTCGCGAGCGCANNTGCTCGACTCGCTCGCCGCGACGCTCGTGACCTCGCGACTGCAGCGCGACCTCACCGACTCGACGACACAGCGCAACATCGGAGTAGCTCTCGGGCACTCGCTGCTCGCGCTCGACAACATCGAGAAGGGTCTGGGCGAGATCGCGATCGACGAGGCAGCGCTCAGGCGCGACCTCGACGCCAACTGGGAGGTGCTCGGCGAGGCGATCCAGACCGTCATCCGTGCCGAGGTGACCGCGGGCCGTAGCTCCATCGCCGACCCCTACGCGATGCTCAAGCACCTCACGCGCGGCCACCGGGTCGGCGCCGACGAGCTGCGCCAGTTCATCGACGAGCTCGACATCGGGGCGGAGGCCAAAGCACGACTGCGCGAGCTGACGCCGTGGACCTACATCGGAGCGGCGTCAGAACTCGTCGACTTCATCGACTCGGGTGTCACCCCGTAACGAGGTGGCTCAGCTGTGCAGAGCTCGGTCGATGAGAGTCTCAGTCGTTGAGAGTGTCAGTCGTTGAGGGTCTCTGGCTGGCGCTCGCCGTCGG
>DIUS01000090.1 GCA_002423075.1 Microbacteriaceae bacterium UBA6152
CGACTACTCCTCTGCAGGCCTCATGGCGCGGCGCGACCTGCGTAGTCTCGATGCTCTGCACCTCGCCGCGGCACTGCGGCTCGGCGTCGACTGCTTTGTCACCTACGATGCCCGTCAGTCTGCCGCGGCCACCGAGCTCGGGCTCACCGTCGCGAGCCCGGCCTGACGTCAGGACGTTGGTCCTGACCTGGGCCGCAGCCCTCGCGCTCGCCTCCCCCGTACCGCGAGACTGACTGCATGCTGCTGCCCGCCATCATCCTCATTACTCTCGCGCTCGTGTTCTACACGATCGGCGTCTGGGCTGAGCGCGCCCAGAAGGTGCTCAAGCCCTGGCACACCGTGTTCTTCGGGCTGGGGCTCGCAGCTGACGCGAGCGGCACGTACCTCATGAGCCTCATCGCCGAGGCGAATCGGGCGGCGGGGGTCGAGCCGAGCATCCTGAACCAGGTCATGGCCATCAGTGGCCTCGTGGCCCTCATTCTCATGGCGGTGCACTTCGCCTGGGCGGTCATCGTGCTCGTGCGCGGGCGCGACGCCGAGCTGCACCGCTTCCACCGCTTCTCGGTGGTGGTGTGGGCCATCTGGCTCGTGCCCTACGTCACCGGCGCGCTCGGCTCGAGTCTGGGCTGATCTCCCGAGCCTGTGCAGGCTGCTTGCACGAGAACATCGCTCGCTCGAGCGCCACGTCGTCGCTCGCCCACGACGGTGCCGACGTGACGGTGACGATGCATCGACAGGATGCTCCGCCGCGGTGTGCGAGATCTCGGGCGAGGTGGCAACGAGCGTTTCCGCGCACGACGACCTCGCCGTCACCGGTCGCGTCCACCACGCGATCGTCGAACTGCAGCACCTCGGGGCCGCCGTGCTCGTGGTCGACGACGGCTCGTGAGGTCAGCACCGCGTGAGGTTCTCCACTGCGGCGCTCAGCACGACCGTGCTACCGAGCAGATAGAGCTCGTCGACCTCGATGTCGCGGAAGTGTGCGAGCACGCCACCGGGGATGCACGTGCGCGGCAGCGTGTAGAGAGGCGCGACGTTCTTGCCCGCGAGCGCAGCGCCAGCGAGCGCGTCGGCGAAGCCCGTACCGGTCGCCAGATAGGCGTCGAACGCCGTGTCGAAGATCTCCTCGTTGATCGCCAGTGACGTGGCGTATCGATCAGGGCCGGAGAGACGCATGGTCAGCGCGAGCCCCGGGGTAGTCGCGAGGTCGTCGTAGACACCGACCGACACTGCCGGCGGGCCACCGGCGACGTAGAGCGTGCTGACCCCAAGATCATCAATGAGCGTCTTCACGGCAGGATCAACGGTCGCCGCTGCGCCGTCGATCAGGATGACGGGTCCGGAGACCCTCGCAGCCGCGGCACCCGCGGCGAGCGCGTCAGGGAAGTTGCGTCCAGTCGCGACGAACGCTGCGTTCGCGTTGTCGAAGGCGTCTTCCACGAGCAGGCGCGAGGTCTCGTAGCGGCTGGCCCCGCCAATGCGCTCGACGTTGGCCGGGTTGTCGATGAGCGCCTGCAACTGCGAGAAGACCGTGTTCGATACAGCGAGCGCACTACCGGCGACGATGATGCGTTCGGGATCGAGACGCTCGATCTCGGCGGCGACCGTGGCGAGCAGTCCGCTGGGCGGCGTCAGCAGAAGAGGCGCCTCGCGCTGTGCTGCTGCGGGCGCCGCCGAGAGCGCATCGGGATAGTTGGTGCCGCTGGCGACGTAGACGTAGCTGCCAGCGGCACCGTTGAAGGAGTCATAGGTGCTCGAGACGGCGATGGCTGTGTCGTAGCGGCTCGTGCCCGCCAGGCGATCGGTTGGAATCGGACCCGCTTCGGTCATGCGGGCGTCGAGATCGACGCTTCCGCCCACGGGAAGAGAGACAAAATCTTGAGCGCCTTGACTCAAAATCTGGTCGTGGTACTGCGTGCGGTAGTTGGTCGCTGAGGGAAGGAGATCGGTGTATCGAACGCTGTAGTCACCCGGCGGCAAGTTGGGCACTGACCACGAGCCGTCCACAGCCGTCGGAGTCGTCTTCTGGAGGAAGGTGTAGAGGCCGCCCACGTAGTGGAAGAGCAGTACGACCCCGTTCGCCGGAGGGCCCGATTCGCCGAGCACCGTGCCGCTGAGTGTGGCGCCGGGCTGCAGGGTCACGTTTCGCACGACTGGAGTCGATGATCCGACCGCAAAGGGGGCCACGAGCGCGAGCGAGTAAGTGCCATCGTGAAACTGGTTGGCGTGCGGGGGTG
This sequence comes from Microbacteriaceae bacterium UBA6152, assembly GCA_002423075.1. Lineage (GTDB taxonomy): Bacteria > Actinomycetota > Actinomycetes > Actinomycetales > Microbacteriaceae > Microcella. The sequence goes on from DIUS01000090.1 coordinate 2,238, forward strand.
TCGCAGCGCCGCCCCAGAACTCGACGATGTAATCGCCGTAGGCCAAGCCGGTGAACTCGTACTCGCCGTTGCCGTCGGACAACATGTTCGTCACGAACTCGACACTGCCGCCGACGTCGGAAAACAGCCGCACGTTCACAGCCTCGAGGTCGCCGCCGAGTGACGAGCTCACGGTGCCCTGGATCACACCGTCGACGGCGTAGGCCGGGCCAGTCGGCGCCAGCAGCGAACTCACCAACATGAAGGCGGCGCCTGCCACCAGGGCTCGGCGAGAGCGGACGACACGGGTTTCGGGTGCCATAAGAGACTCGACCTTCGTGAACCTTTGCTCAATCTAGCGCCGGATTCGCGCCCGGTACAGACCCAATCAGGACCTTCGGCCCTAGGCCACCGGGCACGACACGAGTGGGATGGAGGGCATCAATCGCACGCGCGGAAAGGGCGAGATCATGGTCATGGGATTCGGGGGCATCGTTGAGTTGAGCCCCTCTGCGTGCTGGCAGTTGCTGCGTGAGTCCTCGCTCGGTCGCATCGCGGTGACCGCGGCGGGCTCCGTCGACATCTTCCCGATCAACTACGCCGTCGACGACGAGACGATCGTGTTCCGCACGGCACCGGGCACCAAGCTGCTTGAGCTCGCCATCAACGACCGTGTCGCATTCGAGATCGATCACCACGACGACCACGAGGCGTGGAGCATCGTCGTCAAGGGCGTCGCCGAGCGCATGGAGCGTCAGAGCGAGATGGATGCGGCGGAGGGGCTCGGACTCACCCCCTGGATTCCAACCCTCAAGTACCGCTGGGTGCGCATTCATCCCACGGAGGTCACAGGACGCCGGTTCGCTCTAGGGCCCGAGCCCGCGCGCGTCTAGGCTGACGTCGAGGCAGGGCGTCAGGCTCTGCACACCACACTCGAAAGCAGGAAGAATCATGGCGTCATCCACTGCGGCCCCCTCGCCGCTCGCCCTCGAGCGCGGTTTCGTCATCGCCTCGGCGATCACGGCAATCGTGCTCGGCATCGTCGCACTCATCTGGCCCGGGGCGACTCTGCTCACCGTCGCGCTACTGTTCGGCGCGTTCCTCGTCGTGAGTGGCATATTCCGGCTCGTCATCGCCTTCACGAGCGACAGCCTGGGCACGCGGCTGCGCTGGCTTGTCGGCATTCTCGGCGCCCTCGTCGTGATCGCCGGCGTGTTCGCCCTCGCGAATCCGCTGCTCTCGCTCGAGATTCTCGCCTACGTCATCGCCTTCGGTTGGATCTTCGACGGCATCGCCGCGATCGCCGCCGGCATTCGGGGCGAGTCTGCCACGCCACGCTGGCTCGCGATCGTCTCGGGCGTCGTGTCGATCATCGCCGGTGGTGTCATGCTCTTCCTGCCCGCGCTGGGAGTCGCCACTCTCGTGCTCGTCGGCGGCTGGATCCTCATCGCGATCGGCATTGCCACGTTCTTCTCGCTGCCGTCGAAGAAGACGCCGGTCGCGACGGCTCCGGTCGAGGCGTCGAACGCCTAGGGCGTGTCTCATAACTGCCTG
>DIUS01000013.1 GCA_002423075.1 Microbacteriaceae bacterium UBA6152
GAATCTAGTGCCATAGATGTAATTATCGTTTACGATAAGGTTCGAACGGAGGTGCGCCATGACAATCGCTACCCTCAGTCGCGCCGCCCGCAACGCTCGCGGGGTAAGCCAGACACAACTCGCTGCCCGCACGGGCCTGCCGGCGTCGAACATCTCGTTTATCGAGAGCGGCCGGCGCGTGCCACGCGTCGACACGCTCGACACTCTTCTGCGCAGCAGCGGGGCGCGACTGGCGATCTCGCCCACACTCCGAAGCACCGCGCTCGAGGCCTCGACTGAGATTCGGCAGTGGCTCGGCGCCGGAGACCGACCTCAAGCTTTTCGCAGCTGGCTTGCCTTCAACGACGACCTCGCCGCCGAGACCCCGACCAACCGCGTGGTGTTGACCGCATACCCGCCTGAACCTACGGGCGACGCGCTCTACGATGCCGCGCTGGCAAGCCTGACCGAGTACCGACTGAACGAAGTTGGCGCGCCTCTCCCTCTTTGGACAGCGACTTCCCCAACTATCGACGAACCACGGATGCTCACCGGCAGTCACTTCGTCACTGCCGCATTATTGGGCCCGATACCCGACGAGTTCGCCCGGCGCGGCGTGCTCATCGACGCCGAGAGCCTGAGGAGCGTGTGATGGTCACCCTCAACCGCGACGACATGATCGACGGGTTGCGCGAGATTGTCGCGCGCTTGCACGAGCGCGGTTCGAGCGCGAGCATCCGCATCATCGGCGGCGCCGCCATGCTTCTGCGGTACGACGCCGACCGGCGGGTGACGCCCGACATCGACGCGAGCATCCACAGTGACGACGATGTCGCAGCGATCGCCCGAGAGATCAGCGACGAACGCGGCTGGCCTTACGACTGGCTCAACGCGAAGGCCTCAGCCTTCATCCCCATTGCGGCCGAGCCACTCTGGGAGCCGCTCTACGACGACGACTCGGTCTCTATCTAGGTCGCCTCCCCCGGCAGCCTGCTTGCGATGAAGTTGCGCGCGGCGCGCCCCGCGCGCGATACCGACGACATCGCCACTCTCCTTGCGATTCTCTCCATCGGCACCGTCGAAGAGGTGGAGCAGGTGTTCGAGCACATTTTCCCCGGAGAGCTGCCACCGGAACGCGCATACCAGCTCGTTGACGCAATTCTGGTGGCGGGGCTACCCGCGGTTCCGACGCGCCCTGAAAGAGCCGAGTTCGGGTGAAGGCCCGGGCCCTTACGTGCACTGAGGCCGCTGAGGGTAAGTGGGCGCCCTCGCTACCTTTACCTAACTCACGCCCGCACGAACCGCCGCGCGATCTGCTCGGCCACCAACGAGACGTCGATCACCGGCTCGGCACTCTTCTCGAGCATCGACGCCAGCTTCTTCGGCCACACCACGTGCACCCCGTTGACGGTGAACGCATCAGGAAAGAACCCCCAGTCAGAGTCGACGAAGCACAGCACGCCGAACACGGGCACCTCCTCCACCGCATCCTGCACGTGCGCTACTTGCTTGAGGACACCGTCGACGAGCTTCGTCTTGTCGCTGCCTCGATAGATCAGCAGCTCGACCCGCGGCCGAATGATGCCACCCTCCACCCGCTTCTCGGGCGCCTTGCCGCATACCGCTTCGTGTCGATAACCCACACCCCGCCCGGCGTCACCACGATGTGATCGATGTTGGCCTTCGACCGCGGAATGCGCCGATCATGCATGACCCGGATGCTCTCCGACGCCAACCCGTCAAGCCGAACCCCCACGGCCGCCTCGCCGGCAGCTCCCGTGCTCCAGGCTTTCGTGCTCTGCTTCTCGTCCGACAGCGCGACAGCCAGGCCGCCGAGCTTGCCCCACTTCGCGCGGGTGCGCGCCTCGTGGTTGGCTTTGCGGCGCTCGTACTCGCGCTGGGCTGAGGTTCCGGGGGCATTGACGTCGTCGGGAGTCACTCGACCAGCCCACCGGAAGCGATGTTCGCTCGATAGTCCCCAAGTGGGGCACCTACATGCTTCCAATTGCGAAGATGAAGAAGGGCCATCGATCGACTCCCCCGGTATCCTCGACGCATGTCGATAGCCGCCGCAACACCTGAGTCGCTCGCTTTGCGCGAGCTCCTCAGCGCACGCCGACGCGAGCTTGACGCTCTCCTCGAGAAGTACAGCGCGACTCACCCCCGCCTCTTCGGGTCAGTCGCTCGGGGTGACGCGGGCCCTGACAGCGACATCGACATCGTCGTGACCATGAACCCGGACGACGGCAACCTGCTCATGCGCGCCTCCGGCCTCATGGAAGAGACGCGCTCCCTGTTCGGCCGCGACGACATCGACATCTTCCCCGAGCAACTGCTGAAGCCGTCGATCTCGGAGTCCGCCTTCGCTGACGCGGTCGCCCTCTGAGTCGCAGCACCGAGCAACGAATCTCCGACATCCTCGAGGCGATCGATCGGCGCCAGCGCTATGTCGACGCACTCGACAGCGACGACCGAGACCTTGCCGACATGGCCGAAGACGCCGTCGAACGCAACCTGCAGATCATCGGCGAGGCTGCAAAGCATCTTCCCGCAGAGTTGACCGACGCCCATCCAGAGATCGCTTGGCCGCAGATCCGCGGCTTCCGCAACATCCTGGTTCACCAGTACTTCGGAGTCGACGTCGCGACCGTTCGCGAGGTGGTCGAGACCTACTTGCCGCCGCTCGCTGCGGCGCTGCAGGGCGCGAGCAGACAACCGAAGTGACGCACTCGAGCTTCCACCCGCTTCTCGGGCGCTCGGCCGACGTACCGTTTGGTGTCGATCACCCACACCCCGCCGGGCGTCACCACGATGTGATCGATGTTGGCCTTCGACCGCGGAATGCGCCGATCATGCATGACCCGGATGCTCTCCGACGCCAACCCGTCAAGCCGAGCCCCCACGGCCGCCTCGCCGGCAGCTCGTGAGTGCGCGATTGCTGGAGTCGTCTCGGGAGCTCAGGTCTCGTCGATCACCCATGCGAGCGTCAGTGGTATGGCTTTCGTGATGCTTTCGGGCAGCACTGCGTAGTGCTTGTAGATGCGCTTGAGCACCTCTTCTTCATCCCACACTGCGACCTTGAGCCGCTGCATCGCCACCTTCTCTTTCGCGGGCTTGGTAAGTCCACCCATGGCAACGAGAAGGCCGTGGTCTGCCTGGTGCTGTCCGACGACTCCGCCCAGTTGGTCAAGAACTTCCGAACCAACGTGCGACGGCTGAGACTTGACCTGCACAATGATCGTCGGCGCCGAGATCCCCAGCACGCCTGAACCCGCAATGATGTCGATTCCACCATCGGCCCCAGGCGGGGAAACCTTACAGGTCATGCCTTCAGCCTCTAGAAGAGCCGCGACGAGTTCCGAGAGTCGGTGACCGGCAAACAGTTCGCGAATGCGACCCAGAACGCGGTCCTTCGAGTACCGAAGAATGTCGAAGCCTTCTTCGGCAATTGCGTCATCAGAGTCGACTGCTTCGGCTTCAGTGCTCACTGACGCGGGCGCCTTGCCTCCACGAGCGCCCGGGTCAGCTTCGGCTCCTTTCGCCACCTGCCAGAAGCGCCACGCAGCGTCATTGCGAGAAATCTGCACCACCGTGCTGAATGCGCCCAAGGAGTAAAGAAGGTCTTGGTTGATCGCGGTGCGGGAGACGTCCGTGAGCTGCCAATCCACGCTCCGTACGTGGTTGAGCGTGCCCTCCCCAGCCCGATACTCGTAGCTTCCTGTGACCACACCGAAGGCCAACTTGCCGGAATGTCTCACCGGAAGAATCACGAGGTCACCAACCGCTATACGAGTCGAAAACGCGAAGAGTTGCGCTGCGTAATTTCCTACTGCACCGGGTTTGAGTTGTGGCATCACGCCTCGCACCAAGTCACGCATCGAGGCAAGATCTGCAACCGAAGAAAGGTCAGGCATCTCGCGGAAGTCGATCCCTGTGAAACCCTCACTCAACATCCACTGGTCGAAAGCGGAATTCTTGGATCCTCGCACCAGCCAGGCTTTGGGCTCGACAGAATCAACGACCATCATGCTCTCAGCGTAGTGATCACTGTCGAACCTAGGTCGTTAGTCCTTGCCATTGCGAACGCGCTCGAACCAGACTGCGACCTGTGCGTTGAAGAGTTCACGAACCATGTCGTCGTCCAGCGCACCGTCGATGCCCCATAGCCGACCTTGAGTAAGCTCTCCGCAGACGACTGCCCAGGCGTACCCCATTGCCATAGTGAATGAGCTCGCGATGGCCCCTGAGATCGTCGCACCGATGATCGTGCCGGCGCCAGGAATGAACTTGAGCAGGCTCGCAAATGTGGCTCTACCCGCGGAGGTCGCGACCGTCGTCGCTACCGCCGCCGCGAGCTTCGCAGTCTCCAATTTCACGCCGTAGATCGCTGCGATCCTGGCCATCATTCCTAGTTGGATGGGGATGAGCAATCCCGCACTTGCCACTGGGATCGGGATCGTGGCTACCGCTAGCGCAGACGCCGCAGAGATGCGAGCAACGTCTTTAGCCTGCTTGCGCTTCCGACCCAGGTCAACTTTCTGCGCCGCGATGAGGGCCGCCTCGACCCCTTCAGGCGCGACGCGAAACGTCGCATCGAGCAAATCCTCTAACCCGTGTTCGGCAAAGTTCGAGAACGGATCGCCACTGGCCATGACCATGACTGGACGACCGCCAAGAATCGGCAGGTTCAGTGCCGCGATTTCGTCGGCCTGATTCGGCCTGGGTTTAGTGCCG
>DIUS01000132.1:0-8837 GCA_002423075.1 Microbacteriaceae bacterium UBA6152
CGATGAGCACGGGGTTGTTCTTCGAGCGGCGCGACAGAATCTGCATGACCCGCTCGGCCTCTTTCTCGCGGCCGATGACGGGGTCGAGCTTGCCTTCGCGCGCGGCGGCCGTGAGGTTGCGGCCGAACTGATCGAGCACCTGCGAGCCCTTGTCGGGGCTGGGGCTGTCACCGCCGACGGCGACGGCCTCTTTGCCCTGGTAGCCCGAGAGCAGCTGGATGACCTGCTGACGCACACGGTTGAGGTCGGCGCCAAGCTTGACCAGCACCTGTGCGGCGACGCCCTCGCCCTCGCGGATGAGCCCGAGCAGAATGTGCTCGGTACCGATGTAGTTGTGGCCGAGCTGCAGCGCTTCGCGCAAGCTCAGCTCGAGCACCTTCTTGGCGCGCGGCGTGAAGGGGATGTGACCGGTCGGCTGCTGCTGACCCTGGCCGATGATGTCTTGCACCTGCTCGCGCACGGCGTCGAGCGAGATGTTGAGCGACTCGAGCGCCTTGGCAGCGACGCCCTCGCCTTCGTGAATGAGGCCGAGAAGTATGTGCTCCGTGCCGATGTAGTTGTGGTTGAGCATCTTGGCTTCTTCTTGCGCCAGCACCACCACACGACGGGCACGGTCGGTGAACCGTTCGAACATCTCGCACTCTCCTCACGCGACACCGTCAACTGGGTTTGGTGCCGCTGTATCGAGGGTAACCAGCGCACCCTGGGTTAACTGCCCCTGTTCGCCCTAGGCGTGACGCGGTTCGCAACTCAGGCTGGGCATGCTCATGTCATGCAGTAACGCTGCACATTGGCCGTCTCAGCCTGAGTTACGAACACAACCCGAACAGTCGGGCGACGTAGGGTGTCGATGTGAGCAACCTCGAGGTCGAGCCCGACGAGCTCGTGGCCGACGCGCAACCCGAGCCGAGCATCCAGGTGCTCGAGCCGCGCGAGGTGCCCCTCGGCGGGCCACGCGCCATGACCGTGCGCCGCACCCTGCCGCAGCGGGCCCGCAGTCTCATCGGCGCGTGGTGCTTCGTCGACCACTACGGCCCCGACGACGTGGCCGAGACGGGCGGAATGACCGTGCCGCCACATCCGCACACGGGGCTGCAGACCGTCAGTTGGCTGTTCGAGGGCGAGGTCGAGCACCGCGACTCGAGCGGCGCGCACGCGATGGTGCGGCCCGGCGAGGTCAACCTCATGACTGCGGGGTCGGGCATCCAGCACTCAGAGGTGTCGACGCCCGAGACCCGACGCCTGCATGGCGCACAGCTCTGGGTCGCCTTACCCGACCGCGACCGCCACGTGGCACCGTTCTTCGAGCACGCCGAGCCCGAGCCGTTCACCATCGGCGCGGCGACGCTGCGCGTCTTGGTCGGCGAGCTGGCCGGCTCGTCGAGCCCCGTGCGCACCTTCACCGACCTTGTCGGCGCACAGCTCGACCTGCCGGCCGGGGCAAGCGTCGACCTGACCGTCGACCCGCGTTTCGAGCACGGACTTCTCGTGGATGCTGGCACGGCGCTGCTCGATCACACAGAGATTCCCCGCGACCGCCTCGGCTACCGCGCGCCCGGCAGCGGCAGCCTGCGCATCACCGCGGGCGACGCTCCCCTGCGCGCGCTGCTGCTGGGTGGCGAGCCCCTCGGAGAGCCCCATCGTCATGTGGTGGAACTTCATCGGCCGCAACCACGACGAGATCGTCGCGTTCCGAGAGCAGTGGCAGGGCGAGGTCATCGACGGCGCCGACGAGCACGGCCGTTTCGGCACGGTCGAAGGGTGGTACGGATCGGCGCTGCCGGCCCCGGTGCTGCCGACCGTGCGGCTCACGCCGCGCGACTGACGCGCCGCTACTCGTGCGGGTCGCCGCGCTTCTCGAGTCGGGCGCGCTCTTCGGCCTCGATCTGCGAGTAGGTCTGGCGCTCGGCCCGGTCGGCGCGGATGATCGCGCGCATGGCGAACCAGAAGATGAGTCCGAGCAGGATCGTCGGGGTCACCGAGAAGATCGCATTGCCCCAGAAGTCTTCAGGCATGTGCACCACCCTACGACCACTCGACTGCGCGTGCGTCGAGTGCTTCTATTCCGGCCGTCTGCGCTGCAGCAGGGCGAGCACGAGCACGATGAGGGCGAGCGTCGCCGCCGACCCCACCACGAGCGGAACGAGCACGTGCGTGTCGACGAGGGGCGCGAGCGCAGCATCCGTCGACGCTGTCTCGTCGTCGAGCGATTCGGTCGGCAGCTGCGGGCCCTCGAGCGACTCGTCGAGGTTCGACGCGTTGCGCACGGTGACGTCGCCGACGGCGGTGGAGAGGCGTCCGTCGCCGAGAGTCACGATGACGCAGTAGACGCCGTCAGCGACGGCGGCGCTCGGGATGCTCGCCGCGAAGCCGCCCGAAGCGTCGACCACGGCGTCTCGCTCCAGCACGGGAGCCGCGCAGTCGCCGAAGGTCTGCGGCGCGAGCGCGACGGCGATCTCGGCGGTGGCATCCCCATCGGCGGTGCCCGTGACGTCGAACACTCCGGCGACCGTCGTGCCCGACACTGGGCTCGTGATGCGCAACGACTGCGCGGCGAGGCTCGGGCTGGCGACGAGCAGGCCACCGAGGGCGAGCGCGGGCACGAGAGCGCCGAATACGCGGAGTCGGTGAGACAGCATGGGCGTTGCCGTTCGGGTCAGGCGATCGATGCCGACCGTCGGGGCGGCAGGCATCGTGGTTCGGGTGCCCTCAGGCTAGGCCGGGGTCAGCGGCGCGCACAGACCCCCCTTGGGGGGTAGACCGCGAGAGAATCTCAGCCCTTGGCGAGAATGCCGACGATGCCCGACAGCAGCAGGTAGACGCCGATGCCGCCCACGACGAGCCACAGGGCCAGGCGGTTCATGCTGATGGCCGGCTTCTTCTTGTCGTCACCGGGCAGCTTGAGCGGGTCTTCGCGGTCGAACGCCATGCCGCGACCCTACTTCACCAACGGAAAAAGAATGGTCTCGCGAATGCCGAGACCCGTGAGCGCCATGAGTAGCCGATCGATGCCCATGCCCATGCCGCCGCTCGGGGGCATGCCGTGCTCGAGTGCGGTCAAGAAGGCCTCGTCGAGCTGCATCGCCTCGAGGTCGCCGCCCGCGGCGAGCGCCGCCTGCGCGACGAAGCGCTCGCGCTGGATGACGGGGTCGACGAGCTCACTGTAGGCGGTGGCGAGTTCGAACCCGCGCACGTAGAGGTCCCACTTCTCGACCACTCCGGCGATTGAACGGTGCTCGCGCACGAGCGGGCTCGTGTCGACGGGGAAGTCCATGACGAAGGTCGGGCGCACCAGGTCGCCCTTCACGAAGTGCTCCCACAGCTCTTCGACGTACTTGCCGGGCAGCGGATGCTCGATCTCGATGTCGACCGCATCCGCGAGCTTCTTCAGCTCAGCCATCGGGGTCTGCGGCGTGATCTCGACCCCGGCCGCGCCGCTGAGGCTCGTGTACATGCTCAGGCGATCCCATTCGCCGCCGAGGTCGTACTCGGTGCCGTCGGCCCACGTCACGAGGTGAGAGCCCGACACGGCGAGCGCCGCATTCTGAATCATCTCTTGAGTGAGGTCGGCCATCTGGTGGTAGTCGCCGTAGGCCTGGTAGGCCTCGAGCATCGCGAACTCGGGGCTGTGCGTCGAGTCGGCGCCCTCATTGCGAAAGTTGCGGTTGATCTCGTAGACCCTCTCGATGCCGCCGACGACGGCCCGCTTGAGAAACAGTTCGGGCGCGATGCGCAAAAACAGCTCGGTGTCGAAGGCGTTCGAGTGGGTGACGAAGGGGCGAGCGGATGCTCCACCGTGCATCGTCTGCAGCATCGGCGTCTCGACCTCGAGATAGCCGTGGCTCGCGAAGGTGCTGCGCAGACTCGCGACGGCGGCGGCACGGGCGCGCACGGTCTGACGCGCCTGCTCGCGCACGATCAGGTCGAGGTACCGCTGGCGCACGCGCGTCTCGTCGTTGAGCTCGCTGTGCAGGTTGGGCAGCGGCAGAATCGCCTTCGCCGCGATCGCCCAGCTCGACACCATGACGCTGAGCTCACCGCGCTTGCTCGTGATGACCTCGCCCTCGACGAAGACATGGTCGCCGAGGTCGACGAACTCTTTCCAGCGGTCGAGCGACTCGTCGCCCACTTCGGCGAGACTCACCATCACCTGCAGTCGGCTGCCCTCGCCCGACTGCAGGGTCGCGAAGCAGAGCTTGCCGGTGTTGCGGCTGAAGACGACACGGCCAGCAAGAGCAACCCGCTCACCCGTGGCGGTGTCGACATCGAGGTCGGGGAACCGCTCGCGAACATCCGGAATCGTCGTCGTCACCTCGAGGCCGACCGCATAGGGGTCAAGCCCCACGTCGAGCATGCGCTGCCGCTTGTCGAGGCGCACCTGCTTCTGCTCGGCAATCTCCTCGACCGTCGGCTCGGCGGGTAGCTCGGCAGGTGCAGGGTTCTCGCTCATCAGGCTCCTCGGTTCAGCGTTTCAGCCTATGTGCAGCAGCGTGGTGTCGATGAGCCGCGTCTCGCCGACCCGCGCTGCGATGAGCGCTCGCGCGGGCCCGCGATGGTCGTCGTCGACGGGCTGGAACGTGTCGGACCGCACGACGGCGAAGTAGTCGAGCTCGACGCCGTCGGCGCCCATGAGCACGCCCTGCGCTGCGGCGATGACAGCATCGAGCCCCCGGTCGGCGGCCGATTGGGCCGCTTCGAGCGCGTCGGGAATCGCCCGCGCGGCCCGGCGCTGCCGCTCGCCCAAGAACTGGTTGCGGCTCGAGAGCGCGAGTCGGTCGTCCGCGCGCACGGTCTCAACAACCTCGATGCGGGTGCGAATATCGAGATCGCGCACCATGCGTTGCACGAGGTAGAGCTGCTGTGCGTCTTTCTCACCGAAGACGGCGAGGTGCGGCTGCACGATGCCGAGCAGCTTCGCCACCACGGTGAGCATGCCGTCGAAGTGTCCGGGGCGCGAGCGCCCCTCGAAGCGCTCGCCCGCCGCGCCGGCCGTGACGCGAATCTGCACCGCACCCGAGGGGTACATCTCGTCGACGGCGGGGGCGAAGACGGCGGTGACGCCGTGCCCGGAGAGAGCATCCCGATCGGCGTCGATGTCGCGAGGGTACTTGTCGAAGTCTTCGCTGGGCCCGAACTGCATCGGGTTGACGAAGATCGAGACGATCACGACGTCGGCGATCTCTCGTGCCCGCTCGACGAGGGCGAGATGGCCGTCGTGCAGCGAGCCCATGGTCGGCACGAGAGCGATCGTCGACCCGGCGGCGCGGGCGGCGTCAAGCCGAGACCGCACACCGGCGATGGTCGTCTCGACGGCAGGAACAGCGGAGTCGGTCACCGGTCGATGCTATCGACGGTGGCGCTCTGTAGCGCATTCTCGACGGCCGAGCGCACCACGGCGCCGAGCACGCGCCCGGGCTGCTCGACTCCGATCGCGCGCAGAGCCTCGACCGATTGGCCGACGATCGCCGTCGAGAACTGCGAGGCGACCAAGACGGCTTCGGCGTACGCGGCACGGTCGTGCTCGTCGATGACGATCGGCTCGGCACCCATCTCGACGACGAGCGCTTGCGCGATCGGCAGCACGGGCGTCGGCGCCGTTACCGCGCACCACGCGTCGCGCAAGCGGGCCAGGTCGACGCTCGTGCCGGTGAACGCGAGGGCCGGATGCACCGCCAGCGGTATCGCACCCGCAGCCCGCGCGGGGTCGAGCACCGCCACGCCGAACGCCGCCGCGGTGTGCAGCACGAGCTGGCCGGGCTGCCACGCGCCGAGAGCCGCGAGCCCAGCGACGAGGTCGCTCAACTGGTCGTCGGGCACAGCGATGAGGACGAGCTCGCTGCGTTCGACGATGCTCGGCACCTCGAGAACGGGCACCCCCGGCAGCATGCTCTCGACGCGATCGCGCTCATCGTCGGTGGCGACCGAGATGCCGACGAGCGCGTGCCCGGCGCCCGCGAGCGCGGCACCGAGCACGGGGCCCACTCGCCCCGCACCGATGATGCCGACGCCGAGCCGGCCGTCGCGCGCACTCATCACGAACGCCAGCGGTGCGTGCGGTCGGTGTCGGCGCTCGCGATGGCCGCATCGCGCACGGTGTCGAAGAAGGTCATCGCGTCGGTGCGGTCGAGGGCGCCGAGCGTCGGCGAGATCGGCCCCGCCACGGTGTGGGCATGCACGGCGGCGAGCCGCAACGACCGCAGCAACGGGCCCTGGTTCACCGACACCGACTGCAGGCGGGCGAAGGGCACGATGGTGAGTCCGCGCCAGATCGCGCCCGTGCGCAGCAGCACGGCAGCCGGCGTGAGCGCGAAGCCGTTGCGTCGCCGCGAGAACCAGCGCATCACGCGCGCTCGCGGCGGCGAGATCGTGAAGCCGCCCTCGTCGCCCGAGCCGAGCAAGCCGAGCTCGAGCGTCGCCCGCGCCTCGTCGGTCGCAACGTCGGGCAACAGCAGGCCCAGCACAGTGCGCACATCGTCGAGGTTGCCGACGGGCAGGATGGTCGTCTGCTGCTGGCCGGCCGCGCCGTTCTGCGACGAGCGCGAGGCCCGATTGACAGCGATCTGCCACCAGCCAGCGGGTCGCCACAGCAGAGGCTGACTGACCCGCACCGAATGGATGCGCCCGGGCGGCAGGGTCTCGTTGGTCGTAGAGAGCAGGCCGAAGCCCACGCGAACGCCGTCGGGCGTCGAGGCGATTGAGTAGCGCAGCGATCGCGTGATGCGCGCGATCGCGAAGCCGCCGAGACCGATGAGCGTCGGGAACATCGCGAAGAGCAGGAACAGCTCGCCCGTCACGGCGACGAAGATCGTGAGGCCGATCATGAGCCCGACCAAGATGATCGTGGTCTCGCTCAACAATGTCGAGCCGATGAGCCGCCCAGGGTTCATGCGCACGACCGAGGTGGGCTCGGTCAGTTCAACGTCGAGCTCGGGGGCGAGCAGTTCTGAGACGCGTGCGTCGAGCATCCCGCTCGCCGTCGTGCCCTCCGCGCTGTCGACGGCGGCCTCGCGGCGGGCCCCCGACGCCAGGAGCAGAATGTCGCGGCGCAGGGCATCGGCGTCGCGACCTCGCAGATAGGCGAGTTGCACGTTCGCGTCGTTGCCCGCCGACGACACCTCGAGCTTGGCGGCGCCAAACAGTCGGGGAATGAACGGGCGACCGATGTTGATGCCTTGAATGCGGTCGAGCCGCCCCTTGCGGTTCGTGCGGAAGACGATGCCCGAGCGCACCTCGACGACCTCGTCGGTGATGCGGAAGGTGTGCATGCGCCACGACAGCCAGAACCCGGCGACGATGAGCAGCAGCACTCCCAGACCGACGAGCAGCGCCACGAGGATGAGCTCTTCGCGCACGATGAAATCGATCGCGTCTGATTCGAGGTCGCCGCTGGGAGGGCCGGGAATGAAGATGTCGTCACCGCCGCCGAAGAACAGCTCGATGAAGCGGTCGCGCAGGTTGACGATGAGCACGCCGATGATCGCGACGAAGGCGAGCCCGCCCCGGAACAGCGGCGTAGCGGGGTGTAGCCGGTGCCACTCGCCGTCGGCGTAATCGGTCGCGAGGGCGGATGCTCGCACGGTCGTCGGCGCTGGTGCCGCGTCGCCCTGCTGCGGGTCGGCCTGCCGTTCGGGCTGCGACTCTGCCTGCGACTCGGGCATGATCGTGCTCACAGCCCTGCCCGGCGGGTCTCGGCGACCGCGACAAGGTGGTCGCGCAGCTGCTCGGCGGTCTCGAACGGCAGGCCAGGAATCGTGACGCCGCTCGAGGCGGCGGCGGTCACGAACTTGAGTTCGGCGAGGCCGAAAGCGCGCACGAGCGGCCCACGGTTGATGTCGACAAGTTGCATGCGCCCGTAGGGCACCGAGACGAAACGCTGAAACATGATGCCGCGGCGAAAGAGCAGGTCATCGTCGCGCAGCAGATAGCCGATGGCCCGCACCCGACGCGGCGTGAGCGCCAGGGTGAGCAAGAAGATCGCGCCGAGGGCGGCCCCGATGAACCAGCCCTCTTGCCAGCCCAGCCAGAACGGAAGGAAGCCGGCAGCCGTGACGATGGCGCCGAGAATGAGCGTCGAGATCATGTCGACCGGAATGTACTTCGGCGAGACCCGCTGCCAGTCGGTCTCGGGTCGCTCGAGTCGGCGCGGTTCGGGGGTCGTCGTCATGCTGACTCCTGCGTGAGTTCGTCGGTCGGCTCGTCGGGTGGCAGCGAGCACCAGTGCTCGGCCACAAGGGCGGCGGTCACGAGGGACATCGCGGCCACCAGACTCGCCCCCGCGGTCAGCGACGAGCCTAACGGCACGACGGCTCGGCTGAGCAGATAGAACAGGATGCCCGCCGCGGCCCCCGCGAGCAGCGCTCCCGCGAGAGCGCTCGCCTTGGCGAGCACGACCACGCGGGTGGCGAAGAACGGGTCGATGCGGCGCTCGCCCTTGGCGGCGCTGCGCACGGGCCACGCGATGGCCACGAGCAGCACGGCGATGAGCGCGAGCGCCACGGTGAGAGACACAGGCGGCACGAGCACGGCGACGCCGCGCAGGGCGAGCACGATGTTGACGAGGTAGAGAGCTGCGAGCCCGGACAGCGCGGCGATGAGCAGCGGTAGCGGTCGCGTGCGGCTCACGGGGCAGCCTCGGGGCTCGACGTCTCGCGCAACGCGTCGAGTAGCGCCGCGATCGGGCCGTGGCCCGGAAGCTCGGCGTCGGGCTGCACGTCGAGCCAGGGCGCGAGCACGAAGTCGCGCTCGTGCGCGCGCGGGTGCGGAACCTGCAGCACCTCAGAGTCGATCTCGAGCGCGTCAAGCGCGATGAGGTCAAGGTCGAGAGTGCGGTCGCCCCA
>DIUS01000132.1:8864-17491 GCA_002423075.1 Microbacteriaceae bacterium UBA6152
CCGTCGACCGTCAGCGCCACCGTTGCGTGCCACGACGAGACGGCCAGGATGCTCGAGTCGGGCAGCGCGTCGAGCGCCGCCACGGCGTGCTCGAGTGTCGCCTGCCGGTCGCCGAGGTTGCTGCCGAGCGCGATGACGGCAGTCGCTGGTCGCGCGCCCCCGCGGTGCGCGGCATCAGCGTGCGGTGCCGCGGTCACGCTCGACCCCGCACGATCGTGACGCTGACGTCGTCGAACGGTACGGGTATCGGTGCCTGCGGCTTGTGTACGGTCACCTCGACCTCGTGCACCGCCGGGTAGCCGAGCGCAATGGCGGCAACCCGCTCGGCGACCGTCTCGATGAGGTCGACGGGGTCGGTCTCGACGGCGTCGACGACCGCGATCGCGAGCTCGCCGTAGTGCACCGTGTCGGCGACATCATCACTCGATGCCGCGCGGGCAAGATCAAGAGTCACGCGCACGTCGATGATGAAGTCTTGACCGTCGCGGCGCTCGTGCTCGAAGACACCGTGGTTGCCCCGAGCCCGCAGGCCCGTGAGGGTGATGGCGTCGCGCGGCGCGCTGCTGTGTTCGACGCTCACGGCGCACCCCCTCCCCAGCCACCGCGCCAGGCCTCGACCACATCGAGGGCGCGAGCGCTCGAGCGCACGTCGTGCACGCGCAGAGCATCCACGCCCGCGATCGCGGCGAGCGCGCCGATGACCGCCGTCGGCAGGTCGCGCTCGTCGAGCGGGGCGTCGCCGGGCAGTAGCGCGCCGACGAAGCGCTTGCGCGATGCGCCCACGAGCACGCGCGCGCCGAGCACCTCGAGCTCGGCGAGGTGCGCGAGCAGCTGCCAGTTGTGCTCGGGGTGCTTCGCGAACCCGAGGCCCGGGTCGATCCAGAGTCGTCGGGGCGCGATGCCGACCTCGAGCAGGGCGTCGAGCCGAGTCCGCAACTCGTCACGCACATCGTGGGGTGCCCACTCGTAGGCGCTCACGGCATCCCACTGATCGCTCGGCCCGCGCCAGTGCATCGCGACGAACTCGACCTCGAGCTCGGCGACGAGGGCTGCCATGTCGGGATCGTGCAGCCCGCCGCTCACGTCGTTGACGATGACGGCTCCGGCATCTACCGAGGCGGCGGCGGTCGCGGCGTGCAGGGTGTCGATCGACACGCGGATGCCCTCCGCAGCGAGCGCCGCCACCACGGGCACCACGCGCTCACGTTCGACCTTCGGCGCCACGGGCTCGGCACCCGGCCGGGTCGACTCACCGCCCACGTCGATGACGGACGCGCCCTCCGCGACCAGGCGCAGCCCCTGCGCGACGGCCGCGTCAACCTCGACGAAGCGCCCGCCGTCGCTGAACGAGTCGGGCGTGACGTTGAGAATGCCCCACAGCTGCGGGCGGGCGTGGGCCGTGCCCCCGGCGAGGCTCATCAGCTGTGTCCGCCGATGAGGGCCATCACCTCGGCGCGGCGCACCGGGTCGCAGAGTGCTCCGCTCGAGGCGACCGTCACGGTCGTGCTCTCGGCCTGCCGCGGGCCTCGGGCGCCGACGCAGCCGTGCCGCGCGTCGATGACGACGAGTACGCCGTGCGGGGCGAGCCCGGTGTCGAGCGCGGCGACGACGTCTTCGCCGAGTCGCTCTTGCAGTTGCGGGCGTGAAGCGACCGTCTCGACGACGCGGGCGATGCGGCCGATGCCGGCGAGCCGCTCGGCGGGCAGGTAGGCGACGTGAGCCACTCCCGTGAAGGGCAGCAGGTGATGCTCGCAGATCGAGCGCAGAGCGATGTCACGCAGCAGCACGAGCTCGCCGCGCTCGCCCGGGTCGGTCTGCATCTCGACTTCGTCGCTCAGCAGCGGCACGGGGTCGACCCCGACCCCGGCGAAGAACTCGGCGTACGACTCGGCGACCCGCTGCGGTGTCGTCAGCAGACCTGGGCGCTGCGCATCCTCACCGATCGCGGCCAGAATCTCGGCGACGGCCGCCTCGATGCGTGCTCGGTCGATCGGGGGCATGCCAGGCTCAATCGTCGAGGTGCGCGGTGTCGTGGGCCTGACCGTCGTGGGCCTGACCGTCGCGGGCCACCGTGGGCTCGTGCGCGGTGCGGGCAAGGGCTCCCGCATCGACGGGTGCCTTGCTCGGCATGGGAACGGGCGGCAGGTCGGGCAGCGGTCGGTCGACGCTCGAGAGCCACTGCGGCCGCTCGGGCAGCTTCTTGACCTCGGCGAAGAGCTCGGCGAGCTGCAGGTGGTCGAGCGTCTCCTTCTCGAGCAGCTCGGTCGCCAGGCGGTCGAGAATCTCACGGTTGTCGTTGATGACCGCCCACGCCTCGTCGTGCGCCTGGTCGATGAGCGCGCGCACTTCGGCGTCGACATTCTCGGCGACGCTCTCGCTGTAGTCGCGCTGGTGCCCCATGTCGCGGCCCAAGAACACTTCGCCGCTCGACGAGCCGAGCTTGATGGCTCCGACGGTGGCGCTCATGCCGTACTCAGTCACCATGCGGCGCGCGATCGAGGTGGCCTTCTCGATGTCGTTCGAGGCGCCCGTCGTCGGGTCATGGAAGACGATCTCTTCGGCAACGCGACCGCCCATGGCGTAGGCCAGCTGGTCGAGCAGCTCGTTGCGGGTCACCGAGTACTTGTCGTCGATCGGCAGCACCATCGTGTAGCCGAGAGCACGCCCGCGCGGCAAGATGGTGACCTTCGTGACGGGGTCGGTGTGCCGCATGGCCGCCGCCGCGAGCGCGTGGCCGCCCTCGTGATACGCGGTGATGAGCTTTTCGTGGTCGCGCATGATCCGTGTGCGACGCTGCGGGCCAGCCATGACGCGGTCGACGGCTTCGTCGAGCGCTTCGTTGGTGATGCGCTCGCCGTTGACGCGTGCGGTCAGTAGTGCGGCCTCGTTGAGCACGTTGGCGAGGTCAGCGCCCGTGTAGCCCGGAGTCTTGCGCGCGAGCACTTCAAGGTCGACGTTCTCGGCCATGGGCTTACCTTTGGCGTGCACCTGCAGAATCTTCTCGCGGCCTTTCATGTCGGGGGCATCGACCTGAATCTGCCGGTCGAAGCGGCCCGGGCGCAGCAGTGCGGGGTCGAGAATGTCGGGGCGGTTAGTCGCCGCGATCATGATGACGTTGGTGTTGGGGTCGAAGCCGTCCATCTCGACGAGCATCTGGTTGAGCGTCTGCTCGCGCTCGTCGTGGCCGCCGCCCATGCCGGCGCCGCNNCGCCGACGAACATCTCGACGAAGTCTGAACCCGAAATCGAGTAGAACGGCACGCCGGCCTCGCCCGCGACTGAGCGTGCGAGCAGCGTCTTACCCGTGCCGGGAGGGCCATAGAGCAGCACGCCCTTCGGAATGCGCGCTCCGACGGCGAGGAATCGCGCCGGGTCTTTCAAGAAGTCTTTGATCTCTTCGAGCTCTTCGATGGCCTCGTCGGCTCCGGCGACGTCGGCGAAGGTTACTTGCGGCGTCTCTTTGTTGACGAGCTTGGCGCGCGACTTGCCGAACTGCATGACCCGCCCGCCGCCGCCCTGCAGGCGCGTGAGCAAGAAGTAGAAGATGACGCCGATAATCAGAAACGGGATGATCAGGCCGAGCAGGCTGACGAAAAAGTTCGACTGCGGAACTTCGTCAGTGAACTCCTCCTCGATGTTTGCCGCGTCGATAGCCGCGATGACGGCTTCGCCGCGGGGCGCAACGTAGTAGAACTGCAGGTTCTGCCCGAGCTCCTCGTCGGGTTCGGCGAGAACGAGGTCGACCCGCTGCTCGCCGTCAACAATCTTGACCGACGTGAACGTCTCGTCTGCGAGCAGTTCGAGGCCCTGTTGCGTGCTGATGGCACGAAAGCCGCCGATGCCACCGAGCAGAGCGAACCCGGCCCAGATAACGAGGGCGCCCACCACGATGAAGGGCAACGGTCCGCGCAGCAGTCGCTTGGCAGTCATGGGTTCGCGGGCCATCGGGCGCGCACCTTTCTATCGGTGAATCTCAGCACGTCAGGCTATCGCGCGCCACCACGGGACGGCCTGGATGTTCGCCCCTGGCGCAGGGCCGAACCGTCAGCACAGCCGCCCCTGGCGCAGGGGCGAACCGTCATCACAGCCGCCCCTGGCGCAGGGCCTGCCCCGGGCCCAACACACTCTGCCTCAGTCGCTCTCCGACGCACTGGATCCAGGTATCCGCTGAAGCAGTGTGCCGCCGACGGCATGTGCCGCAAGAGGCACATTGCATGAACGGCACAACGCTCCCACGACGGCAGGCGCCGAGGATGTGACCACGCTCGGCCAGGGGCAGCGCGACGGGAAGAGAGCGGAAAATGCGGAGACCGGATAGTGCGGGACGAGTCGGCGAGACTAGTTCTGATAGACGTGCGGGGCGAGCACCCCGACGGCACGCAGATTGCGGTACTTCTCGGCGTAGTCGAGGCCGTAGCCGACGACGAAGGCCGGCGGGATGTCGAAGCCGACGTACTCGACGTCGACCTCGACCTTGGCGGCCTCGGGCTTGCGCAGCAGGGCGAGAATCTTGACGCTGTTCGCGCCGCGCGACTCGAGGTTGGCCCGCAGCCACGAGAGCGTAAGGCCCGAGTCGATGATGTCTTCGACGATGAGCACATCGCGCCCCGCGATCTCGGTGTCGAGGTCTTTGAGAATGCGCACGACACCGCTTGACTGCGTGCTCGCGCCGTAGCTCGACACCGCCATCCAGTCCATCTCCACGTGCACCGCAAGTTCGCGCGCGAAGTCGGCCATGACCATGACGGCACCCTTGAGCACGCCGACGAGCAGCGGAGGCGTGTCGCCGTAGTCGGCCTCAACTCGGCGCGCGAGCTCGGCGAGCTTGGCGTGAATCTCCTGCTCGGTGATGAGCACCTCGCTCAGATCAGAGCGAATGTCTTCCACGTCCACGTCGGGCTCCTTCAGCGCTGGATGCGTTCAGTCGGCGGCGGAAAACACGATGCGGCCCGCTGCTCGCTCCACCCTAACGCCGGGCAGATGCACCGGGCCCTGCCCGTGCCAGTCGGTCACGAGCCGGGCGACCTCGAGGGTCTGCGCCCGTGAGATCGAGGCACCGAACTGCCCGCGGGCGATGAGCCTGATCAGGCGGTGACGGATCGCCGCGGGGTTCGCGGCGAGGCCGGCGACCGAGAGCGAGCATCCGGCCTCGGCCAGTTCGGTGAGATCTTCGGCCAGTTCGTCGACCATGTGATCGAGCGCCTCGGCATCTTCGCGGGCGATCGCGGCGGTGCGGGCGAGCGCCCCGACGATGCCGGCATCGAGCTGCTCTTTGAGCAGGGGCAGGATGCTCTGGCGCACCCGCACGCGGGCGAAGCGATCGTCGTCGTTGTGGGGGTCGTGCCACGGCTCGAGGTACTGATCGTCGCAGGCCTGCTGCAACGTGGCCCGGCGCACCTCGAGCAACGGCCGGCGGTAGAGGCCAGCGACGGCGGCCATGCCCGCGATGCTGAGGGTGCCGCTGCCGCGCGCGAGCCCGAGCAGCACGGTCTCGGCCTGGTCGTCGAGCGAATGGCCGAGCAGCACGGCGGCGGCACCGAGCTCGACGGCGGCGACCTCGAGCGCTGCGTATCGGGCCGAGCGCGCCGCGGCCTCGGGGCCACCCGTGCCACCCGTGCGCGTGATGGCTTCGTCGCCTCCCACCGGCGAGGCGCTGCCGTACAGGTCGACGCGAACGCGTTCGATGCGCACGGGCTCGAGCCCGAGTTCGCGCGCCGCCTGCGCTGCCGCCTGCGCGACAGCGGCCGACTCGGCCTGCAAGCCGTGGTCGACGATGACGGCTCCCGCGCGCATGCCCAGGCGGGGTGCCTCGAACGCGGTTGCCGCGGCGAGGGCCATCGAGTCGGGCCCGCCGCTCAGCGCGACGAGCACGAGTTGGCGGGATTCCGCCGAGCCCGAGCGACCCGCGGGGAGCTCGCCGAGGCTCTCGCGCACCGCGCGGCGCACGTCGGCAACCGCGGGGGTGAGCCGCGGGCGACGCTCAGATGCCGAGGGCAGTGCGGGGGGCATCCACTAAGGTTAGGGCCGCGCCCGCGCGCACGAACCTGTTGATTTCTGACCGTCGAAGGAGCCCCCATGGGTGCGTACCCCGTCATCATCGAAGTGCCCAAGGGCAGCCGCAACAAGTACGAGATCGACCACGAGACCGGTCGCGTCATGCTCGACCGCGTGCTCTTCACGTCGTTCGTCTACCCGACCGACTACGGCTTCTTCGAGAACACCCTCGGACTCGACGGCGACCCGGTCGACGCGCTCGTGCTCACCGAGTACCCGCTCTTTCCGGGCGTGGGCCTCGACGTGCGCCCCGTCGGCGTCTTCAAGATGACCGACGACGGCGGCAGCGACGCCAAGATCGTCTGCGTCATGGCGAAAGACCCGCGCTGGTCGCACATTCAAGACGTCGGCGACGTGTCGGAGTTCACGAAGAAAGAGATCGAGCACTTCTTCGAGCACTACAAAGACCTCGAGCCCGGCAAGTGGGTCAAGACCGAGGGCTGGGGCGACGCCGCCGAGGCCGAGGCGATCATCCAGGCCGGCATCGCCGCGTACGTGCCGCCCGCCGGCCACTAGTCCCGCTCAGGCGCTCGGGCGCGCGACAACCGGAATGCGGTCGTAATTGCGCACCGTCACGATGCGCACGGGCTTACCCGGTGATGGCGCCTCGAGCATCTGGCCGCCGCCGATGTAGATGGCCACGTGATATTTCGAGCCCGAGGCCGAGCCGCCGTAGCTGTAGAAGATGAGGTCGCCGGGTTGCGCTTGCGCATAGGGCAGCAGCTGGCCCCTCGTCGCGGCGCGGTTGTACTGCGCTGAGACCGAGTGCCCGCCGATCGCGAGCCCCGCTGCCGAGTAGGACATCATCGTGAGCCCCGAGCAGTCCCACGCGTTCGGGCCGCTGCCGCCGAACAGGTACGGCTCGCCGAGCTGGGCACGCGCGAAGGCGATCGCCGCGTTCACGACGGTGGCATTCGGCGGGCCGACGGATGCTGGCGGCGGGCTCGCGGGCGCACTCGGTGACGGCGCCGGAGCACTGGGGCTCGGCGCCGGCGGCGGCGGGCTGCTCGGCGAGGGCGCCGGGTCGGGCGCGCTCGGGCTCGGTGCGGGGGCGCTCGGTGCGGGGCTGCTCGGGTTCGGGTTCGGCGCGGGCGCACCGCCCCCGCCAGAACCCCCGCCGCCTGATCCGCCCAGTGAGTCGAGGTACTCGCGCTCGAGGGCCGCACTGCGCCCGGTGAGCGTCGCGAGCTGCGCTGACAGCTCGCCGAGCGCCGCTTCTTGCGCGGCGACGCGCGCTTCGGCCTGCTGCGCTGCGGTGTTCGCGTCGGCGAGAGCCTGCGCGGCCTCACCGGCGAGTGCTTCGCGCTCACCGCGAGCCAGCTCGGCCTGCTGCGCGAGAGCCGAGGCCACGTTGCGGTCGAGCGTCGCGAGCGCCATGACGGCGTCGGCGCGAGTGCCGAGAGCGCTCATGGTTCCGAGCCGGTAGAGAAGAGCATCCGCATCATCGCCGCTCGTCAGCAGCGCCGCGGTGACGTCGCCGCCCCCGGCTCGTGAGAGTTGAGCGACCACCTGGGCGGCCTGGCGACCGGTGGTGTCGGCGCGGTCGAGGGCGGCGTCGCGCCGCCGTTCGAGCGAGTCGAGCGCGAGGTCAGCCTCGTCGAGGGCGAGCTGCGCGAGCTGCAGCGCTTCACCGCGAGCGAGGGCGTCGCGGGCGGTCGCGGCATACTGCTCTTCGAGCCCGCGCACGGTGTCGATGATGCGCGAGATGGCGATCTCGGTCGCTTCGACGTCGCCCCTCGCTTGTTCGACTTCGTCCCACGTGGGAGCGCCGGGCGCTGCGACGGCCGTGCGGTGCGACGCGCTGTCGACCCCGAGCGCGAGAACCAGAGCCGTCACCAGGGCGACGACTCCGATGCCGCGACGCTCGAGGCGACGCATCAGAGTCGGCTACCCAATGGAGAGTCCTTTATTGCGCAGGTACGTCACGGGGTTGGTGGGCGAGCCGTTCTGACGCACCTCGAAGTGCAGGTGGCAGCCGTTCGAGCTGCCGGTCGTACCGACGCGGGCGATGCTCTGCCCCACGCCGACCGACTGGCCCATGCTCACCAATATTCCGCCCGACTGAATGTGGCCGTACGCGGTCGTGGTGCCGTCTCCGTGGTTGATCCGCACGTAGTAGCCATAGCCGCCATTCCAGCCGGCGTACTCGACGGTGCCGCTTGCCGCCGCGTACATGATGCGGCCGCAGGGTGCGGCGATGTCGGTGCCCGCGTGGAAGCGCACCGACCCACTGATGGGGTGCACGCGGTTGCCGTAGTGCGAAGAGATCCAGCCGCTGACGGGAACCGTCCAGCCGTTGGCGATTTGCCCGGCCGTGAAGCTTCCGCCGCCATTGGCGAGCGCTTCAGCCTCGCGCTCCCTCACGCCGGCGGCGTAGTCGGCCTCGGTGGCTTCGCGGTTCTCGACGAGCACTGCCAGCTGGGCTTCGAGTCGGGCCTGGTTTTCTTGTTGCGCTTCGAGGGCGGCTTGCGCCTCTTCGGCCGCTGCCTGCGCAGCGGCGTAGGCAGCCTCGGCCTCGATGCGCAGCTCGTCGCGAATCTCTTTGGCAACGTTCGCCTGGTCGGTGAGCGACTG